>NZ_JBIVLO010000004.1:193521-463669 GCF_044751305.1 Streptomyces sp. NPDC088725
GAACGTGGGCCGGAGCGACAGCCTCGACCTCGGCCCGTGGGCGAGACGGGGCCGGAACGGGAGCCTTGGCCCGTGGGCGAAACCGGACCGGAGCGGGAGTCTTGGCCCGTGGGCGAGACCGGGCCGGAGCGGGAGCCACGGCCTCAGTCCGTGGCCGAGCCGGAACGTGGGCCGGAGCGACAGCCTCGACCTCGGCCCGTGGGCGAGACGGGGCCGGAACGGGAGCCTTGGCCCGTGGGCGAAACCGGACCGGAGCGGCAGCCTCAGCCGGTGGGCGACCCCGAACCGGAACCCGAACCGGAGCCCGTGCCCGGCGGCTCTTCGTGACCGGCCTCGCGAGAGGGATCCTCCCGAGGGGAACCTCCCGAGGGGGAACCTCCCGAGCGGCCCCGGCGAGGGGCCCGTCAGGCGAGGGCCCGTCAGGCGAGGGCCCGTCAGGCGGGGGGCCGTCAGGCGGGGGGCCTCGGACCGGGGACCCTCAAGCGGGGGGACCCTCCGACCGAGGCCCCCCGCGGGGGAAGCCGTCATGCCCGTCGTGCCCGTAACGTCCGCGCAGCTCGGCGATCACCCCGAACCCGGCCGCCGTCAGCGGCACGGCCAGCAGCATCCCCAGGACGCCCGCGACGCTCGCGCCCGCGGTGATGGCGAGCATGACCACGGCCGGGTGCATCTGCACCGTACGGCTCTGGATCATGGGCTGGAGCACATGCCCTTCGAGCACCTGCACGGCCACGACCACGCCCAGGACCCACAGTCCGATCGCGAACCCCCGGTCGACCACCGCGACCAGTACCGAGACCGCGCCTGACAGGAACGCGCCGAGGTACGGGATGTACGCGCCGACGAACACCAGCGCACCGAGCCCGAGCGCGCCGGGCACCCGCAGGATCAGCAGCCCGACGGTGATGCAGAAGGCGTCGATGAAGGCGATGACGGTCGTCCCGCGCATGAACCCCTCGACCGCCCCGAAGGCCCTGCGCGCCATGGCCTCGACCACTTCCCCGGTGGCGCGCGGGGCGAGCCCTCTGAGCGCGCCGGCCGCCTTGTTCGAGTCCCGCAGGAAGAAGAACATCAGCAGCAGCGCGAGTACGGCGGTGGCGATCAGCTCGCCGACGACGCTGATCCCGGTGATCAGTCCGGAGGCGGCCGTGGCGCCGAACTTCCCCAGCAGGCTCTTGGCGTTGGACGCGAGGTCGTCCAGCGAGGTCCCGGCGGAACCACCGAAGTGGTCGGCCAGGCTGTGCCCCGCCTGCTTGAGTGAGGCGACGATCTGGTCGCCGGTGTCGACGAGCGCGCTGACCACGACGTAGGCCGCGCCGCCGACCACACCCACGACGGCCGCGCAGGTCAGCGCGGCGGCGAGGGAACGGTTCATCCTCGCCGCGACGAGCCGCCGGAACAGCGGCCCGAGCAGCGCGGTGCCGAGCAGGGCGAGCAGGACGGGCGTGATGGCCGTCTTGAAGGTGACACTCAGCCAGATCCCGACGGCCACGACCCCGGAGACGAGCAGCAACACCGCGCACCAGGCGGCGAGGCGCCGGGCACTGTCAGGAAGCAGGGGCACCCGCGACGACGTCTGCACGCCCCCACCCGACCACGGGTCTCGTGTTTTGTCCCGCTTCACACCCCCGGACGGGTGAAGGCGCATGAACACCCGCCCGCCGGAGCAGCCCTGACGCCCCCTCAAGCCCCTTCTCCTGCCGCGCTCCGCAACAGAAGGCACCCACCGAACCGGGATCAGCCCAAGAAACTACATCGATTGCATCACCTTCATTATCCCAGTAACCTTCATCAACAGGTCGGCCCACGCGCGCTGGTGGGCAGGCATGGATCGAGCCGCGCCCCACGTGCGGCTCCGTTTGCGATGGGAAGAAAATGGGACTGTCCGGATTGACCGCCCTTGTCACCGGAGCGACTTCCGGGATCGGCCGTGCCATCGCCAAGCAACTGGCGGACGAAGGAGCCGAGGTCATCGTGCACGGCCGGGACGCCCGGCGCGGGTCGGACGTCGTGGCAGAGATCGAGAAGGCGGGAGGCGCGGCGAGGTTCATCCAGGCCGACATGACGGACGAGGCCGACGTACTACGGCTGGCCGACGAGGCCGGCGATGTCGACATCCTGATCAACAACGCCGGAATCTTCCAGTTCTACGGCACCTCGGAGATGACGACCGAGAGGTTCGACCTCCACATGGACGTCAACACCAAGGCGCCGTTCCTGCTCACCCGCGCCCTGGCCCCCGGCATGGCCGAGCGGGGCCGCGGCTCCATCGTGAACATCAGCACCCTCGCCGCCGCCGTCACGACCAAGGGCACCGGCATGTACGCGGCGTCGAAGGCGGCCCTGGAACAGCTGACGAGGGTCTGGTCCGCCGAATACGGCACCCAGGGCGTACGAGTGAACGCGGTGGCCCCCGGCCCCGTCCGCACCCCGGGCACGGACGACATGGACGCAGCGACCCTCAAGGCGATCGGCGAGACCACGGTGCTCGGCCGCATCGCGGAGCCCGAGGAAATCGCCGAGGCAGTCGTCTTCCTGGCCTCCGACCGCGCCAGCTACATCACCGGAATAGTCCTGGAGGCAGCAGGCGGCCGCCTGAGCATCGGCTGACCCGCATTCACCCCCTCAACCCCGCACCCCAGCCCGCCCCGCGACCGGTCAACGGCCGCGGGGCGGCGGCACGCGGGCAGCCGAATCGGAGGGGATCACTTTCCGGAAGGTCTGAAGAAAACGAGCACTGCCAGCCGCTGACGTTCCAAAGGCCCGAATTCGGCAAACTGAGCCGGCGCAAAAGACCCCCCAGATCAGCGTCGCTCAGAGGTGGAGTCCGCCGCAATTGCCCGTCTCAAGACGGTGAAGCACATGCTTCGCCGGGGTCAGATCTCCTCCGACTTCAGGTCCCACGGAAGGCGGTCTCCTGCAGCGGCCTGTACCGCGCGGAGCCTGTCCCGGTCCTCCTCGATCAGCATGAGCGACTCGAACGCGTAAGCCGCACCAGCCTCCGATGGGCCCTTCATCACCTCGGCATACAGAACCCACAATCCTTGCCGCGCCGCGTCAACACATGCCTCGGCCGCAGCACTCTCTGTGTCCACAGCCGGCCCGAGAATCCGCAGCACCCAGCCGAGCGTCTCCCGTCTGGAAGGCTCGGACAGGTCCCCCGTCAGAGCAGCGAAGGCCGTCGACACAAAGGCGGACGACGCCGACACAAGGCCATCGGCCGGAGTCATCACGTGGTCATGCAGAGCCGTGATGAACGCCTCACCACGGCCATGGCCCTCATCGAGCGTGACCAACTCCCTTACCTTCTCGGGGAGATGAGCAGCACTCCCACCGCAACCGCACTCCATACGCGCCCAGTCGAACTTCGACAGCTCGATCTCGAAGAGATTCATTACCCCTCTACCTTCCCCACGGACCGCCCGGCTCAGCGGTGATCCCAGGCACGAAATTGCCAACGCTGGGATAGTCCGCCTGGCAATTCACGCACTGAACCGTTCCGGGTTCGGTAGAGACCTCAGATTGTGGTTGTGACCTGGGGTTTCGTGGTCGTGAGGTAGTAGTTGGTCTCGTATTCGACGGGCGGGATGTGCCCTATTTCACCGTGGAGCCGACGGTGGCAGTACCAGTCCACCCATTCCGCGGTGGCCAGCTCGACCTGGGAGAGAGTCCTCCAGGGCCGCCCCGGTTTGATCAGCTCGGTCTTGAACAGTCCGATCGCGGACTCCATGAGGGCGTTGTCGTAGGCGTAGCCGACCGAGCCGATCGAGGCCGCGATGCCGGCGGCACCCAGGTGCTCGGCGAGCCGGAAACTCGTGTACTGCGACCCGGCATCGGAATGATGTATCAACTCCCCCCGCCGGTACGGATGTTCTTCACGGTCGCGCTGCCACAGGGCCATGTCCAGAGCGTCCAGAACGAGCTTGGTCTCCTTCGACATGGCGGCGGACCAGCCGACGATCCGACGGGAGAACGTGTCGACGACGAAGGCGACGTAGACCACTCCCGACCAGGTCTTGACGTAGGTGAAGTCGGCGGCCCAGCAGCGGTGATGACCTTTTTGCCGCGGACGGCGCCGGCGATGCCGAGTTCCCGCATGAGTCGTTCGACGGTGCACCGCGCCACTGCGTGGCCCTGTCGGTGCAGCTCGCGCCAGACTTTCCTGGCGCCGTAGACGCGGAAGTTGGTCTCATGGACCTCGGTGATCAGGTCCTTGAGGGCGGTATCACGCACCCGCCTGGCTGAGGGTTCCGCGGCGCGTTTCTTCGCCGCGTAGTAGGTGGAGGGGGCGATCTTGCAGTCATGCTCGGTGAGCACGCGGCAGATCGGCTCGACACCGCCGAAGCGGGCCCGGTGCTCGTCGATGAACGCTACGAGCGTGTGTGTGGCCGGTCGAGCTCGGCCGCGAAGAAAGACGCCGCAGCCTTCAGGATGTCGTTCGCGCGCCGCAGTTCGGCGTTCTCTTTCTTCAACGCCTTCATCGCCGCAGACTCCTGCGACGTCGTGCCCGGACGCTGCCCGGAGTCGATCTCGTCTCGCTTCACCCAGTTCCGCAAGGTCTCGGCCGAACCGATGCCCAGCTTCTGGGCCACCGCCCTCAACGCGGCCGACTCGTTCGGGTAATCGCCGCGGACCTCGACGACCATGCGGACCGCTCGTTTGCGCAGCTCAGGGGGATAAGAGGAGGGGCGTGCCATGACTCAATCCTTTCACGGAATCGAGTCTCTACCGAACCCGGAACGGTTCACCTTGACCAGGTGCTTCAGGCCCTGGCCCTTGATCTCCGCCGTCACCGTGCGGACCTCGGACTTACCCGTCTTCGGGTCCGTCGCGACGACCTTGTCGCCCGCCTTCACCTGCTCGATCGGCTTTGTGCTGCCGTCGGCCATCAGGACCTTGGTGCCCGCCACGAAGCTGTTGCAAGACCCGCCGCACCCGCTCCCGCGCCAACGGCGACGGGACGTCTACCAGCGCAAGGACCACCGCTGGGAAGCCGCCGGATACGTCCTCGCCCCCGGCAACACCCGCAAGCGCGTCCGCGTCTACGGCACCACCCGGAAGGAGGCCCTGGCCAAGCTCACCGAGAAGATCGCCAACAGCAACCGCGGCCTCCCCGTCTCTACCTCGCAGGGCAGCGTGGCCGCGTACCTGACGTACTGGCTCGACGCTGTCGCCGTCCACCAGCTCCGCGAGAACACCCACACCCGCTACGCCGCCTCCATCCGCCTCCACCTCAACCCCCGGCCTCGGGGCCAAGAAGCTCGCCCGGCTCACCACCCGCGACGTCCGCACCTTCCTCGACGGACTCCGCACCACCTGCCAGTGCTGCACCCAGAACCGGGACATTGCCCGGCGAGCCTGCTGCGCCATCGGCCAGTGCTGCGACAAGCGGCTCTCACCGCTGACCGTGACGTACGTCCACGCGGTCCTCAAATCCGCCCTGGAACACGCCGTCCGCGAAGACGACCTGCCCCGCAACGTCGCCCGAAACATCAAGACCCCCGCACCCCGCCCTCGGCGCTTCAAGCCCTTCACCGCGGCGAGGCCCGGCAGTTCCTCCACGCAGCCAGCAGCGACCGGCTCCACGCACTGTACGAACTCGCCCTGCGCACCGGACTCCGCAAGGGCGAACTCCTCGGCCTGCACTGGGACGACCTCGATCTCGACAGTGGCACCGCCAGCATCCACCGCTCCCTCCAGCGCACCCCCACCGGCGGCCTGACCATCCTTCACACCAAGACCCGCGCCTCCGAACGCCGCATCGCCCTCCCCACCGAATGCATCAACTCCCTCAAGACCCACCAGGAACGACAGCAGGAAGAACGTGGGGCAGCCGGAACGGGCTGGACGGACAGCGGGCTCGTCTTCACCACCCCGAAGGGCAGACCGCTCGACCCCACCAACCTCACCCGCCGCTTCCGCTGTCTCCTCCAAAGCGCAGGACTCCGGACAATCCGCTTCCACGATCTCCGCCACTCGACCGCGACCCTGCTCCTGGAACAGGGCATCGACCTCGTCGTCATCAAGGAACTCCTCGGCCACGCCCACATCGGCGTCACCGCCGGCGTCTACCCCCATGTACGACTCCGCCTCCAGCGCCACGCCATCGAGACCCTTGGCAACGCCCTCGGCCAGGGCGACGATGCCCCCGACAACCCTCCCACCGCAGCCGCCGTCCGCTGACGTTGCCGTCAGCGTTGCCGTCGAACACATCAGAAAGCCCCGCCGACGCTCTGGCCGGTGGGGCTCTCTGACAATTTGGCGAACTAGTCCTACTTTCTCGACACACCATCCGAAGGGTGCGCTACGTCTTTCGCGTAAGCGATCGCTTCGGCCACTACGTTCACGTCGACCTCCCTCGGTGTCGGCATGAGGCAGAGGACATCCGCAGCATCTATGCGGATCTCACAGACGCAATCCCCAGTGTCCATGGCTCGACATTCCACATAGTTGACCTCTTCATGAATGCTGGCCACAAGGAAGAGGCGATACTTGCGTCCCGCGATCTCTACTATCCTCATCCGAGGAACCCTTCGAATGTGAGCCCGCCTCCGCGCATACTCCAGCGTGCACCGTAGCTACCGTCCGGATGCCAGATGTCGCGAACCGTGCCTCCATAGTGCGCCGAGGCAGAACCCACTGTGTCTGTACTACCTGGATTGGTCAGCAACTCAAGGACCATGTTGTCGCCCATTTCAGTGCGCTCTGAATCCGAAGCAAGAGTCGGGAACTCACTCGCATGAACCGGCCCTCGACTGGGGTCCGCATGCTTCTGCAATGCCCTCCCAGCATTGCTTTGACCGCGAGCGATTTTGCCGGTACGAGTATCGATTTTGGCGTTCTTATAAGGCCCAGTCGCTGCATCGGCAAGCTCGTCAACGGACGCGTTTCCACAGTTATGAACGAGGACCGGAGTAGCCCCCGCCAGCACATAGTACGTGTGCTACGCGAGCCCCTCGACCTGCTTTTTCGCAGGTCAAGCATGGTTTGCTGGTCCGGTGATGTGCGTGGGTGTCCGTGGTTGTGCGGGGTTGTTGCCGTCAGCTACTGCCGTCAGCCGGTTCAGCCCAGGTAGGGGCTTTCACGGTGTTCCAGGAAGTGCTGGAGCCGGAGCCTCTGGGTGTGGTGCATCGGCAGTTGCTCGATCTCTTCGGGCGGCATGAACCGGAGTTCGGTGGATTCGTCGGAGATTGCCAGTTGGCCGCCGGTGATGCGGGCGGTGAAGCAGACGTTGAACTGGCGGCGGACCTCGCCGTCGGTGTAGGCGATGATGTGTTTCGGGTCGGTGTAGGTGCCGACCAGGCCGGTGATCTCAACGTCGAGGCCGGTTTCTTCCTTGACTTCGCGGACGGCTGTGCCGGGCAGGGAGTCGGTGAGGTCCATGCCGCCTCCGGGCAGTGCCCATAGGTCGTTGTCGCGTCGGCGCTGGAGGAGGATGCGGCCGTGGTCGTCGGTGACGACGGCGGAGGCGGCGACGACCATGCTGTTCGGCTTGGGGGCGGTGGGGTCGTCGTAGTACTCGGTGCGGGCCACGGTCAGCCTTCCTCTCGTACGGGCGTCGCCGTCGCCCACACGGCGTCGAAGCTGTCGGCGTAGGTATCGAACATGCCGCCTGTCTCGTGTCGGCGAAGGTGCCATACGGGGGCGGCGTAGGCGTTGACGCCCCAGATGTGGGCGTTGACGAGTTGCTGGTCGTCGGCGCGGTAGAGGGAGTTGTAGAGCGTGGTTTCGTGGGTGCGGACTTCGATGCCGGGGGTGCCGGCGAGCGGCCTGTAGTGCATGAGGGCGAGGCGGCAGCGGGATTCGATGCCGTGGCCGAAGCGCTCCTCCTGGCCGCGGGCTTGGACGTTGTCGCTGTCGGGGTCCCCGATCGCGATGCGGACGGTGCAGCCTTCGGCGGCGCGTTCGCTGAGGAGTTCGTTCAGCCGCGGGTACGCCTCGTGGAGGAAGACGGCCGCGTAGACGAGGATGTCGATCCGTTCCCGGGCCTGGGCCATCAGGTCGGTGAACGCCGAGACAGGGATGTCGGCCCGCTGGTCGTAGAGCGCGACCAGTTCGGGGCTGATGGCGCGGGCGGGGCGGGCTTGGCGGAGCGCCGGCCAGAGTGCGTGCACGTCTTCTCCCAGGGCCTTGGCCGCCTGGAGGGCTGTGGCACGACGTGGGATACGCCCGAGGTTCACCCAGCGCTCGACCGACTTGGGGTCGACCTCGACCTGCTGAGCGAGTGCGGCGTACGTCCAGCCTCCCGCCGCCATGACGGCTCGTAGCCTCTCGTTCGGCACGAGTCTCCCCCCTTGTCTCAGGACGGCACTAGGGACGTTCTACACGGTGCAGGACGTCCCGAAGTGGGGTTTGGCGGAGGTTCCTTCGTCCCGGTGACCGGCGTGAGGATCGGTGCCGACCCTGTGGCACCAACAGGCCCAGGGGCACGCATCCACGCCGCCGAGGAGCGTCACCGTGCGAAAGAGCGCCACCCCATGTGTTCCCGCCCTGCGACTGGACGCCCGGTCGCGCGCCGCCTCGCCGGGGTGGTCACGATGACGGCCCCCACCCCTGATGCCGACGGGCACACCGTCTCGCCCGATGCCGGCGCCCTGGTGGTCGACCGGCGGAGCGGCAAGGTGGGCGTGGTGATGGGGCATGTGGGGCCGCACGTGCAGCTTCGGCCGCCGCGCGGTGGCCGGGAGTGGGACGTGCCGCCCGAGGACGTACGTACGCCGACTCCGACGGAGGAGTTGAGCGCGAAGGTGGCCGTGGCCAACCGGAGGTGGGGACGGTGACCCCTCGCTCGGTCCTGCGCTACGAGACCTGGACGCTCCAGCCCGACCGCGAGCCGGACGCGGAGCCGGTCCTGTACGCGATGCAGTAAAGAAGAAGCTCGCCAAGCTCGCCGCGAAGGACGTGCGCACCTGGCTGAACGGGCTGCGGACCGTCTGCCAGTGCTGCGCTCGCGGCATCGACGCCCGGCGCAAGCCCGATGCTCAGGCCGACCGTCGGCCCCGCTGCTGCGCCATTGGGAAGTGCTGCCGTAAGTACCTCTCACCGCTGACGCTCGCCTACATCCACTCCGTCCTGAAGTCGGCCCTGGAGCACGCCGTCCGAGAGGAGGAAATCCCGCGCAACGTCGCCCGCAACGTCCGCACCGGCACACCCCGCCCACGCCGCTTCAACCCCCTCACCGCCCACGAGGCCCGCACCTTCCTCGCCTCCGCACAGGGCCACCGCCTGCACGCGCTGTTCGAACTCGCTCTCCGCACCGGACTCCGCAAGGGGGAACTCCTCGGCCTGCGCTGGGAAGACCTCAACCACGACGCCGGCACCGCCAGCATCCGCCGCACCCTCCAGCGCACCCGCACGGGCGGCCTCACCACCCTGCCCACCAAGACCATCAGCTCGGAACGCCGCATCGTCCTCCCAGCCGCCTGTGTCGCATTGCTGCGAGAACACCGCGACCGGCAGACCCAGGAGAAGCAACAGGCCGGTGCGGAGTGGGTGGACGCCGGTCTCGTCTTCACCCGCCTGGACGGGCACCCCATCGAACCCGCCACCCTTAGCCGCCACTTCAACGCCCTGCTCCGTCAATCCCGTCTGAGGGCGATCCGGTTCCACGACCTGAGGCACTCGACCGCCACCCTCCTCCTGGAACAGGGCGTGGAACTCGTCGTCATCAAGGAGCTGTTGGGTCACGCACACATCGGCGTCACCGCCACCGTGTACGCCCACGTCCGCCTCCGCCTCCAGCGCGACGCCATCGACCTCCTCGGCCGCACCCTCGGCAAGTCCTCCGAGGCCGCCACCAACCCCGACGACGGCGACGGCCCGCCGCTTTGTGCAGCACCCGTCCGCTGACGTTGCCGTCAACTACTGCCGTCAAGACGCCATGTAGCCCTCCCCGGAACAGCTCCGGGAAGGGCTACATGGGTTTTCAGATACTTACCTTATGACGCGGACTCTTGAGTTAAGATCGCCTCTCAAATTTCCCAGTTGTTTAGTTCGACAAACGCCTCGATAGAAGGAGTCAGTTGCACGGAAAATGCGCTTGCTGATACCTGCGCCTGGGTTGCCACCGAGCGTCCAATCACACCTTGAGCGGAATCTTCTGACCCCTGAGAAAGAAGCGCAAGGACCTCACGCTCGGCGTCAATCTCCATTTGCACTAGCAGCCCTGGAGGAGGAGGCTCTTCTCCGTACCTTACAATTACGGGATTTTCTCCTGACAGCTTGAAATCGAGCATGGAGAGCAGTGACCTGAGGGTTGATAGACATCTCTGCCTTCGGGGCTGAAGGCCTCAAGGAGACGGCAAGAGCATTTCCCACGAGCCCCACCGCCTGAGCCACATAGAACTCTGGGCGAGAAGAACCACCCTCGCCGTCCTGAGGTTCCATCTCCAGCCCATCCAACGCCTCGGCGCATTCGTCCTGGACAGACTCGCCAGCAGCTGCCGCCCAAGCAAGCTCAAGCGAGGCATCGACCCACGTCAAGTACTCCGAAGGGCCTAGGGCTCGACAGAAAGTCACCCCCCGTTCCGCGGCTGCAGCACAGATCAGCATCAGCTCAGAGTCCGAAGCGTTCGAAATTGCCTGAATTTCTGACGGAATCTCCATGTCCCTCTAGCCTCCAGTGGCCCAGAAGATTGTGAATGGGGAGTTTTGTGCAGCATGACCGCGGATTCCTGCGCCACCCAACGTCACCCCGCGAACGTTCAGCATGGGCGAACAGATGGCAACGCAGAAGTTTCGCGATGCCGCACCGAACACTGCATGCTCATTTGCCCCCAAGCTGTTAAGGATCCCTTCCTCTGCATGTCCAGCCGCCTGCACGAATTCCTCTCCCGGTCGAAGTGTCCACCCGGAAGGCATTGCGCCGCCCCCATTGATTCCGATCCGAGTGGTGAACGTCTTCGTCTGAGAGTTGAAGACACACCAATTACCGCCGTGGTGCCCTTCACGTCCGCCATGAAGTAATCATTGCGGGACGCCTGCAACTCTTCCGCACGGTTGAGAGCAAGCATCGCATCGTCTTCAGTTGCAACCCCATGACCACAGTTGTGAACCAGGACCGGCGTGGTCCCTGCCAGCGCATAGTACGTGTGGAGGTCACCGACGGTGAGGGTGTGGGCGGTGGTGCCGTGGCTGGTCCAGCGGGTGATCGCGGTGATCTGGACGTGGGTGCCCGCGCTGGTCCGGAGCCATTGGCCGGCGTTCAGATCGGTGGCGTCGATCCATTGGCGGAGTTCGGGGACCCAGAAAGGAGGGGCCGTCGGTCGCGGTGATCCCGGCTGTTTCCGTGCCCTTGTCGCCGTCGGTGTCGATGGTGACCTTGACGAGGTGTTTGAGGCCCTCACCCGTGATCTCCGCGGTGACCGTCCCCACCCGGCTCTCGCCGGTCTCCGGATCGGTCACGATGACCCGGACGCCGGCCTTCACCTGTTCGATCGACTTGGTGGTGCCGCCAGCCATCAGGACCTTCGCACCCGGCATGAAGCTGTTACTCGTACACGAGCCGCCCCCGTCAGCCTTGCCGGAGCCGGCCTACGTCCACTCCGTCCTCAAGTCCGCCCTGGAACACGCCGTCCGCGAAGAGGAGACCCCGCGCAACGTCGCCCGTAACATCCGCGCGCCGACACACCACAGCTCCGACGCTTCGAACCCCCCACCGCTGAGGAGGCCCGCCAATTCCTCACCGCAGCCCAAGGCCACTGGCTGCACGTCCTGTTCGAACTCGCCCTCCACACCGGACTCCGCAAGGGCGAACTCCTCCTCGACCTCGACGCCGGCACCGCCGCCATCCGCCGCACCAGCACAGGCGGGCTCACCACGCTGCCTACCAAGACGCGGGCCTCCGAACGCCGCATCGCCCTCCCCGCTGCGTCCAGTCACTGAAGCTTCACCACGAACAGCAGCAGCGCGAGCGCGAGGCAGCAGGCACCGCGAGGCAGCACAGCGCGTACGTGTTCACCACCCCTCAGGGCAGACCGATCGACCCGACCAACCTCACCCGAACCTTCACCACTCTCCTCCGCAAGGCCGGCCTCCGCCGCATCCGCTTCCACGACCTCCGGCACTCGACAGCGACCCTCCTCCTGGAACAGGGCGTCGAACTCGTCGTGATCAAGGAACTCCTCGGCCACGCCCACATCGGCGTCACCGCGACCGTCTACTCGCACGTCCGAATCCGCCTGCAGCGCGACGCTATCGACACTCTCAGCACCGCGCTCGGCAGCCCGGAGACCACCGAGACGGCCAGCAGTGACGGCGATGAACCGCCATCGTGCGCCGCCTTCGTCCGCTGACGTTGCCGTCAACTACTGCCGTCACGAAGTGCAGAAGCCCCGCCAGAAGCGATCTGGCGGGGCTTCATATTTGCGCTTGCGTGCCCTCACAAACCCATGCGGACTCACGGAACTGCATGAAGGCAGAGCCCCCGGTTAAGCGCTTCCGGAAGAATCTCCGGCCCTGTCAGGCGTTGCCCCGATGGAACTCACCAACCCGGCGGCCAATGCCAATGCCTGTTCTCGAAAGAAGCCGATTCTTTCATAGAACACTTCCTCAGAGGACATCAAGGCTGGGGCGGAAACCAACGCTGCGAACAGTACGTGAATCTCATTGAGCTGGAATTCAGAATTCGGCCCGCCAACTTTCTTCATTACCTGCGCAGCGCTTGCGCGATCGACGCCGAGGCGCACAATCGAAGGACGGTCCCCATCGGGGCGATCCGCGTGAAACATAAGCGTCTCGCAAATCAACTGCTTCTGCACCTCCGTCAACCGCAAGAAGGCTCCACTGTGCGTCACTGTGGCTGCAACCTTTACCCTCATGGCGTCACATACCTCCCGCTTTCAAAGGCATCCTGACCGTACCTAAACCCGTGGATGTTACGGCCGGTCGTAACAATTAGCACACCTCTACTGGAATCGTATGCCACACGCGATCCAGTCCTGGTGTCCGTGTGCGTCATCTTGCCTCGCCACGATGCAAAGTAGGAACCCAGCGCGTCAGGGTCATGTCCGATACCGGGAAGATCGTGATCCGCCGCAGTGGAGGAGCCGTCATGCATCCTCTGCACCTGGTAATCGACACCATCGGCCACATCTGGGCCGTGCGCACTATCTATTCGATCGTAGGTGTCATCATCGAGTCCGCCATTGACGGGATCTCGCCCATTGCAGTTGTGAACGAGTACCGGCGTAGCCCCAGCCAGCACATAGTACGTATGCAGGTCCGCGACCGTGAGGTTGTAGACCGTGGTGTTCTGGGCGGTCCACTGTTCTGCGGCCGTTATCTGGATGTGCGTGCCGGCGCTGGTCTGGAGCCACTGGCCCGGCTTCAGGTCCGCGGCGTCGATCCACTCGCCCAGCTCCGGAACCCAGAACGGGTGGCCGTCGGTCGCTATGACCTGGGCCGTCTTCGAGCCCTTCTCGCCGTCCGTGTCGATGGTGACCTTGACCAGGTGCTTCAGGCCCTGGCCCTTGATCTCCGCCGTCACCGTGCGGACCTCGGACTTACCCGTCTTCGGGTCCGTCGCGACGACCTTGTCGCCCGCCTTCACCTGCTCGATTGGCTTTGTGCTGCCGTCGGCCATCAGGACCTTGGTGCCCGCCACGAAGCTGTTGCTCGTTTCGCAGGACCCGCCGCCGCCCCCTTCGGTCTTGCCCGAGCCGCCGCTGCCGCTGGAGCCGCCCCCGCTACTACGAGAGGAAGCGCCGGAGTTACCGCCCGGCTTCGAGCCGCTGCCCTTGCTGCTGCCGCCTCCTCCGGACGAGGCCTTGACGGTGGAGACCTTCGGGGCAGCCTTCGCCTGGGCCTGCTTCTGGACCGGGTTGCCGGTTTTCTTGGTGACCGAGACCGCCTTGTCGGCGGTTCTCTTCGCCGCCTCCGCCGCCTTTTTCTTGGCTCTTTGCGCGGCTTCCTTCTTGGCCTTCTCGATCGCCGCCTTCTTGGCCCGCAAGGCAGCCGCTTCCGCCGCCTTCGCCGCCTTGAGGACGATCTCCGCCGCCCTCTTCGCGGCGCGGAAGGACTCGATGGCGTTGATCGTGCGGTTGACGGCCTTCAGGACCGACGGGATCTTGCCGAGCTTCGTCCACGGGATCGCGCCGATGATCAGGCCGCCGCAGGACCACATGTCGCCGCCGAAGCAGGACAGCGCGTCATTGATGCCGATGAAGTCCTTCAGGGTCTCCCAGGCCACGGCCATGATCACCGAGGAGAGGGACTTGCCCATCATCGACTGCGCCTGGGCCACCTGAGCCGCCGACAGACCCGCGCCCGCCAGCGCCGCCGCGCGTTCCGACCCCGTGAGGCTGATCGCCAGACCCGTCGGGTCGGACATCGTCACCGGGTTGTTGTGCGCGTACGAGTAACCGTTGGACTGGAGAACGTCGTTCAGGTCCAGGACCGGGTCCGCCGACAGGAAGCGGCCGACCACCGGGTCGTACATGCGCGCGCCCAGCGGCTGGTAGCCAGAGGAGTCGTCGCGGGTCGCGCCCAGGAAGCCCGTGTGGGACTGGAAGTTGACGCCGACCGTTCCTGCCGGGTCCCGGGCTCCGTCCCCACCAGGGACGACCGGGACCAGGCCGCTCGCGTACTACTCATACCTCGGGCAGGCATGGGCGCGAGCGCTCAGTCCTGTGGGACCTCCTCGACCACCGTCTCTCCGAAGCGCCACGAACCCCGATTGCCGACGGCCTCCGCACGTAGCCCCATCTCCCAGGCGATCCGGGCAGCCCGCCGCTGTGTCACATCGGGGTACTCCTCGGGGCGCACCTTGATGTAGCCGCGGCGGTCGGAGGGATACCCGCGCAGGGCGTCGCGCAGCTTCTCCTCCTGCTCCTCCCGCGTGGAGTGATCCCTCGTGAGAGTCTTGTACGCCCTTCCGGCGGCACCAGGCCTCTTCCGCTCGTTCCGGCGCCTCGCCGCGTCCGATCCGCGCCACGCCATCCAGGCGACGGCGCCGAGCGCGGCCAGCGCCAGGGCCGCCGAGCTGAGTGCGTCGCCCGTGGCGTCCGCCTGGCCCGGTGTCTGGGGGCGGAGTTCACCGTCGGGGTCCTCGATCACCGTCACCTTTTGGCCGACGTCGTAGAGGTCGGACGTGGTCGTCATGGCCGGGCCCGGGACCTCGGTGCCGTCCTGGTGCTCCAGTGCGTAGTGGGAGTCCCGGGCCTTGCGTCCCTGCGCCGGGTCGAGCCACTCCTTGACGACGGTGGCAGTGACCTTCTCACCCCGCCGCTGCAACAGGAGGTCGTCGTGCGCCACATGGGCTATATACACGGACATCAGGGACGCACCGACGATGAACAGCATCGCGTACGCACTGGACTCCCTGGCTCCGAGCTTTCGGAGCAACACGACGAGAAGCACGCCGTGCACGATCCACAGGGGTATCAGCAGGCCGAAGCCGAAGTCGTCCGCCAGGAGGAATGTCCCCGCGATCACGGCCAGCACATAGCAACCGATACCGACCGCCAGCAGAAAGGGAAACCGGGTGCGCCTCTTCCGTGCTTCCTCCGCTGCCTCCGCGCCGCCGCTCATGCCTGTCGCTCCGTTCCTTCGCTGTTCGGCGCGCCGCCGACCTCCGGATTGTCTTCCTGGCGCGGTTCATCTGCCGAGACGGACCTCATGATGCCGCTGAGCACCTCCAGATAGTCGGCCCAGTGGTCTATGTCCTCGGTCATGAAGACGAAGAGAACTGATCCGGGGCCGGTCTTGAGCGGCACGCAGAATTGCACCTGCCGAACTGTGGCGGGAACAGGCTCGTCCAGATCGAAGAGTGCTCCCGGGATCAGCAGGTCCTGATCCTGTATGCAGAGGGCGGAGATGCCGTATGGCAGCATGACCAGCCCGACCTCGGCGTCCGGATAGAACTCTCGCCACTGGGCGGCCGTGCGTTTCGCCGATCCCTGCCTGTCCTGACTTCGCGGGCCGGCGTCCGGCTGTTCGACGATCACACAGAGAGTGCCCTGGGACAGCGCGTCCCCAGGCATGCGCAACAGGCAGCTCGACACGTGCTCAGCCCCCGCCGCGATCATCGTCTGAAGGATGTACTCGCTCGACACCACGAGGCTGAACTTCTGTGTCGGCGTGGCGTCGGCGAACAGTGAGTCGGTCGCGTCCGCCATGCGCAGCATGCGCGCCTCGGGATCCTCGTCGAGATCGAACTCCGTGAAACCTGGGGGTATTTCGAACCAGAAATCCGGCACGCCGGCCGGCGAAACGGCCTCTCTGGAGGGCACGGTCGTAGTCGGTGTATCCGTAGAGGCCATCAGCTCGTCAACTCCCAGGCGCCCAAGCCGATACTGCTTGCGATGGCGACGAGTCCACCGAACTTGCCACCACCGGCGCCCCCCGCGACATTGCCCACGGCGGTGCCCCAGTTGGCGGCTTCGTACCGACCGGCGCTCGTCTCGTAGGCGTTGACAGCGGTCGGTGCCGTCCATGCGAGCTGGGCGGCGGCCTGAATGCCTTCTGTGGTGGTCAGGGCAGCACCGCGCGAGACTCCGAGCCTAGTGGCGACGGACATCACCGGTTTGTCGATTACGGCAGCGACCGGGTCGGCGGCCTTCATCACGTTTTTCGCCGTCGTGATGCCGACCTTGGCGCCGCTGGCGAGTTCGCCGGCCCCTCGCCCCGCCTTGAGACCGGCTGTGATGCCGGCCTTCGCCCCGCTGACGCCAGGAATCATTCCGAGGGCGTCGCCGCCCAGTGTGAGCCAGTTGCCGATCCGGTCGCCGGTGGGAGGCCAGAGCCCGCTCCACCCGTAGGAGGACGCGTGCGCGAAGAACGCAACCGCGCTGAGCCCGATGGCCAGCGGAGCGAGCACCGGACAGAAAATGGCCACGACGCCGACGACGGAGGCCGCGACGCCGATCCAGTCCGCGTGGCTCTTGATCCAGTCCCCGATGCCGGCGAGAAGGTCGCCCATCTGACCCGGCAGGTCCGCCAGGGCGTTGCCCAATCCTTCGATGGCCTTCCCGAGCTTGTCCCAAATATCGGGCTCGTTCGGCGCGACGTCCATGGCGTGCCGCAGGAGTTCGGCTATCGCCTTGCCGTACTCCTGGTATTCCTTCTGCATCCAGCGGCCCTTGCGACGGATTTCCTCCAGCACTTGTTCGCCCGCGTTCACCGCCCGGCCGGCACCTTGGACCTTGTCCTCGTAGTCCTCGGCCTCCTTCGCGTCATCGGCGGCGTTCTTGAGCTTGTCTGCCTTGGCACGCTCCCGGCCCAGTTGCTCGTCGGCCTCTGCCGCCCGGATCTCCAGCCGTACGGCGGCCGCCTGCGCGTCCTCCATGTGCTCCGCCCAGTCCTCCAGAGCACTGGCGGCACGGCCGAACGAGTCGCGGGCCTCGTCCATACGCGGGCGGAATTCGTCGTCGAAAGTCTCCCGGAAGGCCTCCGCCGCCTTCCCTTTCCAGTCGCCGGCGCCGGTACCGTGCAGCACCTGACAGACCTCGACGAGCGCCTTGGCCGTTCTGCGAACCGTCTTGGCCACGTCGTCGGCCGCCGCGTGGTCTCCGGGGCAGGGCACGAACCCCAGGGCTGGGAAATCCTCCAGTTTCGCCTCGGCCATGACTACTTCCCGCCCCCGTTGCCGTTGCCCTGTTTCCTGTTCACTTCGGCAAGTTCGTGGTCCAGCTTCTCGAAGGTCTCCTTCACCTTGAGCAGCGTCTTGGACGCCTTCTCAGAGAACTTCGTCAGTTGCTTGATGCCGTACGACCACTCGTCGCCGAAGTCGTCCATGCGCTTGGCGAGTTCGGGCACCCCCATGGAGACGCAGCTCATGCGCTCCATCTCCTGGCCGGGTTTCTTCATCAGGTGCGCTATGTGGTCGAGGTTGTTTCTCACTCTGTTCAGCACTGCGTAGTCGATTGACAGGTCGCTCACAGTTCCCCCGTTCCTGTCCGTGACCCGCTTTCCGGCGATCGCCCCCGGGAGGTGGGCGATCAGCGGTTCGAGGCCTGGACCTTCCGCACTGTCATGTTCTGAGTGGTCTTGAAGGTGCCGCTGGAGGACGTCCTGGTCCTTGAACGTGATCTTGACCGGCCCGCGCCCGCATGAGCAGTCGTCAGAACACCTCGTGGTCACCTGTACTGCTGTCCCTGCCGTCCTCCCCGTCGAACTGAGCCTCCTCCCCATGATCGCTTTCCATCGGATCTCCACCACAACGGAGCGCGATATGGGAGGTTTTCAACCGAGGCAATGGTACTCAAGGGGTGCATGACAACTGCCGGGACAGACGAAACCCCCGTCCGCACCGACCGAAGCCGGGACGAGCAGGGGTTCGGCGGGGACTCCCGCGCAGTCAGTACCTGGGTGTTACGTGTGCGGCACCGGGATCGTGCCCAGGCGGCCCTGCTGGAAGTCTTCGAAGGCCTGCTTCAGTTCGGCCTGGCTGTTCATGACGAACGGGCCGTAGTGCGCCATCGGTTCGCGGATCGGGCGGCCGCCCAGCAGGACGACCTCCAGGTCCGGGGTGTTGGCGTCCTGCGTCTCGTCCGCGCGGACGGTGAGCGAGCCGCCGTCGCCGAAGACCGCGGTCTGGCCCGTCCTGACCGGCCTGCGGTCCGTGCCGACCGCGCCGCGGCCGGCGAGGACGTACGCGAGGCCGTTGAAGTCCTCGCGCCACGGCAGGGTGATCTCGGCGCCGGGGCGCAGCGTCGCGTGGATCATCGTGATCGGGGTGTGCGTGATGCCCGGGCCCTCGTGACCGTCCAACTCGCCCGCGATGACGCGCAGCAGCGCGCCACCGTCGTGGGACGTCAGCAGCTGTACCTGGCCGCCGCGGATGTCCTGGTACCTGGGGTCCATCATCTTGTCGCGCGCCGGCAGGTTGACCCACAGCTGGAGGCCGTGGAACAGGCCGCCCGACATGACCAGCGACTCCGGCGGCGCCTCGATGTGCAGCAGGCCGGAGCCGGCCGTCATCCACTGGGTGTCGCCGCTCTGGATGGTGCCGCCGCCACCGTTGCTGTCCTGGTGGATGAAGGAGCCGTCGATGAGGTACGTGACGGTCTCGAAGCCGCGGTGCGGGTGCCAGGGGGTGCCCTTCGGCTCGCCGGCCGCGTACTCCACCTCGCCCATCTGGTCCATCATGATGAACGGGTCGAGGTACTGGTAGTTGATGCCCGCGAACGCGCGCCGCACAGGGAAGCCCTCGCCCTCGAATCCGCTCGGCGCGGTCGTGACGGCGAGCACGGGGCGGGCCACGGTGTCGGCCGGGGCCGCCACCCTGGGCAGAGTCAGCGGGTTTTCGACGGTCACAGCTGGCATGAGGGGCCTTCCTCGGGGAGTCTTGCGCGGCCAATTTAGTTGAATCCTTAACATCTAGCAACCCGCGGCGCATTCCCCTGCGGCAGACCGCGCGCCCGGCGCGGCACTCGGCGGAGCACCCGGTGCGCCCCCTGACGCCACGCCCCACCCCGGCGCGCCACACCAATCGGGCATGACACAGGACGCCACCTGCGGCGCCATCCCCGAATAGCGGGCAATTACGGGCATCCGGTTTTGACGTGTGCATTACCGAGCAAGCGCCCCACCGACCAACTGGTCGGATTGAAAGGGAGTTGCGTATGCCGGAGAGAACCGCCCGCACGAGCGGGCTGGCGACCGCAGCCGCGGCACTGCTCGTGACAGGCGTCGTCGTGGCACCGTCGGCCGGCGCCGCCGACCACAGCCCCGCCGACGCCGGCTCCACCGGGACGCGACACTGCGTCGTGGACAGCCGTACCGGCGAACAGAGTTGCTTCGCCACCTTCCCCGAGGCCATCGAGGCCGCCAGTGGCGGCGCCGTCACGGACGCGCCCGCCTCCTCGCGCTCGGCAGCCGAGGGCACGAGCGCCGCCGACACCGGGTTCCGTACGGAGATGAAGGAGTTCAACTCCGACGCGCGGACCCTGGAGGCCGGCGAAGTCATCCAGGGCACCTTCTTCGACGAGACCCAGTTCGGCGGATCCTCGCTGACCATCACCGGGGCCGCGCCCTGCGTGAAGGACGGCTGGATCGAGTACCAGTACGACTTCCCGGACGAGTGGAAGAACCGGGTCTCCTCCGTACAGCCCTGGGCCAACTGCTGGATCTGGCTCTACCCGGAGCCGGACCTCGGCGGTGACCGCGACGGGCCGTTCGACGAGAACGCGCCGGACATCGGTTCCTTCATGAACGACCGCGCCCAGTCCGTCGGCTTCAGCTGACCCGGGCCCCTGGTCTCTGACCCCGGGCCCCCACTTCCGAGGCACCCCACACCTCGGTTTCCTGACGTTCCCCCCACATTCGGAGACAGCGATGAACAGAAGAGTCCGACTCTCCATCCTGCTCGCGGCCGCCATGACCGCCACCAGCGCCGCCCTCGTGCCGACCACCGCGTCCGCCGAGGAGACCCCCACCGTGCGCGAACTGCTCGACAAGTGCGACAACGGCACGGACCTGTGCGTCTTCCATCCCGACGCGGCGCCCGAGGTGTCCATGGGCGAGGCGCACCAGGTCGGCGACAGCGCCTACAACTGCACCGCCGACCTCCAGCGTTCCACCGTCGGCTGGTCCGACACCACCGGTGAGTCGAACAGCGTCGGCGTCTCCCTCAGCGCCGAGTACGGCTTCGCCGAGGTCTTCAAGGTGTCCATCCAGACCAACTACTCGCACAGCTGGGAAAGTTCACACACCGAGACGGACCAGACGAACGTCGACGTGCGGCCCGGCGAGGTCGGCTGGGTGACGCGTGAGGCCCAGATGCAGCACGTCACCGGCACCTACGAAATGCACTTCGGGGACCCGTACTACGGCCACTACTACTGGTACGTGCCGTTCGACGCCACCGGTCCCCTGCCCGACGCGCCCAGCACCAAGACGCAGCACACCCGGGCGATGACGGACGACGAGAGGGCGCAGCACTGCGGCTGAGCCCGCGGGAGACCCGTGAGGGTCCCGCGAATCCGTAAGGGACCCGCAGAAGAGGGACCCGCAGGAGACAGAGCCCGCAGATGACAGAGGCAGCCCGGCCCCGCGAGCGCGAGGCCGGGCTTTCGCATACGAGCCGTGGGCGTGCGGCGGTCACCCGTATCGGTGGGCGTGCGGCGTCACCCGTATCGCGGGCGTACAGGCCGCCCCGCACGCGGACTTGTCGCACACCGGGCGAACGGACCGCCCCACACGCGGGCCTGTCCACGCGCGGCCCTGTCGCACACCAGGCGGGTGGCCGTTACCCCTGCATCCGCCGCACGGCGGTTACCCGTACATCCGGCGCATCGCGAAGTCCACCATCTGCTCGACCGCCTTCGCGTCGAACACCATCCGGTGCTCGCCCTCCATGTCGAGCACGAAGCCGTACCCCGTCGGCAGCAGGTCGATCACCTCGGCGCCCGTGATCACGAAGTACTTCGACTCCTTGCCGGCGTACCTGCGCAGCTCCTTCAGGGTGCTGAACATCGGGATGACCGGCTGCTGCGTGTTGTGCAGCGCCAGGAAGCCGGGGTTGTCGCCGCGCGGGCAGTACACCTTCGACGTCGAGAAGATCTGCTGGAAGTCCTCGGCGGCCAGCGAGCCCGTCGTGAAGGCCCGTACCGCGTCGCCCAGCGACGGCGGCGACGGCTCCGGGTACAGCGGCTGCTCGCCGTACCCGCCCGCTCCGCCCTGATGCGGCTGCTGCGCCTGGTGCGGCGGGGGGCCGTACTGCTGCTGGGCGCCCGGATTCTGGTCGTAGCCGTACATGACCGCAAGACTACTGAGGATTGTGGCGCCAGGGAGCCCCGAGGGCCTTCCGAAAGCGTTCCGAGGGACGCTCGTCACACATCGCCGGGAAGGGTTGCGTCTTATTACCGACGGGTAGCATCATCGTGAGCAGTTGACTGGTACATGCATGAGGAATCACGAGGAATCCCGCCTCCCCGATCCTTCCTCCCGAGTCTTACGGAGCCTTTGCCATGGGGCACTACAAGCCGAATCTGCGCGACATCGAGTTCAACCTCTTCGAGGTCCTCGGGCGCGACAAGCTCTACGGCACAGGACCGTTCGCGGAGATGGACGTGGAGACCGCCAAGAGCATCCTCGAAGAGGTCGCACGGCTCTCCGAGACGACCCTCGCCGACTCCTTCGCCGGTTCCGACCGCACCCCGCCGGTCTTCGACGCCGAGACCAGCACGGCCCCGCTCCCGGCCGCATTCAAGAAGAGCTACCAGGACTTCATGGACGCGGAGTACTGGCGGCTCGGCCTGCCCGAGGAGATCGGCGGCACGACCTCGCCGCGCTCGCTGATCTGGGCGTACGCGGAGCTGGTCCTCGGCGCGAACCCGGCCGTGTGGATGTACGCGTCGGGCCCTGCCTTCGCCGGTGTCCTGTACGACGAGGGCAACGAGGCGCAGAAGAAGATCGCCGCGATCGCCGTCGAGAAGGAGTGGGCCTCCACGATGGTCCTCACCGAGCCCGACGCGGGCTCGGACGTCGGCGCGGGACGCACGAAGGCCGTCGAGCAGGAGGACGGCAGCTGGCACATCGAGGGCGTGAAGCGCTTCATCACCTCCGGTGAGCACGACCTGTCGGAGAACATCCTTCATTACGTCCTCGCACGCCCCGAGGGCGCGGGACCCGGCACGAAGGGGCTGTCCCTCTTCCTCGTGCCGAAGTACGAGTTCGACTGGGAGACCGGCGAGCTGGGCGAGCGCAACGGCGCCTACGCCACGAACGTCGAGCACAAAATGGGCCTGAAGGTCTCCAACACGTGCGAGATGACGTTCGGCGACCGCCATCCCGCCAAGGGCTGGCTGATCGGTGACAAGCACGAGGGCATCCGCCAGATGTTCCGCATCATCGAGTTCGCCCGCATGATGGTCGGCACGAAGGCCATCGCGACGCTCTCCACCGGCTACCTGAACGCGCTGGAGTACGCCAAGGACCGCGTCCAGGGCCCGGACCTCGCGCAGTTCATGGACAAGACCGCCCCCAAGGTCACCATCACGCACCACCCCGACGTGCGCCGCTCGCTGATGACGCAGAAGGCGTACGCGGAGGGCATGCGCTCCCTGGTCATGTACACCGCGTCGGTGCAGGACGAGATCGCCGTCAAGGAGGCCGCGGGCGAGGACACCAAGGCGCTGTCCGGGCTGAACGACCTGCTGCTGCCGATCGTCAAGGGCTACGGCTCCGAGCGGTCGTACGAGCAGCTCGCGCAGTCCCTCCAGACCTTCGGCGGCTCCGGCTACCTCCAGGAGTACCCGGTCGAGCAGTACATCCGGGACGCCAAGATCGACACCCTCTACGAGGGCACCACGGCCATCCAGGGTCAGGACTTCTTCTTCCGGAAGATCGTCCGGGACCAGGGGCAGTCGCTGAACACCCTCGCCGAGGAGATCAAGCAGTTCCTCGCGGTCGGTACGGGCGGTACGGAGCTGGCCGCGGCGCGTGACGCGCTGGCGAAGGCGGCCACGGACCTGGAGGCGATCGTCGGGCAGATGCTGACGGACCTCACCTCCACCGGCGACGACGTCAAGAACATCTACAAGGTCGGGCTCAACACGACCCGCCTGCTGATGGCCTCGGGCGACGTGGTCGTCGGCTACCTGCTGCTGCGCGGCGCGGCCGTGGCGGCGGAGAAGCTGGAGACGGCGAGCGCGAAGGACGTCGCGTTCTACCGGGGCAAGATCGCGGCGGCGAAGTTCTTCGCCGCGAACGTGCTGCCGGGTGTCGGGGCGGAGCGCGCGCTCGCCGAGTCCGTCGACAGCTCGCTGATGGACCTGGACGAGGCCTCCTTCTAGCCTGCCCTTCCATCTGCCGCCCGTTCCGTCACGCCACGTCATGTCCGGCCGGCCGCGAACCGGGCGCCTCCCTCAGGGGCGGGCGCCGGTTCGCGGCCGTTCCAGTTGCCCCACTCCGCCCATGTACATGCCACTACGACCTGCGCCGGGCCCAGTGGCGTAGACCATCGTTAGGCTGGCCCCATGAGCACTACCGCCCGCTTCGACCGCGGCCACACCGATGACCTCATGGCCTTCCTGATGGCCAGTCCCTCCCCGTACCACGCGGTGGCCACGGCAGCCGCGCGCCTGGAGAAGGCCGGTTTCGCGCGGGTGCGCGAGACGGACGCCTGGGACGGCACGGCGGGCGGGAAATACGTGCTGCGCGGCGGCGCGATCGTCGCGTGGTACGTCCCCGAGGACGCTCAGCCGCACACCCCGTTCCGGATCGTCGGCGCGCACACGGACTCCCCCAACCTGCGGGTGAAGCCGCTGCCCGACACCGGCGCGTTCGGCTGGCGCCAGGTCGCCGTCGAGATCTACGGCGGGACCCTGCTCAACACCTGGCTCGACCGCGACCTCGGTCTCGCGGGACGCATCACGCTGCGCGACGGCTCGCACCGGCTGGTCAACATCGACCGCGCGCTGCTGCGCGTCCCGCAGCTGGCCGTGCACCTGGACCGCTCGGCCAACAGCGACGGGCTCAAGCTCGACCGGCAGCGCCACATGCAGCCCGTCTGGGGCCTCGGCGAGCCCACCGAGGGCGACCTCCTCGGCTTCGTCGCGGAGGAGGCCGGGGTCGAGGCCGCGGACATCGCGGGCTGGGACCTGATGCCGCACCCCGTCGAGCGCCCCTCCTACCTCGGCCGGGACCGCGAGCTGGTCGCGGGCCCGCGGATGGACAACCTGCTGTCGGTGCACGCGGCCACGGCGGCGCTGGCCGCGGTGGCGGAGTCGGAAGGCCCCCTTCCGTACATCCCGGTGCTGGCGGCCTTCGACCACGAGGAGAACGGCTCGCAGTCGGACACCGGCGCCGACGGCCCGCTCCTCGGCACGGTGCTGGAGCGCTCGGTGCTCTCCCGCGGCGGTTCGTACGAGGACCGGGCGCGGGCGCTGGCGGGCACGGTGTGCCTGTCGTCCGACACCGGCCACGCCGTACACCCGAACTACGCCGACCGCCACGACCCGACGCACCACCCGCGCCCCAACGGCGGCCCGATCCTCAAGGTCAACGTCAACATGCGGTACGCGACGGACGGCAGCGGCCGCGCGGCGTTCGCCGCCGCCTGCGAGAAGGCGGGCGTGCCGTGGCAGAACTTCGTCTCCAACAACGCGATGCCGTGCGGCACGACGATCGGCCCGATCACGGCAGCGCGGCACGGCATCCAGACGATCGACATCGGGGTGGCGATCCTGTCGATGCACAGCGCGCGCGAACTGTGCGGCGCCGACGACCCGTTCCTGCTGGCGAACGCGCTGGTGGCCTTCCTGGAGGGCTGAGCCCGGCCGGTGGACCCGCCGCCCGCCGGGCGGCGAACTGCCCGCACCCGCATGGCCGTTCCGGACCGGGGTACGCGACCCAATGGCCCGGAACGGCCACCACTCATACCAGGAGGCGGGATTCATGGGCATCGGCGGATGTATCGCACTGATCGGGCTGGGGGCCATCCTCACCTTCGCGACCGACTGGCAGACCGACAGCGTCAACATCGATCTGGTCGGTGTGATCCTGATGGCGGTCGGCATCATCGGCATCGCGGCCATCACCAGCATCGCCAGGCGGCGGCGCGCGGTCATCGCCCCCACGATGGTCGACCGCCACGACGACCCGGGCGCCCGGTACTGAACTGCGTTCGCCCGGCTGCGGCTTGCGGCCGTACGGCCTGCCGCTGACGCCGTCGGGCGCCCGCCGCCGATCGCCGCTTGATCTGGCGCGCGCCGCGCGGTCAGCCGGCCTCGGGCTCCGGTCCCGGCGCGTCGCGCGGACGGTCATTGGGCGGACGACCGGGCCCGAGCGGTTCGCGGCCCGCGCGCAGCCCGGGTGCCAGGGCCAGGGTGACCGCGAAGGAGACCATCGCCATCGCGGCCATGGCAGTCGCGGGTGAGGTGTACTGCGCGACGGCGCCCGCGAGAGCGGCGCCCACCCCCTGGAACGTGAGCATCCCGGCGGAGGCCAACCCGAAGGCGTGGCCGCTCAGTTCGTCCGGCGTCAGGACCATAAGACGCTCCTGGAGCAGCAGCCCCGCCGCGTAACCGACCGAGGCCAGGACGACGGCGGCCACTGCGACCGGCAGCGCGGGCCGCAGCGCGAAGACCGTGTACGGAGCGGCGGGCAGCAGACGCAGCGGCGAGCCGAGTCGCGCCCGGCCGCCGTCCCGCGGACGCGGCGGCGGTCAGGCCGCTCGAACGGCTCCGCTCAGGCGTCCATGCCCGCGAGTACCAGGCCCAGGCGGGCTGTTCCCGACGGGGTGACCTTGATGGGGACGCCCCAGTCCTGCTGGTGGACGTGGCAGGCCGGATATTCGTTCGCCGGGTCGTCGTCGCAGGACGCGGCCATCGCGGAGACGTGCAGGACGCCTTCCGTGATGCCGTCCGCGAGCACCACCTCGCGGCTCAGATCCGTGTCCGCGCCGTCGCCGGAGGCCAGCAGTTCCGGCGGGGTGGCGGAGACGAGCAGGCGGGTCGAGGGGCCGTAGCGGGTGTCGAGCTTCTGGCCCTTCGGCGCCGTGAAGACGATGTCCAACTGGAGTGTGCCCGGGGCGACTTCGGTCGCCGCGCGCTGCGTGCGGTGCGCCACGGACTCGACCCGTACCGCTTCTTCCGGCAGTCGCAGCCGGGTCAGCCGGTGGCGCGCCGACTCCACGACCACGATGTCCTCGCCGACGAGCACGGCGCCGGACGGTTCGCGCAGATCCGTCGCGAGCGTGGTGACCTGGCCGGTCGCCGGGTCGTAGCGGCGCAGCGCGTGGTTGTACGTGTCGGAGATCGCGACGGAGCCGTCCGGCAGCGCGGTCACGCCCAAGGGGTGCTGGAGCAGAGCCTGTTCGGCGTCGCCGTCGCGGTGGCCGAAGTCGAAGAGGCCGGTGCCGACGGCCGTACGGATGACGTAACCGGCGCTGCCGTCCGGCCCTTCGCTCCCGCCCGCGTCCGCGCGCTCGACGTACCGCACCGCGCTGGTCTCCGAGTCGGCGACCCACAGCCGGTCCCCGGCGGCGGCCAGCCCGGAGGGCTGCGCGAACCACGCCTCGGCGGCGGGCCCGTCGACCAGGCCCTCGTTCGTGGTGCCGGCCGCGACCTCGACGGTGCCGGTGGCCGGGTCGTACGTCCACAGCTGGTGGACGCCCGCCATCGCGATCCACACCCGGCCCTCCCACCACGCCACGTCCCACGGTGAGGAGAGATCCACTTCGAGCGCGGGCCCGGACGTCGCGGACCCCTGCCACCACTGCTTGCCGGTGCCTGCGACGGTCTCGACCGCGCCGCTGACCGGGTCGTACGTACGCAGCGCGTGGTTCACGGTGTCGGCGACGATCACCGTGCCGTCCGGCAGCAGCGCCAGTCCCTGCGGCTCGCTGAACGAGTCGCGCCCGAACCCGCGCACGCCGGAGCCGATCCGCCGTACGACGCTCTCGCCGTCCGGCTCCAGCTCGACGAGCTGGTGGCGGGTGGAGTCGGAGACCAGGAGGTTCCCACTCGGCAGCACGAGCGCCTTGCCGGGGAACCGCAGATGCGTGGCGACGGGCTCCGGCGCGACGTACGGGCCGTCCCCGCGCCGCAGTGTGCCCTTCGCGGCGTGCTCGGTCTCCAGCTCCTCGACCAGCTTCTCGATGGCGTGCGCATGTCCCTCGCCCGCGTGCTGGGCGACGATGTACCCCTCGGGATCAACCACCACCAGCGTCGGCCAGGCGCGCACGGCGTACTGCTTCCAGGTCGCCAGCTCGGGATCGTTCAGAACGGGGTGATGCACCTCATACCGTTCGACGGCGTCCACGACCGACTGGTGTTCCGCCTCGTGCACGAATTTCGGCGAGTGGATCCCGACGATCACCACCGTGTCCCGGTGCTTCTCCTCCAGCTCGCGCAGCTCGTCGAGGACGTGCAGGCAGTTGATGCAGCAGAAGCTCCAGAAGTCGATAATGACGATGCGTCCCCGCAGGTCAGCAAGGGTGTAGGAGACATCGCCGGTATTCAGCCAGCTCCCCTGTCCGATCAGCTCCGGGGCACGGACGCGGGCACGGCGGGTCGCGGGGGTCGCATCGTTCATGTTTCAAGGGTGCCACCTGCGAGAACGTTCTCCGGACACCGGCCCCGATTCCGGCATTCACCCCGATTCCGCGCCGCGGCCACGCCCGGCAACGGACAGGCCAGGGTCGACCTTCGGCCAATCTCGTCCGCCGTCGCACCCGAACGCGTGCACCTGCGGACCCGCCGTCGTCGGACGCGGCGTTCGCGGGTACCCGTTCCCCATGAAATATCTCGTACGCGACAAAATCTTCGCGATCGGCGACGACTACTGGATCGAGGACGAGCACGGCCGGCAGGCGTTCCTCGTCGACGGCAAGGCGCTGCGGCTGCGGGACACCCTGGAGCTAAAGGATCCGTCCGGGCAGGTGCTGATCACGCTGCGCCAGAAGCTGATCAGCCTGCGGGACACGATGACCATCGAGCGCGGTGACGAACCGCTGGCGACCATCCGCAAGAAGCGGCTCTCGCTGCTCCGCAACCACTATCGCGTGACGCTGGCCGACGGCACCGAGCTGGATGTCAGCGGCCGGATCCTGGACCGCGAGTTCGCGATCGAGTACGACGGCGAACTGCTGGCCCACATCTCGCGGCGCTGGCTGCGGGTGCGGGAGACGTACGGCGTGGATGTGGTGCGGGAGGACGCGGACCACCCGCTGCTGATCGCGGTCGCGGTGTGCGTGATCCGCATGGCGGAGAAGGAGCGCGGCGACGGCTGACGCGGGCTCGGCCGGCCGTCCCCGCGTGAGCCGCGGCGTGCGTCATCCCCGCGTGAGCCGCGGCGTGCGTCATCCCCGCGTGAGCCGCGGCGTGCGCCGCCTCGGGCCCGGCCGCGCCAAAGCCGTACGGGCGAAGCCCCGCACGCACCAAGGGAATTGGCCGATTCGCCCGGTATCCTTCGCGACCCGACGCGCGAGTGGCGCGCACGGTACCACCGTCTTGGCGTTCGGGCCGTCAACGCGGGCCTACGATCGTCACACGAAAGCACTGCCGGGGCGCCAGCGAGCAGCGTAACTTAGCACCCAAACCTCCCACGCCGCCCGCAGCCCGCCCGCAAGCCGACAAGCCAGCCAGCGACCGCAGAACCGCCGAGGGGTCCCGTGACCGTCCATCCCAGCCTTCAGACCTACGCAGATGCCTGGTCCGAATCCATCGAGGCCATAGCCGAGTTGGTGCAGCCGCTCGCCACCGAGGAGTGGAACTGGCGAACGCCGTGCCCCGGCTGGTCGGTGCGGGACATCATCTCGCATGTCATCGGCATGGAATGCGAGATGCTCGGGGACCCGCGGCCGATTCACACACTGCCGCGCGATCTCTACCACGTGCAGAGCGACATCTCGCGTTATATGGAGATGCAGGTGGATGTCCGGCGGCATCACACCGCGCCGGAGATCACGTCCGAGCTGGAGTACACGATCATCCGCCGCAACCGGCAGCTGCGGAACGAGAACCGGTCGCCCGACACCATGGTCCGGGCCCCCCTCGGCACCGAGCAGACCCTGGAAACGGCCATGCGGCTGCGGGCGTTCGACCTCTGGGTGCACGAGCAGGACCTCCGTACGACCCTCGGGAAGCCCGGCAGCCTCGACTCCGGCGGTGCCTTCGTCGCGCGGGACGTGCTGCTGGCCGCGCTGCCGAAGGTCGTCGCCAAGGACGCGGGCACGCCGCCGAATTCGGCGGTAGTCGTCGACGTGCACGGGCCCGTGGAGTTCATGCGTACGGTCCGGGTGGACGCGGAGGGCCGGGGCACGGTGGACGGCGCGCCCTCGCTGGGTCCCGTGGTGACGCTGGTGCTGGACTGGGAGGCGTACTTCAAGCTGGCGTGCGGCCGGGTACGGCCCGCGGCGGTCGCCGAGCGCATCAAGGTCGACGGCGATCAGGACCTGGCGGAGGCGATCCTGCGCGAGTTCGCGGTGACGAGCTGACGAGTCGGCGAGTTGGCGAGCCGGCGAGTTGGCGAGCCGGCGAGTTGGCGAGCCGGCGGACAGCGAGTGGCGCTCGGCGGCTGCCCCGGCGGCCCCGGCCCTCGTACCGGGACCGCGCCTCGTCCGTACGGCAGGCACGTATGCGCACTGCTCACGGACCCGCCCGCGCACGGACTCGTGCGCGTACGTACTCACGCGGGTACGGACTTGTGGGCGTGCGCACTGCCCGTAAGCGCTCACGCCCGTACGCACTCACGCCGGTACGTGTACGGCCTCCACCCGGCTGGCCACCAGCCGCTCACGCTCACGCTCACGCAGGGCCGCGCGTCTCCGCAGCCGCAGGATCTGCACGACTCCGAGCGTCTGGAGGACGAAGACCGCCGAGAACGCCGTCCGGAAGCTGTCGCCGGTCGCGTCCAGCAGGAGGCCGACCACGAGCAGCATCGTCATCGAGGCCGTGAAACCGCCCATGTTGACGATTCCGGAGGCCGTGCCCTGACGCTCCGGCGGGTTCGCGGGCCTGGCGAAGTCGAAGCCGATCATCGACGCGGGACCGCAGGCGCCGAGGACCAGGCAGAGCGTGACCAGCAGCCACATCGGGGCATGACCGCCGGGGTACCCGAGAGTCGCGGCCCAGACCAGCGCCGTCGCCCCGGTCGTACCGAGGGCCAGCGGGGTCCTGGCCGCGTGGTGGCGCGCGATGACCTGCCCGTACACCAGGCCGACCAGCATGTTGGAGAGCACGACGAGGGTGAGCAGTTCGCCCGCGGCGGCCCGGGAGAGCCCCTGCGCCTCCACCAGGAACGGCAGTCCCCACAGCAACATGAAGAACATCGCGGGGAACTGCGTCGTGAAGTGCACCCACATCCCGAGCCGGGTGCCGGGCTCGCGCCAGGATTCAGCGATCTGCCGGCGGACGAACGCGGCGCCCGCGTGCTGTGAGGGCGGCGGCGCGTGGCCTTCCGGATGGTCCTTGAGGAAGAGCAGCAGCAGGACGAGGACGAGCACACCGGCCATGGCGCTGCCCGCGAAGGTCGCGGTCCAGCCGAGGCTGTGCAGGGTGCGGGAGATGAAGACGGTGGACACGAGGTTGCCCGCCACCCCGAAGAGCGCGGCGATCTGCGCGACCATCGGCCCGCGCCGCGCCGGGAACCAGCGGGTGCCGAGCCGCAGCACGCTGATGAACGTCATCGCGTCACCGCAGCCGAGCATGGCGCGGGAGGCGAGGGCCATGCCGTACGTGGGGGAGAGCGCGAAGCCCAGCTGCCCGACGGTGAACAGCACCGCCCCGAACGTCAGCACTCTCTTCGTGCCGAGCCGGTCGACCATCAGGCCGACGGGTATCTGCATGCCCGCGTAGACGAGGAGTTGGAGGATGGAGAACGTCGAGAGGGCGGACGCGTTGATCTGGAAGCGGTCGGCGGCGTCGAGTCCGGCCACCCCGAGGCTCGTACGGAAGATGACGGCGACGAAGTAGACGGCGACGCCGATGCCCCACACCCAGACGGCACGCCGGCCGCCGGGCGGATCGCCGGGCAGGGTGAGGGACAGGGAACCGCGCGGTCTCGGCGAACCGGCCGCGCTCGCGGAATTCGCGGAACTCACCGGACCTCACCCCTGACCAGCACCTGAACCCGTCCGACGTGCCGCCGTACGCACGCGGCAGCGCTGTCGGCGTCGCCCGCCCTGATGGCGTCGAGCAGTTCGCCGTGCTCGGTGATGTTGGCGGCGATACGGTCGGGATGGGCTTCCATCACGGCGACGCCCATCCTCAACTGCCGGTCCCTGAGCTGGTCGTACAGCTTGGAGAGGATCTGGTTCCCGGCGTTGCGCACGATCTCGGCGTGGAAGCACCGGTCGCTCACGGACACCGCGGCGAGATCACCCTCCCCGGCCCGCATCCGCTGCTCGTCGAGCAGCACTTCCAGCCGCTCGACCAGCCGAGCGGACGCCGGTACGGCCTTCCGTACGGCGAACTCCTCGACCAGCAGGCGCGTTTCGACGACATCCGCGATCTCCTGCGCGGAGACGGCGAGCACGAGGGCGCCCTTCTTGGGATAGAGCTTGATCAGCCCCTCGACCTCCAGCTTGAGCAACGCCTCACGCACCGGCGTACGGGACACCCCGACCGCCTCGGCCAGCTCCCCCTCGGTGAGAAGGGTCCCGCCCTCATAACGGCGTTCGAGCACGCCCTCCTTGAGGTGGCTGTAGACACGGTCGGCGGCGGGAGGCAGCTTGGCGGAGTCGGCGGCGGGCGCGTTGGGAACGGCCGGGGCGGAAGGCATGCGCACAGCATAGATACAACAGAGGTGCATCCCAGAGGCCGTCCGGGATGCGGACAGGACACGTGCGGGCGAGGGAGAGGAGAGACGCGTGGGACCTCGCGCAGGTTCTTGACAAGTACATGCGGTCGCAGGAGGCTCTGTGAGAGCGCTCTCACGGCGCTCTCGCACGCGATTCCGCCGCACGCGCCTCCCCGCGCGTGCCTCCCGCGTGCGGCTCCACCGCACGGCACGCCACCGCGCGCGGCCCACCGCACGCGGTTCACCGCACCGGACCGCCCGTACCAGCGAACCGGAGCACGGAAGCACGGAGCGCTCCCCCAAGGCCGGACGAGGTCGCCACCTGGCCGGCGGCCATCACGTTCGCGGCCGCCAACCCCCCACAGCCAGGGAGAACTTGATGCCCACCGCAACACAGGCGCTCCACCGGCGCCCCGCCACGTATCTGATAGCCGCCGTCGCCATGGCGCTGCTGACGATGGGCGCGGTCACCACCTCGACGCCCTCCGCCAGCGCCGCGAGTACGGAGCACGCCGTGAGCGCGTCCAGTCCGAGAGTCGCGGCGGGTGACGCGCCGCCGGACTCGTTCTGGGGCGACACCGGCAGCATCCCGCCCGCGCAGAACGTCGTCATGCTCAAGATTCTCAACAAGACGAACGGCCAGTACCCCGACAGCGAGGTGTACTGGAAGTTCAACGACCAGGTGCACTCGATCGCCGAACAGCCGTACTTCGACATGCCGGCGAACTCGGCGGGCCGGATGTACTTCTACCTCGGGTCGCCGGACAGCCAGTACTTCGACTTCATCGAATTCACCGTCGGGGACGGGGTGTTCAACGGCAACACCACCCGCGTCGACGCCTTCGGCGTCAAACTGGCGATGCGGCTGCACGCCGCCGACGGGTACGACGTACAGGTCGGCGAGGACTACCAGACCTTCCAGCAGAGCCGGGAGGAGACGTTCCAGCAGTTCAAGAACGAGGTCCCGACCGAGTTCAAGGGCCTGGCCGACGTCCAGGCGCCGTACCGCATCCCCGCTCCGGGCAGCGCTCCCGACTTCCGGGAGGGCGGGCAGTACGCCGACTACTTCACCGGCTACGCCCAGTCGGTCGGCGTGAACGCCCCCACCTCGGACATCACCGGCTGCGCCGGCGTACTGGCCACGGACCCGGGCATGTGCTCGGCGCTCAACCGGCACGTGGCACAGCTGCCGCAGTCCGACTGGTCGAACCCGGGCCTGTACTACCAGGCGGCGCCGGCGAACTACTACGCCAAGTTCTGGCACGACCACGGCATCAACAACCTCGCGTACGGCTTCCCGTACGACGACTACGCGGGCCAGTCGTCCTTCGTCTCGCACGGCGACCCGCAGTGGCTGGAGGTAGCGGTCGGCTGGTGACCCGGCAGATCGTCCCCCACCGGGGCGGTCGACCGTCACACGCAGGCTGAGAGGCAGGCGCGGGCTCCGGAGGTCCGCGCCTGCCTCTTCCTTTCACTTTTCTTTTCGTAGGAATTCAGCGACACCTCACCCGTAGTGATGAACATCTATTAGTCAGCTGGCATATTCGATTTGCTTCCCTTTACGTTCCGCCATGGAGGTGGTTCGTATGAACGATCACGGCACGCCGTCAGACGCGGCTGCGCAACGCGAAGCGATCGACATCAGTGACTTCGTCTACGGGGCGACGGGCGCGCGGATCCGGCGGCTGACGATGCCGGACGGAAGCCACTGGTTCCCGGCGGCGGATCTATGCAGGCGACTCGGGTACACGACCCCGAGGAAGGCGCTTGTCGACCATGTCCCCGAAGCTCACCGAGACTCTCTCGAGACAGTGACTGGAAGTCACAGTCTCAGCGTTCCCGCAGGTAGAGAGTGGCGCCGAGACCTTCAGCTCATCGATCTCAGAGGCCTGATCCACCTCGTCAACGGATGCACGAAAGCATCGTGCGCACCGTTCAAGGAATGGGTCGCCGAGGTCATCATCAGCGTCCAGCGGGACGGCTCCTACGTGCTTCCCAAGGCCGAGGTACAGCCCGCCGATCCGGCCGCGCCGGTGGCGTACGCGATGCCCGGGCAGGTGGCCGACGCGATCGTCCGGCTCGAGGAGCGGAACCTCCGGCTGGACGAGGAGTTCGCAGCCGTACACCGTGAATCACTCGCCGCGCAGCTGGCCACCGCGCAGGCCATGGAGCGCATCGCGGACCGGCTCGACCAACTGCTCTCCGACCGGTCGACGCCGGCCGCGGCGAATCCCGCGACTCCGGTGTACCCCGCGCCCCGGACCGCGCCGCCACCGCCCCGGCCCAGTGCCGACGCCGTGCTCGCCGACCGGGAGTCGCGGATGTCCGTGACGGAGGACATCTGGGCCGTGGCCGTCACCATCGCGCCCGTCCTGGCCCGGGACAGCGAGCTGCGCCAGCCGCTGGACTCCATCGCCCGGCGGACCGGACTGTCGGTCCAGCGCGTCAACGACTCCCTGCGCTTCATGCGCAAGCACGCCTGCATCCAGGCGCGGGGCGGCGCGGCGGACGGGTCGCCGGTCTACGTGCTGTGAGCCGTGCCGGACTGCGAGCCGTGCCGGATCCGCCTCGGGAAGCAAGAGGTCTTCCGCACACCCTTCCCTCTCTCCTGCCCCTCGTGTAGTCCTCAGGAGTGAGGCGCACGTTCAATCACCGGAGGGACGCCCGGCGCCACCCAGCCGGGGCATCCTTCAGGGGTGACCACTACCCTCTCTCAGTCCCCTCGCCCCACTCACCCCGCGCGCCTGCTCGCGGGTGCGATTCTCGCCATACTCGGCGGCCTCGCCATCGGGGCCGTGACGAACGTGCTTCAGGGGCTCCTCCCCGGGCCGTTCCAGGCGTTCTCCAATTCAGGTTCCGTCTGGGTCGTCGGCGCGTTCGCCGCAGGCGCGGTGATCGGGGTGCCCGGGTGGCGTGCGAGCTTCGCCGGGATCGCGACGCAGGTGGGAGCGGTGGTCGGGTACTACGGGTACGCGGAGTACGTACGCGACGGCATGGGCGACCTGACCTGGCCGACGTTCTGGCTGGTGCTCGGTCTGATCGCGGGCCCGATCTTCGGCACGGCCGGCGCGTGGTGGCGTACGGGCACGGCGTGGCGGCGCCTGGCGGGCCCGGCGGTGCTGGGAGCGGTGTTCGGTATGGACGCGCTCCACTACCTGTTCGCTCTGCACTACTACAGCGACGCGATCAGCTACGGCGTGATCGGCGTCGCGCTACCGCTGCTGCTGGGCCGTACCGCCCGGGAGCGCCTGATCGGCGCCGGATGCGCGGTGGCGCTCGCGTTCCTGGCGCTGGGCATCCTGCTCGGGTTCCTCTCCGCGATGAACAGCTTCATCTGACCGGCGGAGCCACGCCGGCCACCGAGGCGGTGCCGGGCGCGCGTGCACCAGCGCGGCTGCGGACGAGCCGGCCGGCCCTCGGCACGGACGCCCGCCGGCACAGACGCCCGTCAGCAGGGACGCCCGACCGAGGCTCAGCGCACGATACGACCTGGATCGTCCAGCCACACCCGCTGTCCCCCGCCCGGGTCGACAGCCGGTCGGGGCATCGCCGTCCGGAGCCCAGACGGCCTCCGGAACGAAGGCGGAGCGCGGTGCGCGCGCGAACGCCTCCCGCCACTCCTCGCCCAACGCGCCGACCGCGTCCGGTACGGCGGCCCCGCTCAGACCGGCCGACGACCGCGTGTACCGATCCATCAGCGAGCGCTCACTTCTTCGGCGGAACAGGCCTGGTCAACTGGCCGTCCGACTCCTTCGGGGACTGCTTCTCGTCCCCGACGCTTCCGCCTTGCCGTCTCCGTGCTCTCCCATGAAAACTCCCCCGTGTCCTGATCACCGTCAGTCGCCGATACAGATATACCCGCTCCGCTCCGTCACCAAGAGGGCGCGAGGGAGCGCGGTGGGGAGCGAAGGAGTGAAGACGTATTGCCCGCGCGCGACGCGATGAGCCCCGCGACCGTGGCGGTCGCGGGGCTCGTCGTGGTGTGTTCGGCCGGGGTGGCGCCCCGGTCCGGGGACCTGGTGGTCAGCCCCAGGTGATCAGGCGTTTCGGCTGTTCCAGGATCGCGGCGATGTCCGCCAGGACCTTGGAGCCCAGTTCACCGTCGACCAGGCGGTGGTCGAAGGAGAGCGCCAGGGTGGTGACCTGGCGGGGCTTGACCTTGCCCTTGTGGACCCACGGCTGGAGCTTGATCGCGCCGACCGCCAGAATCGCGGACTCGCCGGGGTTGAGGATCGGCGTGCCGGTGTCGATGCCGAAGACGCCGACGTTGGTGATGGTCACCGTGCCGCCCTGCATCGCCGCCGGGGTGGTCTTGCCCTCGCGGGCCGTCGCGACCAGTTCGCCCAGAGCCGTGGCCAGTTGGGGCAGGGTCTTGTCGTGCGCGTCCTTGATGTTCGGGACGAGCAGGCCGCGCGGGGTCGCGGCCGCGATGCCCAGGTTGACGTAGTGCTTGAGCACGATCTCCTGGCTGGCCTCGTCCCAGGCCGCGTTGACCTCGGGGTTGCGCTTGATGGCCACCAGCAGCGCCTTGGAGATGAGCAGCAGGGGGTTGACGCGCAGCCCCGCCATGTCCTTGTCGGACTTCAGCTCCTCCACCAGCTTCATCGTGCGCGTCACATCGACGGTGATGAACTCGGTGACGTGCGGCGCCGTGAACGCGCTGCCCACCATCGCCGCCGCCGTGGCCTTCCGTACGCCCTTCACCGGGATACGGGTCTCCCGGCCGCCGGTGGTCACGGCACCCTGGACCGGCGTCGCGTCCGCCGCCGGGGCGGGGACCGCGGCCTGCTCGGGCGCCGGCGCGGTCGCCGCGTGGACGTCCTCGCGCGTGATGATTCCGTCCGGGCCCGTCGGGGTGACCGTGGTCAGGTCCACGCCCAGGTCCTTGGCCAGCTTGCGCACCGGCGGCTTCGCCAGCGGCCTGGCCGGAGCCTCGGTGATCTCCTGAGCCGACGACGGGACCGACACCGGAAGGGAGTCGGACGACGGAGCCGCCTGGCCGTTCAAGCCGGACCGGCCGTTCATCTCGGACTGGATCGCCCGCGCCGCCTGCGCGGCCTCCGGCGCCGCCGCGCCCTTGCGGGCCCGCCGCTTCGTGGACGCCTCGGACACGCCGTATCCGACCAGGACCGGCGTACGGCCCTTCGGTTCCGCCTCACCGGCAGAACCGGCGGAAGCGTCGGAGCCGGCAGAAGCGCCGGACGCCTCGGGCGCCGCCGGTTCCTCCGGCGATCCCGGGGCCACGTCCACCGTGATGATCGACGCGCCGACGTCGACCGTCGTGCCTTCCTCGAAGCGCAGCGCGTGCACCACACCGTCGTACGGAATGGGCAGTTCGACGGCGGCCTTCGCCGTCTCCACCTCGCACACCACCTGGCCGTCCGTCACCGTGTCGCCCGGCTTCACGTACCACTTGAGGATCTCGGCCTCCGTGAGCCCTTCGCCCACATCGGGCATCTTGAACTCTCGGAAGCGAGCGGAAGTGGCAGCTGTCATGGTCACGGCACTCCTCAGTACGCAAGCGAGCGGTCGACGGCGTCGAGCACTCGGTCAAGGCCAGGGAGGTACTCGTCCTCCAGCCGGGCCGGCGGATACGGCGCGTGGAATCCGCCGACGCGCAGCACCGGGGCCTCCAGGTGGTAGAAGCACCGCTCCGTGAGGCGAGCGGCGATCTCCGCACCCGATCCGTAGAAGACCGGCGCCTCGTGCACCACCACCAGCCGGCGCGTCTTCTCCACCGACGTCTGGATCGTGTCGAAGTCGATCGGCGACATCGAGCGCAGGTCGAGGACCTCCAGCGACCTGCCCTCCTCGGCTGCCGCCGCCGCTGCCTCCAGGCAGACCTTGACCATCGGGCCGTACGCCGCGAGCGTCAGGTCCGTGCCGGGACGCGCCACCCGGGCCGCGTGCAGCGGTCCCGGGATGGCCTCGGTGTCGACCTCGCCCTTGTCCCAGTAGCGCCGCTTCGGCTCGAAGAAGATCACCGGGTCGTCGCTCAGGATCGCCTGCTGCATCATCCAGTACGCGTCGGCCGACGACGAGGGCGAGACGACCTTCAACCCGGCGACGTGCGCGAACAGCGCCTCGGGCGACTCCGAGTGATGCTCGACCGCGCCGATGCCGCCGCCGTACGGGATACGGACGACGACCGGCATCTTGATCTTGCCGAGCGCACGGGCGTGCATCTTCGCGAGCTGCGTGACGATCTGGTCGTACGCCGGGAAGACGAAGCCGTCGAACTGGATCTCCACCACCGGGCGGTAGCCGCGGAGCGCCAGGCCGATCGCCGTGCCGACGATGCCGGACTCGGCGAGCGGGGTGTCGATGACCCGGTCCTCGCCGAAGTCCTTCTGCAGACCGTCCGTGACGCGGAAGACGCCGCCGAGCTTTCCGACGTCCTCGCCCATGATGAGGACCTTGGGATCGGTCTCCAGAGCCTTGCGCAGCGATTCGTTGATCGCCTTGGCGAGGGGAAGTTTCTGTACGGCCATGGCTACTTGCCCTCTCCGGCTTCGTCGGCGTCCGCGAATGACGCCTGGTAAGCGGCGAACTGCGCCCGCTCCTCGTCCACGAGCGCGTGGCCGTCCGCGTAGACATGGTCGAAGATCGCCATGTCGTCGGGGTCGGGCATGGCCCGTACGGCCTCACGTACGCGCTTGCCGAGGGCTTCGCTCTCCTCGTCCAGCTCGGTGAAGAACGCCTCGTCGGCGTGGCCGGCCTTCTCCAGGTACCTGCGCAGCCGCAGGATCGGGTCCTTCGCCTCCCAGGACTCCGTCTCCTCGTCCGCGCGGTACTTGGTCGGGTCGTCGGAGGTGGTGTGCGCGCCCATGCGGTACGTGAACGCCTCGACCAGCATCGGACCCTCGCCCCTGCGGCAGTGCTCCAGCGCGGCGCGCGTCACGGCCAGGCAGGCGAGTACGTCGTTGCCGTCGACGCGGACGCCGGGGAAGCCGTAGCCCTGCGCGCGCTGGTAGAGCGGCACCCGCATCTGCTTCTCGGTGGGCTCGGAGATCGCCCACTGGTTGTTCTGGCAGAAGAACACCACCGGCGCGTTGTAGACCGCGGCGAAGGTGAACGATTCGGCGACGTCGCCCTGGCTGGAGGCGCCGTCACCGAAGTACGCGATCACCGCCGAGTCCGCGCCGTCCTTGGCCACGCCCATCGCGTAGCCCGTGGCGTGCAGCGTCTGCGAGCCGATGACGATGGTGTAGAGGTGGAAGTTGTTCGTGTTGGGGTCCCAGCCACCGTGGTTCACCCCGCGGAACATGCCCAGCAGGTTGGTCGGGTCGACCCCGCGCACCCAGGCGACGCCGTGCTCCCGGTAGGTCGGGAAGACGTAGTCGTCGTCGCGCAGCGCGCGGCCGGAGCCGATCTGCGCGGCCTCCTGGCCGAGCAGCGAGGCCCACAGCCCCAGCTCGCCCTGGCGCTGGAGCGCGGTGGCCTCGGCGTCGAAGCGGCGGGTGAGGACCATGTCCCGGTACAGCCCCCGCAGCTCGTCGGGGGTCAGGTCCAGCTGGTAGTCCGGGTGCTCGACGCGCTCGCCCTCGGGGGTGAGCAGCTGTACGAGCTGCGGCTCGGACTTCTCGGCCCCGGAATCCCGGGAACCGGAACCCCGCGGCCCGGCGGCCTGCGATTGCGGCGCCTTCTGCGCGCTCGCGCGCTTGGTACCGCTACTGCGTCGCGGCTTACGCGCGGCAGTGCTCTCCACGGTCACGTGCGTGCTCCTCCGTCTTTCCGGTCCCCGGGATCCGCCGGGAACCAGTGCGGCTCGTCTGCTCACCGTGCGCACGGGGTGGGTGCGTTCCTGGTCGGAACAGACGTGACAGGTGCTCCGGCGAGTGCTTGTCGCCTGCACGTTACCCAGTAGTCCGTACTCCTGTGAAACCCCCTTTGACCTGCGGATTTGCTTGGATCTCCAAGTAAATCCAGAAAGGGGCGAACAACCACTGGTCACAGCCTTGCAGGCGGCCGGAACAACGGCACGTTATCCCGCTCCATCACCGCAGGGAAGAGCCGAGTGTGTTTGACTTAATACGTGCCCGAAAATAGGAGAATCACCGTATTTCTCTTGGATGACCATGAGGTGGTCCGCCGCGGGGTTCACGAGCTGCTCGCGGTGGAGGACGACATCGAGGTGGTCGGCGAGGCGGGCACGGCCGCCGACGCCGTCGTACGGATCCCGGCGACGCGTCCGGACGTGGCCGTGCTCGATGTCCGGCTGCCCGACGGCAGCGGGGTCGAGGTCTGCCGCGAGATCCGCTCCCAGGACGACAGCATCAAGTGCCTCATGCTCACGTCGTTCTCCGACGACGAGGCGCTGTTCGACGCGATCATGGCCGGAGCCTCGGGATACGTCCTGAAGGCGATCCGCGGAAACGAGCTGCTGACCGCGGTACGGGACGTGGCGGCAGGACGTTCCCTGCTCGACCCGGTGGCGACGGCCCGGGTGCTGCAGCGGCTGCGGGACGGCAACAACCCGAAGAACAACGACAAACTGAGCGGTCTGACCGATCAGGAACGCAAGATCCTGGAACTGATCGGCGAGGGGATGACGAACCGCGCCATCGGCGAGAACCTGCATCTCGCCGAGAAGACGATCAAGAACTACGTGTCCAGCCTGCTCGCCAAGCTGGGCATGGAGCGGCGCTCGCAGGCCGCCGCGTACGTGGCGAGGCTCCAGGCCGAGAAGCCGTGACCGGGGCCGCCGGGGCCGCCGCCCCGCCGCGCCGGCGGCTCTCACGGCACCGCCGCCCGTGACTTTCCCGGGCCGGCAGGGACGAACGTCCCGTACCGGTCAAGGCCGCCCTCCTCTGGCGAGGGGCGACGCGGTGCCAGACAGTGGAGAACATGTCCACCGAGGAATTGTGCGCCCCCACGGAACCGCGTACCCGCACCCAGGGAACCGCGGACCCCATGCAGCTGCTGAGTCGCGTCTCCCACGGACACGTGGCGACGAGCTTGCGGGCCATGCCCTTCGTGGCGCCGGCCCGTCATGTCGTCGCGGACGGCTGCGTGATGCTGCGGATGCACGCGGGCCTCGGCTACCAGCGGGCGTGCAGCGGCAGTGTGGTGGCGTACGGCGCGGACAACTTCAACTCCGGCCACACCGGCCTGTGGTCGGTCCAGTGCACCGGCACCATCGAGCCCGTCGAGCCGACGGCCGCGCTGCTGGAGATGTACGGCAGCACGCCGGCCCGGGTGGACGGCGAGCCGTTCGAGGCGGTCTTCATGCGGCTGGAGCCGCAGTTCATGACAGTACACACATTCGATTATTCATAAAGCGACGAGACCGGCACGCAGAGTGATCTAACATCTGACAAGTGCTGCGCTCATATGCAATGGCGGCGTCCGCCGCCACCTCCGCCGATTCCTTGCCCACCACTTCTGCTTCATCCGCCTTTGTCCCATCCCCATTTTCCGGTTCCGCGGGTCGCACCGGTTCCGCCGGTCCCAGCAGCTCCACCGGTCCCATCAGCTTCGCCGGTCCCGGCAGCTCCGCCGGTTCCAGCAGCTCCGCCGCCCCGCCCGTCCGCGCCCTGCTGAGCCGCTACCGGGCCGCCGGAGAGCCCCTTTCCTGCGCGCCCGTCGCGCAGGGGCTGCTCAACCGCGGCTACCGGCTCACGACCACCCGCGGCGCGTACTTCCTCAAGCACCACCTGGACGGCGACCACCGGGCCATCACCCGCCAGCACGGCGCCACCCAGCGGCTCCAGACCCTGGGCGTGCCCGTCGCGCCGCCCGTCGAGAACGCCGACGGCGACACCGTCACGGTGATCGGCGGCCGCTGCTACGCCCTGCACCCCTGGATCGAGGGACGCCACCGCGGCGGCACGCAGCTGGAACGCGTGGAATCGCAGCGCCTCGGCACGCTCCTCGGCATCGTCCACGTACGCCTCGACCAGGTGATGGACGCGGAACCGGCCTCGCTCACGTCCGACAGCCCCGAGCCCGCGGCCGGTCCTGAGCCCGTGGTCAGTCCGGAGCCCGCCGACACGTTCGCGCTCATCGACGACCTGCTGGAACTCGCCCGCGCCCGCTCCCCCCGTGACGACTTCGACAGGCTGGCGGAACGGCGCCTGGTCGAGCGGCGCGCGCTGCTGGCCCGTAACGTCCACCACCGCCCGCCGCCCGGCGCCGAGCCGGCCACGGGGTGGGTGCACGGGGACTTCCACCCGCTGAACGTGCTCTACCGGGGCGCGGAACCCGTCGCGATCGTCGACTGGGACCGGCTCTCCGTGCAGCCGCGCGCCGAGGAGACCGTCCGTGCCGCGGCGATCTTCTTCGTCGGACCCACCGGCGAGCTGGACCTCCCCAAGGTACGGGCCTACGCGCGTGCCTACCGGCGCGCGTCGGGGACGGACGCCTCCGAACTGGCCGCGGCCGTCTACCGGGTGTGGTGGGAACGGCTGAACGACTTCTGGATACTGCGCTGGCGCTACCAGCTGGACGACCGAAGGGCCGACCCGCAGTTCGCTGCGGTGTCGGCCCTGGCGGTGTGGTGGACGAGGGAGTACGAGGCGGTGTGCGAGGCCTTCGCGGGCTGAGGGCCGGTGCGCGGGGGCGTGACGCGCCGGTGTGCGCGGCCGGGCCCGGGGATCAGTTCCCGAGGTCGCCGCCGAGCGGGTCCGCGCCGCCTGTGGTGCCTCCGTCCGCCGCGCCGCCCGTCGCGCCCGTCGTACCTCCGGTGTCCGCTCCGGTGCCGCCGGCGTCGCCGCCACCGCCGCCGGTCGCCGGAGGCGTCGCCGGAGTGGACGGATCGCCTTCGCCGCCGCCGGTGTCCGTACCGCCCGCCGCCGTACCCGGGTCCGGGGACGACGGATCGTCCGACGGCTCCTCGGTGTTGCTCGGCGTCGGGGTGTACTTCGGGGTCGGGGTGTACTTGGTCCAGCCGCCCCCGCCGTTGGAGTAGTCCGGTTCCTCGGTGTCCTCGGTCTGCTCGTCCGACGGTGACGGGTCCACGCTCGGGGTGGTCGCCGTCGGCGAGGTCGCCGGTTTCTTGTCCTTCGAACCGTCGTCCGGGGCATTCATGTTCTGCACCGCGAACGCCACCCCGGCCACGATCGCGACCAGCGCGAGCGCGACGAAGATCCACATCCGGCGGCCGCCGCCACCGGACCGGCCGCCGTCGTACCCGCCGTCGTCCGGGTTCACCGGCGGCAGCAGCGGGCGCTGCGCGGTGTCGCCGTGCTGCGGGTGGCCCATCACACTCGTCGCCGCCATGCCCATCGCCGGCGTGCTGCCGCCGTTGTGCGGCTCGACGAGGCCGGTGTTCCACGTCCCGGTGTACGGACCCTGCTGCTGGAGCATCTGGAGCCCGTACTGGACCAGCCCGCGCATCTCCTCCGCGCTCTGGAACCGGTCGTCCGGCTCCTTCGCGAGCGAGCGCATGACCAGGCCGTCCAGCTCGGGCGGAGCCGTGTCCGAGACCTCGGACGGCGGGATCGGGATGTCCTGGACGTGCTGGTAGACGACGGAGAGCGGGGTCTCGCCGGTGAACGGGGGCCGCAGGGCGAGCAGTTCGTAGAGCAGGCAGCCCGTGGCATACAGGTCGCTGCGGTGGTCGACCGCCTTGCCGAGCGCCTGCTCGGGGGAGAGGTACTGCGGCGTGCCCATGACCATGCCGGTCTGCGTCATGGTCGACTGCGCGCCGTGCAGGGCGCGGGCGATGCCGAAGTCCATCACCTTGACCGCGCCGCTGTTGGTGATGATCACGTTCGCGGGCTTGATGTCGCGGTGCACGATGCCGTGCTGGTGCGAGTACGCGAGCGCCTCCAGCACACCGGACACGATGATCAGCGCCTGCTCGGGCGGCGGGGCCTCAGCGTTCATCAGGAGTTCACGGATGGTGCGGCCCTCGACCAGCTCCATCACGATGTACGGCACGGTCTGGCCACCGAAGGTGTCCTCGCCCGAGTCGTAAACCGCCACCACCGAATGGTGGTTGAGACCGGCCACCGACTGCGCCTCGCGGGTGAAGCGGGCCTTGGAGACCGGATCCTCCGCGAGATCCGAGCGGAGCAGCTTGACCGCGACGGTGCGTCCCAGCCGTACGTCCTCCGCCGCGAACACCTCCGCCATACCGCCTCGTCCGAGGCGGTGGGTCATCCGGTAACGGCCGTCACCGACCACCCCGCCGACGCCAAAGGATTCCGCAGCATCCGACACTCCGCCGCCTGCTTCGGGTTCGGGTGCCATCAGTCCTCGCCGTCGTTTCTGTCCGCGCGAGATCCGCGTGTGCGGTTCGCGGGGGTTCGATGATCCCGGGGTCTTTCGCCGTGTCCCAGGGGTGCTATGCCACGTCACGCTACAGCCTCAGTGCGACGGCTCGGTTCCGGACGGGATGCGGGACTGGTTCGGGAGGTGGATCGGCCATGAAACCCGCAGACCGCACGGCCATGCAAATTCCACGCTCATCCTGTAACGCTTCCGAGACGCTTGCTGTGCGTACGGTCACGGAACGGGCACCCGGCTTGACGTGTCAGTGGCCTGCGGCAGACTTGGCGCGTCTTGCGTATGAGGGGGGAAGCACCAGTCATGAGCCACGACGGCGCACGGGGCCGCCATGCGGGTGGGTCGGTCGCGGGCGGCCGGTACCAGCTTCGCGACCTCCTCGGCGAAGGCGGTATGGCATCCGTCTATCTGGCGTACGACGTGGCGCTGGACCGCCAGGTCGCCATCAAGACCCTCCATACGGAACTGGGACGCGAGCAGTCGTTCCGCGAGCGCTTCCGCCGCGAGGCCCAGGCCGTCGCCAAGCTGTCGCACACCAACATCGTCTCGGTCTTCGACACCGGCGAGGACGATCTCGGCGGCGCGACGATGCCGTACATCGTCATGGAGTACGTCGAGGGCGACCCGCTCGGCTCCGTACTCGAGGCGGACATCGCGCGGTACGGCGCGATGCCGGCCGACAAGGCGCTGAAGGTCACGGCCGATGTGCTGGCGGCGCTGGAGTCCAGCCACGAAATGGGCCTGGTCCACCGGGACATCAAGCCGGGCAACGTGATGATGACCAAGCGCGGCGTCGTCAAGGTGATGGACTTCGGCATCGCCCGTGCCATGCAGTCGGGTGTCACGTCGATGACGCAGACCGGCATGGTGGTCGGTACGCCGCAGTACCTCTCCCCCGAACAGGCGCTCGGGCGCGGTGTCGACGCCCGCGCCGACCTGTATTCGGTCGGCATCATGCTCTTCCAGCTGCTCACGGGGCGACTGCCGTTCGACGCGGAATCGCCGCTGGCGATCGCGTACGCGCACGTGCAGGAGGAGCCCGTCGCGCCGTCCTCCATCAACCGTACGATCACCCCGGCGATGGACGCGCTGGTCGCGCGGGCGCTGAAGAAGAACCCGAACGAACGCTTCCCGAGCGCGGAGGCGATGCGCGCCGAGTGCGCGCGCGTACTGCCCTCCGGGCAGGCGGGCGCTCCGGCGATCGTCCAGGGCACCCCGCGGGGCAGCGGCGCGGACGTGGGGGCCACGGTCTTCCCGCCGGTCGACCAGTCGGTCCAGGCGCCCTCGCCGTACGGCCGGGGGCCTTACCAGCCGGGACCCTACGGTCCGCCCGCGCAGGGCCATGGGCCCGTTCCGGGTCCCGGGCCCGCGGGGTACGGCTATCCGCAGAGCGGCGCCTACCTGCCGCAGCCTCCGCTGGCGCCCACCCCACCGCCCTACTCCGTCTCGACGCACCAGGCGGCCGGTTACGGCCGGGGCCGCGGCAGGCGGCACATGCGGCTGATAGCCGGCTCGGCCGTGGTCGCGCTGCTGGTGGTGGGCAGCCTCATCGCGGTCCTCGTGCGCCAGGGCCGCTCGGGCGGCGAGGAGGACCCCGGCGGCACCGGCAGCGCTCAGGGGCAGGTGGCGGGCCACGTCGGCCCCGACCGGAGCCGCACCATCGACGAGGACGCGTGCACGGACCCTCTTGAGGACACCTCGGACCCGTCCAAGGTGGAGGCCCCCGACCTGCGCTACAAGGACATCATCTCGGTGAAGGCGTGTCTGCGCGCGGCCGGCTGGGACGTCAAGACGTCCCGGGTGGACAACGGACAGTTCGCCGAGGACACGGTCATCGAGCAGTACCCGTCGCACAACTCGCCGGTGACGCCGGGCGATCAGGAGTTCGAGCTGAAGGTCGCGTCGGGCGATCCGGAGTAGGCGCGACTCCGGCGCCGGGAGAGCGGCCGGGCCGCCGCCGGTAATCCGGTGCTCCGGTTCCGGCGCTCCGGTTCCGGCAGTCCGTTTCGGGCACTCCGGTACGGGAGAGGCCAGGCGCGGGCCGGGTGCGTGCGGTCCGCTCCGTCCACGGGAACATCTGGGCGTAATCCTGGGATATTCGGCTGATCCGGGATGCCCGGTCTGGTGGTTTATGTGACGCTGAGTCGGTGACGCCAAGGCTCCGCCCTCACTGCGCGATCGCGGTCGCGTGCCTGCTGCTGACCGGACCGGTCGCGTACGCGGACGAATCCGCGGCTCCGGTGGTGGTGACGGACCCGTCGGTGCCGCCCGAGCCCACGACGTCGCTGGCGGGCCGTCCGGCCGGGGAGGGACGGGACCGTCCGGGCAGGCCGCCCGCGCCCGGAACCTCGCCGCCCGAGGACGCGAGCCCGAGCGCTTCCGCGTCCCCCGGCGAGCCCCCGGCCATGACCGTGTCACCGTCCGCCACGGCCTCCCCGCCCGGCTCCCCTTCCTCCTCCCCGTCACCGGTGACGCCGTCCGCCACGGCGTCACCGCCCGCGCGGGAAGACGAGGAGACGGAAGAGCCGGAGGACGAACCGGACAACCAGTCGGACGAGGCCGAGGACCTGCCCGCGCCGTCCGAGTTCACCTCGGAAGCGCCCACGGCGCCCCCGTCCGAGGACGTCGCCGGCGGCAGGACGCAGGCGCGCCCGGCCGCCGAGTCCGTCGTACGGCCGACTCCCGTACTGACCCTGGGGGCCGCGATCATGGGTCTCGGCCTCGTCCTGGGCTTCATCGGACTGCGGCTCCGCCGCCGCTGACCGCCGCGCGGGCGCCTCGTACGGTTGCGGCGGACGCGCTCATACGGTCGCCGCGGGCGCCCTCGTACAGCCGCTCTCCGGTGCCATGTCCGCCCCCGTACCGACCTCCGTCGTCCTCAAGGCTGACGCGCGAGATCACTCTCACGCCGCTTGTGAGGCAACGGCATACTCGGTGAACATACTCAGTATGTCGATCCGTCACGGGCTGCTCGCCCTCCTTGGACGTGGCCCCCGCTACGGCTCTCAGCTGCGCACCGAGTTCGAGAACCGCACCGGCTCCACCTGGCCGCTGAATGTCGGGCAGGTCTATACGACCCTCGGCCGGCTGGAGCGCGACGGCATGGTCGAGCAGGGCGGGACGGACGACGCCGGCCACGCCTTGTACACGATCACGGACGGAGGACGCGCTGAGCTGACGTCCTGGTTCCGTACGCCCGTCGACCGCGCCAACCCGCCCAGGGACGAGCTGGCGATCAAGCTCGCCATGGCGGTGGGTACGCCGGGGATCGACATCCGGGAGGTCATCCAGTCGCAGCGCCGCCACACCGTCAAGGCGATGCAGGACTACACCCGGCTCAAGGCGCGGGCGCTCGGGGCCGAACCGGCGGACCGCGACGAGGTGGCCTGGCTGCTCGTCCTCGAACAGCTCATCTTCCAGACCGAGGCGGAGGCGCGCTGGCTCGACCACTGCGAGTCCCGGCTCGTCCGGCTCACGCTGATGCCGGAGACGAGGGCCGCCGATCCCGTGTCCGAGCCCGCCGCCGAGCCGGCGACCGGGACAACTCGCCGCACGCGGGACTGACTTCCCGCGCGACTTCCTCGCCGGGCTTTCCGGCCCGGCTTTTCCACCCGGCTCTCCTGACCGGCTTTCCCGTCACTTCCACTTTCGTACGTACGCGTACACGCACAGGGGGACAACCACTCATGCCTGCCACACCCCACCAGCCACTCCAGTCGCAGCACGCGGTGCTGCGACTGGAGAACCTGACCCGCGTCCATGGCAGCGGCGCCACCGAGGTGCACGCTCTGCGCGGCGTCAATCTCGATGTCCACCCGGGCGAACTCGTCGCCGTCATGGGCCCGTCGGGATCCGGCAAGTCCACGCTGCTCACCCTCGCGGGCGGCCTCGACACCCCCAGCTCGGGCCGGGTCCTCGTCGAGGGCACCGACCTCACCACCGCAGACCGCAAGACGCTCGCCGCCCTGCGCCGGCGCAGCATCGGTTACGTCTTCCAGGACTACAACCTGATCCCGGCGCTCACCGCAGCCGAGAACGTTTCGCTGCCCCGCGAGCTGGACGGCGTCTCCGCGCGCAAGGCCCGCGTCGAGGCGCTGGCCGCGCTGGCCGAGATAGGCCTGCCCGAGCTGGCCGACCGCTTTCCCGACGAGATGTCCGGCGGCCAGCAGCAGCGCGTGGCCATCGCCCGCGCCCTCATCGGCGACCGGCGTCTGGTGCTCGCCGACGAGCCGACCGGCGCCCTGGACTCCGAGACGGGCGAGTCGGTGCTCGCCCTGCTGCGCAACCGCTGCGACGCGGGCGCGGCCGGGGTCCTCGTCACCCACGAACCGCGCTTCGCCGCCTGGGCGGACCGGGTGGTCTTCGTACGGGACGGCTCGGTCGTCGACGAGACGCTGCGCAGCGAGGCCGATTCCCTCCTCAGTGGCCGGGCGGCCCAGCTGTGAGAGCCTGGTACCACTCCTGGCGCGCCGCGGTACGGATCGCCCGCCGCGACGCCTGGCGCTACAAGGGACGCAGTTTCCTCGTCCTCGCCATGATCGCCCTGCCCATCCTCGGCGTGAGCGCCCTGGACCTGACCGTCCGCGGCTCCCAGCTCTCGGCCGAGGAGAGCACGACACGGTCCATGGGCGCGGCCGATGTCCGCTTCTCCGACCCGCGTTACGCCGGCGAGCCGATCCTGCAGTCGCCGGACGGCCTCCTGTACACCCCGGAGAAGGACTACGGCGACGATCCATGGCCCAACGGCCCGACCGATCTCACGACGGTGCTCCCCGCGGGCGGCAAAACCCTGACGGACACTGTCGGCAGCGGCAAGCTCCGTACCGCGTACGGCGTGCTGAACACCCAGATCCACGAACTGAAGGCCGCGGATCCCCTTGCCGGGGGCATCATGCGCCTGACCTCCGGCCGCTTCCCGGCGAAGTCGGGCGAGGTCGCGGCGACCACCCACTTCCTGGAGATCAGCGGCCTTCAGGTGGGTTCGAAGCTCACCGCACGGGGCCTCGACTCCGACTACCGGATCGTCGGCGCGTACGAACTGCCCAGCGAGCTGAAGACCGACGAGGTCAACGCACTGCCCGGCGCCCTGCTCGCCCCGCTCGACAAAGCACTGAAGGCCAAGGGGCTGTCCAGTACGCGTTCGACCACCACGCGACTCGCCGCGACGCCCGGCGGTTTCACGTGGAACATGGTGGCAAAAGCCAATAAAAAGGGCGTGGTGGCCGTCTCGCGTGAGGTGGCGCTGAACCCCCCGTCCCGCTCGGAAGTGCCGCTCTACCAGAAGCCCGGCTGGGATTCGTCCGGAAGGGACAGCGGTCCCACAGCCGAAGACCTGGCGGCTCTCGGCACCGTCGTCGGCCTCGCCATGCTGGAGATCTGCCTGCTGGCCGGCCCCGCCTTCGCCGTCGGCGCCCGGCGCTCGCGCCGTCAGCTCGGCCTGGTGGGGGCCAACGGCGGCGACCGGCGCCATATCCGTGCCATCGTCCTCGCGGGCGGTCTGGTGATCGGTGTCGCCGCCGCTATCGTCGGTACGGCGCTCGGCCTCGGCCTCACCCTGGCACTGCGCACCGTCCTTGAGGACATCATGGGCAAGCGCTTCGGCGGCTTCGGGATCCGGCCGGTCGAACTGCTCGCCATCGCCCTGCTCGCCGTGGTCACCGGCCTGCTGGCCGCGATCGTCCCCGCGATCACGTCCTCTCGGCAGACCGTTCTCGCCTCGCTCACCGGCCGCCGCGGCAGCCGTAGGACCGGCAGAACACTGCCGGTCCTGGGGTTCATCGCCTTCGTACTGGGCGCGGCCATCGCGCTCTACGGATCCACGATGACGGACCAGTCCATCGTCGTCGCGGGCGGCAGCGCCCTCGCCGAGCTGGGCGTGGTCGCGCTGACCCCGGCCCTGGTGGGGCTGTTCGGCAAGGCGGGACGCCTGCTCCCGCTGTCGCCCCGGCTCGCGCTGCGCGACGCCGTACGCAACCGGGGACGCACGGCTCCGGCGGTGGCCGCGGTGCTGGCCGCGATCGCGGGCACGGTGGCGGTGTCCACGTACTCCGCGAGCCTCGAAGCCAAGAACCGGGCGGAGTACGAGCCGCGGCTGCCGAACGGCGCGATCTCCCTGCTGATCACCGAGGAGGGCGGCCGGGACGTGCCGGCGGCACGGGAGGCGATCGAGAAGAACATGCCCGTCGAGGTGGCGGCCGATGTGGACCGTGTGGTCCTCGGAAAGCGCGGCTGCGCGGTCGAGAGCCAGCCAGGCGACGGCTGCGGGGCGTACGAGTTCGTCGTGCCCAAGGCCAACCGGTGCCCGCTGTGGACCACTCAACCCGACGGCTCCCAGCAACCCGTGACCGGGCTGAGCAGTGCCGAGCGCCGGAAGCTCTTCAAGGACTGGCGCTGCCGGGAGCCGCGCGGCTTCAACAACATCGACGTGGTGGTCGGCGACGCTTCTCTGCTTACGGTCCTCGGAATCGACGATCCGGAGGCGGCGAAGGCCCTGTCGGCGGGGCAGGTCGTCTCCTTCGACAAGCGGTACCTGGAGAAGAGCGCCGGGACCGGCGAGAGCGACCACGTCGGCATCCGCCTGGTCGATGACGCCGACAAGGAAAGCGAGGCCATCGAACAGGGCAAGAAGTATCCGAGCAGGGTCAAGGCTCTCCCGGCACACCAGGTCCCGGACGGCTCGAACGCCTACGGCCTCAAGCTGCTCATGCCACCGGCCGCGGCCAGGGCCACCGGCTTCACCACCGTCCCGGTCGGCTCCTACTATTCGACCACCGCGATGCCGAGCAGTGCGCAGCGGCAGAAGGTGGACGAAGCGCTCGACAGGACGGGCGGCGCCATCGACCTGCACGTCGAAGAGGGATACGTCAGCGAGAGCAGCATCGTGCTGCTGGCGCTGACCATCTTCGCCGGACTGGTCACCGTCGGCGCCGCCGGAATCGCCACCGGCCTGGCCCAGGCCGACGCTGAGGCCGACCTCAAGACGCTGGCTGCGGTCGGCGCGCCGGCCAGGGTCCGCAGGACGCTGAGCGCGTTCCAGTGCGGGGTGGTGGCAGCGATGGGTGTGGTGCTGGGGACGGCCGCGGGTGTCCTGCCCGCGATCGGGCTCCGGCTGACCGAGCGCCGCGAGCAGACGCACGCGTACTGGGAGATGCTCGACCAGAGCGTGGGCGGCGCGGAGCTGCCGTACATCCCGATCGTCCTTCCCTGGGGAACGCTGGCCGGTCTGCTGATCACGGTTCCGCTGGGCGCGGCGCTGCTGGCCGCTCTCTTCACGCGCTCACACAAGTCGCTGTCGCGCAGGGCGGCCACGTAAACGGCGCGCGATGACGTTCGGCGTGCCCCCGCACGAAGGTGAGGAACCTTCGTACGGGGGCACACCGTCCGGTCTCACACATGTGCGAGACAATAGGACGTATGGAGATGCCGACGAACGAACGGTCGCAGGATGATCCTTCTGTCCTCGTGCTGGGGCAGGACGGAATGGCGCTCGGCGGTGGTGCGGGCGACGGCCACCAGCGGGAGATCCCGGTGACGGAGATGGTCGAGCAGCCGGCGAAGGTCATGCGCATCGGCAGCATGATCAAGCAGCTGCTCGAAGAGGTCCGCGCGGCTCCTCTCGACGAGGCGAGCCGGGTACGGCTCAAGGAGATCCACGCCGGTTCCGTGAAGGAGCTGGAGGACGGGCTCGCGCCCGAACTCGTCGAGGAGCTCGAGCGTCTCTCGCTGCCCTTCACCGACGAGGCCATCCCCTCCGAGGCGGAGCTGCGGATCGCCCAGGCCCAGCTGGTGGGCTGGCTCGAGGGTCTTTTCCACGGGATCCAGACGGCGCTGTTCGCCCAGCAGATGGCGGCCAGAGCGCAGCTGGAGCAGATGCGCCGAGCGCTTCCGCCCGGCGCGGTCCAGGACGACGAGGGCGACGAGGGCCAGGGCGGCCACGGCGCGCTCCGCTCGGGCCCGTATCTGTAGGCAGTCGTGACGGACGGCCCGGCCCACCTTCACCGGTGGGCCGGGCCGTCCGGTTTCGCGGGGAACAGCGCGCCGATCAGCCGGAAGACGGCGCGATCAGCAGGATCTTGCCGACGTGTGTGCCGGCGTCGAGCGCGCGGTGCGCCTGCGCCGCGTCGGACAGCGGAAGCCGCTGGTCCACGACGGTCCGTACGTGCCCGTCCGCGACGAGCGGCCACACGTGCTCCCGTACGGCCGCGACGATCGCCGCCTTCTCGGCGGGCGGGCGGCCGCGCAGCGAGGTCGCCGTGATGGCTCCGCGCTTGCGCAGCAGGGCGCCGAGGTTGAGTTCCGCCTTCACCCCGCCCTGCATGCCGATCACCGCGAGGCGGCCGTTGACGGCCAGCGCCTCCACATTGCGTGCCAGATACTTCGCGCCGACGATGTCGAGGATGACATCCGCGCCCGCGCCGTCGGTGGCCTTGTGGATCTCCTCCACGAAGTCCTGCTCGCGGTAGTCGATCAGGATGTCCGCGCCCAGTTCGGCGCAGCGCGCCAGCTTGTCGGAGCTGCCCGCCGTGACCGCGACCCGCGCGCCCAGCGCCTTGGCCAGCTGGATCGCCATCGTGCCGATGCCGCTGGCCCCGCCGTGCACGAGCAGCGTCTCGCCGCGCCGCAGATGCGCGACCATGAAGACGTTCGACCACACCGTGCAGGCCACTTCGGGCAGCGCGGCGGCGGTGGCGAGCTCAAGTCCCGCGGGTACGGGCAGCAGTTGGCCCGACGGTACGGCGACCTTCTCGGCGTATCCCCCGCCGGACAGCAGGGCGCACACCTCGTCCCCCACGGCCCAGCCCGACACACCGGGCCCCAGCGCGCTGATCCGCCCCGCGCATTCGAGACCGGGGTACGGAGATGAGCCGGGCGGCGGATCGTAGAAGCCCTGACGCTGCAACAGATCGGCGCGGTTGACCGCGCTCGCCACGACATCGACGAGGACTTCGCCCTCGCCGGGTACAGGATCGGGCACCTCGGCCCATACGAGCGCTTCGGGGCCACCGGGTTCCGGAATCGTGATCGCATGCATGGCCGCGAGGCTACTCCCGGGCGGTGGCGGCCCGGACGCTCCCGCGCCTGAACCGCCACCGCCCGCGTGCTTACCGCGCCAAGCCCTGTACGCCGGCTTGCCGTCGGACAGGGGGTTACTTGACGACCTGTCCGTTCTTCGCCGGCAGGTGACGGCCGGGCGCCGTCACGGGGCCGGTCTGCGGCCCGGCGGCGGACTCCGGCGCCGGTTCGGCCGACCCGAGGGACTTCGCGGCGGTCTTCGGCGCCACACCGCCCACGGCCCACACCGTGTCCATCCACGCGCTGCTCGCACCGATCGCGTTACCGATGGCGGTGCGGTTGGCCGGCGGGTAGGACACGTTGCCGCCGAAGGCGTTCACGCTCCAGATGCTCGCGGAACGCTCGGTGAGGTACTTCTCCGCCTGCGACGAGAGCGTCGCCTGGGTCGACCAGAGCATCGGTCCGTAGGTGGCGGTCACGGCGCCACCGGCGACGGCGTTCTCCCAGGTCCAGGTGTCCTCGACGGTGACCGACAGAGGCGTGTCCCACCAGAAGCGCGCCAGGTTGGCGGCGACGTCCTCGTGGGTCGCACCGGTCATGCTCCAGTAGCCCCAGTCCTTGCTGAGCTTCATCTTCTGGAGCGCCGCGTCGGCGGTGGCTCCGACCGTCACCAGACCGGTCTTGTCCGGGTCCAGGCCGTTGAGGAAGTTCGTGGCCGCGGTGGACATGCTCGTCCCGTTGGACAGCAGCACCACACCCGTGCCCCGGTATCCGAGCCCGCCCGCGGCCGTGGAGGCCGCGATCGGGTCGTGGTACTCCCTGCCGTCGGCGATGAAGACCCAGCTCGGGGTCGCGGCGATCTGCTTGGCGACCCGCGCGGACAGCGAGGAGAGGTCACCGGCTTCGAGGCGCAGCGCCTTGTAGCCGAGCGCCTCCACCTGGGTGGCCACCTTGGCCGCCAGCAGGTTGGTGGCGCCGTTCAGGTAGACGGTGCCGCCCTTGGGAAGGACGCGCTTCAGCTCACTGGCCGCCGAGGCGTCCAGCGCGCCGCTCGACGTGCTCACGACCGGGCCCTGCTTCTCGGCGCCCAGCGCGACCGCGAGGGACGCGTACGTCGCGTTGCCCTTGTTGATGAGAACCGCGGACTTGGCGGCGATCAGGCCGTTCTGGTGTGCCGCTCCGGCCGTGTCGAACGTCCAGCGGGACGCGGCCGCGTCGATGCCGATGGGCCCTGTGCCGTAGACCCGGTTGAGAGTGTTCTTGCGCAGCGGCTGCCAGGACGGCTTGTCGCCCTGGCCCGCGCCGGTGAGCTGGGTGGACGTACCGCTCGCCACGTCGAGGATCCGTACCGTCTGCACGTCGCCCGCAGCTCCGGCGTGCGAGGTGTGCGCGTCGTACGCGAGCCGGCCGCCCGCCGGGTCCCAGGTCGGGTTGGCGTGGTCGGACGCGTCGGTCGTCACCTGCTGTACGCCGGTGCCGTCCGCGTTGGCGGTGAACAGCTGCGACCAGCCGTCCACGACCCGCGTGAAGGCCAGCCGGCGCCCGTCCGCCGAGTACACCGGCGCGCTGCCGGACGCGATGATCCGCTTCGGCGCGGCCGTGTTGCTGTTGACCGTGTAGATGCCGCTGCTGACCTGGCAGTTGCGGTCGAGCCGTTCGAAGGCGACCGTGCCGTCGACGTTCCCCGCGGGGTGCACGTCACAGACCGACGTGGGCTCCTGGGAGGAGGTCATCAGAGGCTCCGGGGCCCACGCGGCGTCCGAGGCCCCGTAGACGATCTGACCGCCGACGCTGGACAGCACGTACCGGCCGTCCATCCAGAAGACCGGGTCGTCCTGGTTCCCGCCGGCGCGCGTGCCTGCCGGCTTCAGCAGGGTGACGAGCGAGGTGGCGCCGGTGATCCGGCCGGTGGCCGCCCGGCCGTTTCCGGCGGTGACCCGGCTGCCGTCCGGCGCCCAGTTCGGCGCGTAGCCGAGGTTCGGGATGTTGGGTACGGAGCGCAGGCCCGTACCGTCCGCGTTGACCACCTGGATGCCGGTGGGACCGCCGTGCAGGCTGATCTGACCGCCGGAGACCCCGGTGGCAGCGGTGGCCGCGGGCGCGGCCTGGACGCTCGACGCCGTGGCACCGAGCAGGCCGGCCGCCAGTGAGGCGGCCGACGTGAACGCCGCGAGAGCGCGGCGCGAGTTCGTGTTCAAAGAAGAGCCCCCAAGGTGTGTGAATCATCTGCCGCCGAGCGCGCCCCGGCCCCCGTGCACCCCCCGGGCGCGTCTCGCGTACGGGCCCCACGCCCGCAGGTTTTGCGCGGCGCTCCCGTAAACGATCACTCGTCGGCAGATGGACCTTATGAGGAGATGTCCGCACCGATCATGATCTTCACCGGAACACTGGGTGAACAATTGACCGTGGCTCATCCGTCGACCCGGCGGCGGCATCACTGGCCGCCCGGCGGTGGACGTTCGCCGGCCCGGTGGCGGACGTTCGCCGGCCTGGTCGCCGGGCTCTCGGCGCGGCGGACCGCCAAGCGGACCACTAGCATGACGAATGCACCCCGATCGACCAGGCGAGGAGCGGTTCGTGCGAGACATCGCTGTGTTCAGCGGTAGTGCTCATCCCGAGTTGGCGGCGGAGGTCTGCTCCCATCTGGGGGTTCCGCTCAGTCCCTCACGGGTCAGCCGGTTCGCCAACGACTGCCTGGAGGTTCAGCTCCAGGCCAACTGCCGCGGGCGCGATGTCTTCCTCGTACAGCCGCTGGTCACGCCGGTGCAGGAGAACCTCGTCGAGCTGCTGCTGATGTGCGACGCCGCACGCGGCGCGTCGGCCGGGCGGATCACGGTGGTCATGCCGCACTACGCCTACGCGCGCTCGGACAAGAAGGACGCACCGCGTATCTCCATCGGCGGGCGGCTCGTCGCCGATCTGCTGGTGTCCTCCGGTGCCTCCCGGGTGCTGGCGATGACGCTGCACTCCCCGCAGGTGCACGGCTTCTTCTCCGTGCCGGTCGATCATCTGCACGCGCTGCGTGAACTGGCCGACCACTTCCGCCGCACCCCGGGTCACGACCCCTCGAACACCACGGTCGTCTCGCCCGACCTGGGCAACGCCAAGGAGGCCGCGGCCTTCGCCCGCATGCTGGGCGCGCAGGTGGCGGCCGGTGCGAAGCAGCGGTACGCGGACGACCGGGTCAGCATCAGCACCGTCATCGGCGACATCGCCGACCGGGACGTGATCGTCCTGGACGACGAGATCGCCAAGGGCAGCACCGTCCTCGAACTCCTCGACCGGCTGCGCGAACTGGGCCCGCGCTCCATCCGGGTCGCCTGCACCCACGGTCTGTTCGCCGCGGGCGCGCTCAAGCGGCTCTCCGAGCAGCCCGACGTGCTGGAGATCGTCTGCACGAACACGGTGCCGATCCCGGCCGAGGAGCACACCGAGAAGCTGCGCGTCCTGTCGATCGCCCCGGCGCTGGCCGAGGCCGTCCGTCGCATTCACAACGGCGAGTCGGTCAGCGCCCTGTTCGACGCGCCTTCCTGAGACCGGGTCGGCTCCGGGGCCTCCTACCGCGTGTCCGACGTGGGGTTCTGGGCCCGGATGATGGTGATCAGCCGGTCCGTCAGCTGGAGCGGGCTCGCGGCCGGGTCGTCGTACCCGATCAGCCGGTGGCCGCGCAGCACGCTGACCACCAGGTCGTCCGTCTCCCGTACGTTCCGGCCGACCTCGGCCTTTATGACCGGCCGTTCGACGAGGTCGAGGCCGCTGCCCTGCTGGATCAGGTCCTCCATCACCGTGCCGGCCATGGGGCTGAGCACGGACAGGCCGAGCAGCCGGCCGGCCGCGCTGGCGCTGGTGATCACGCCGTCGGCGCCGGACTGGCGCAGCAACGGCGCGTTCTCCTCCTCGCGCACCGCGGCGACGATCTTCGCGCTCTTGTTCAGCTGCCGCGCGGTCAGCGTGACCAGCACGGCCGTGTCGTCGCGCTGGGTGGCGATGACGATCTGACGGGCCCGCTGGACCTCGGCCCGCAGCAGCACATCGCTGCGTGTCGCGTCACCGATGACCCCCACGAAACCTTCGGCGTTGGCCGCCTCGACCACCTTGTTGGAGGGGTCGACGATGACGATGTGCTCCTTCTTGATGCCCGTGGCACAGAGGGTCTGCATCGCCGAACGCCCCTTCGTCCCGTAGCCGACGATGACGGTGTGATCGCGCAAGTTGGACCTCCAGCGGTTCAGCCGCCACTCCTCGCGCGTGCGCTCCGTGAGCACTTCGAGCGTGGTACCGACCAGGATGATGAGGAAGAGCACCCGGAGCGGGGTCACCAGCAGGACGTTGACGAGCCGGGCGCCGTCGCTGTACGGGACGATGTCGCCGTAACCCGTGGTGGAGAGGGTGACCGTCGCGTAGTAGACGGAGTCGAGGAAGTCGACGGTGTTGTCGGAGTTGTCGTGGTACCCGCCCCGGTCGACCCAGACGATCAGCACCGTCAGGAACAGAACCATCAGCGCCATCACGAGACGCCTGGTGACCTGGATGAGCGGCCCGTTGACCTTGCGGCGCGGGAGCGTCACCCGGGCGGTGATCAGATGCTCGTCCGCGTTCCTGGCCATCGCGTCGTGGCCGGAAAGTTTCACGTGAAACACCCGCCGTCGACCGAGGCCGCCGCCCAGGGCAGCTCAAGAACTTCCAGCTCGGCACCGCGCCGCGCACCGCCGGGCGGCACGACCGCGAGCCCGTCGGCGGCGGCGATACCGCGGAGCATGGCGGGACCGCTGAAGTGCAGCGGTACGAGTCCGTCGTCCCGGTGGACGAAGGGCACGAGGCGGGTGTCGTACGGATGCCCGCCCACGTCCTCGCGTACGGACACGGGATACGGGCCCTCACCCGCCCGGCCCGCGAGCACGCGCAGCAAGGGCTCGGCGAGGGTCAGCAGGCCGGAGACCGCGGCGAGCGGATTGCCCGGCAACCCGACCAGATGGCGTCCCGAGGGCAGCCGGGCCAGCAGCATGGGATGACCGGGGCGTACGGCGACTCCGTCGACCAGCAGCTCGGCGCCCGCCTTGCTGAGCACCGGATGGACATGGTCGACGGGTCCACCGGCGGTACCGCCGGTGGTGATGACGAGTTCGGCCCTGGACTTGGTGACCGCGCGGTACAGGGCCTTCGCATCGTCGCCGATCCTGCGAGTGGCGATCACCTCGGCGCCGAGAGCGCGCAGCCACGGGGAGATCATCGGACCGAGAGCGTCGCGGATGAGCCCGTCGCGCGGGAGCCCCGACGTCAGCAGTTCGTCGCCGAGGACAAGGACCTCGACGCGCGGGCGCTCCACCGTGCACAGCTCGTCGTATCCGGCCGCGGCGGCGAGACCGAGGACCGCCGGGGTCACGAGCGCCCCGGCGGGCAGCAACTGCTCGCCCGAGCGGCACTCCTGACCGCGCGGCCTGATGTCCTGCCCCGGGATCAGCTCACGTCCTGCGTGCAGTTGGCCGCCGTCCACGCGCGCGTGCTCGCTGCGGATCACGGCGGTGGTGTCGGCCGGAACGCGGGCGCCGGTGGCGATCCGTACGGCCACACCGTCGAGCAGCGACTCGGCGTCGCCGTCCCCGGCGAGGATGCCGTCGCCGTCGTCCTGCCGGACGCTCCAGGGGCCAGGACCCGAGACCGCCCAGCCGTCCATGGCCGAGGTGTCGAAGGACGGGAGATCGGTCAGCGCGGACAGCGGCTCCGCGAGCGCCCGGCCCAGCGCCTGGTCGAGGGGCACCCGGTGGGCGCGCGCGGTGGTGACGGATCTGCCGGAGCGCACCGCGAGCGCGCGGGCCTCGGTCCAGGGCACGCCGGGGCGGTTGCCGGCGGGACGACCGGCGGCGGTACCGCTCGAGGACGGGCGGTTTCCGGCGGGGCTGCTCGCGGAGTGGCTCTGCGCGGGCTGCCCGGGCGCGGTCTGCCGGTTTCCAGAGGACCGGCGGCTTTCCGAGGACCGGCGGCTTTCCGAGGGCCGGTCTCCCGAGGGCCGGCTGCTTCCCGGGGAGTGCCGGCTTCCCGAGGGGTGCCCGCCGACCAGGGCGAGCGCGTCCTCGATCCCCTCGACCTCACGGACCTCCTCGGCCTCGCCGATCTCTCCGACGCCGCTGATCCCGTCGATCTCGTCATCCCAGCCCGTCATCCGGCGTCGGCCTCTTCGGCCCAGCGGAGGGCCAGTGCCTCGGCCTTGCGCGCGGCCTCGGCCACGGCCCGCGGACCGTCACCGCCGGCCTTGGCCGCCGCGTACCCGACCAGAAAGGTCGTCAGCGGCGCGGCCGGCCTGGCGACGCCGTGCGCGGCATCGCGGGCCAGATCGAGCAGAACGTCGGTGTCGACATCCAGCTCGATGCCGAGTTCGTCCTTGACTGCGGTGATCCATTCGTCCAGCACGGTTCCATGCTCTCTGATGCGGGCTCGGGCCATGGAGATGTCTTCCCAGGTGTCACAGTCGAAGGACGCGAGGGGATCGGCATCGACCCGGGCAAGGTCAAGTTCCTCTGACAGCAGGCGAAGTGGCAGCCCGGCGAGGCTGCCGTACTCGGTGGCGAGCAGCGCGATCTCGCGGCGCAGCGGCTCGGCGCGGTAGGCGGCGACCAGGGGCTGATCCCGTCCGTCCGCGTCGGTGAGCAGCGCGGCCTCCTTGCCGCCGGCGTCCAGCACCTCGACGAGCCGGCGCACTGTCGCCGGCCCCAGGAAGGGCAGATCGGCGGAGAGTACGACGACGGTGTCGGCGTCGACGCACCGTACGCCCGCGTCGAGCGCGGCCAGCGGCCCGCCGCCCGGCGGTTCCTCGCGCGTCCACCGCACGGGCCGTACGGTGGCCCGTCTGCCGCCCACGACGACGGTGCGGGCGGCCTCTTCGCAGGCCCCGAGGACTCGGTCGAGCAGGGCCCGGCCGCCGATCCGCAGCCCGGGCTTGTCGGCGCCGCCGAGCCGCTTGGCGGCGCCTCCGGCGAGCACGATGGCGTCATACGCGGTCATGGGTGAAGTATGGTCCGCCCGCTCCGGTTCACAGCAGGCGGTAGGCCCCTGTGTGACACCTGTGCCGCGTATGCCGGCACAGGTGCCGCGTAGGCCGCACCGCGCCGTCGGCCGGGACCGCCGGGCCCGGCGCCGGAGAGACGGTCACAGCGAGCGCAGCAGCACCGCCGGCTGTTCGACGCAGTCCGCCACATACCGCAGGAAGCCGCCCGCCGTACCGCCGTCGCAGACGCGGTGGTCGAAGGTGAGGGACAACTGGACGACCTGTCGCACGGCCAGCTCACCGCCGTGCACCCACGGCTTGGGGACGATCCTGCCGACCCCGAGCATCGCGGCTTCCGGGTGGTTGATGATCGGCGTGGAGCCGTCGACGCCGAACACGCCGTAGTTGTTGAGCGTGAACGTGCCTCCGGACAGGTCACCCGGCGTCAGCGTCCCGGACCTGCCCGCCTCCGTCAGCCGCGCGAACTCGGCGCTCAGCGATTCCGCCGAGCGCGCGTGCGCGTCCCGTACGACGGGGACGACGAGACCGCGTTCGGTCTGCGCCGCGAAGCCCAGATGGACGTCCGGGAGACGCACGATCTCCCTGGCCGCCGCGTCGACCGTGGAGTTCAGCTCCGGATGGCGGGCGAGCGCGGCCGTACAGATCCGCGCGAACAGGGCGAGGACCGAGATCTTCGGGCCCCCTGCCGCGTTCATCGCCGTACGGGCCGCCATCAGTTCCGTCGCGTCCGCGTCCACCCAGCAGGTGGCGTCCGGGATCTCGTGACGGCTGCGGGACAGCTTGTCGGCCACCGCGCCCCGCACGCCCTTCAGCGGCACCCGCACCGCCCCTGCCTGGACGGCCGTAGCTACGGAGGCCGGAGTCACGGGGGCCGCAGGCGGCGCGGGACACGGGGGAACGGCCACGGCCGGTGCCTTCTCCGCGCCTGGAGCGTTCCCTGCGCCTGGTGCCTTCTGCGCGCCCCGCCGGATCGCCAGCTCCACGTCCGAGCGCAGGATCAGGCCGTCGGGCCCCGAGCCGCACAGCGCCCGCAGATCGACGTCGTTCTCCCGGGCCAGCCGCCGTACCAGCGGCGAGACGACAGGAACCGGGCCCGCGGCGGCTGTGCCGTTCACCGCTCCGACAGCCGGCACCGAACGCGCCTGCGCGACGCGCACCGGCACGGGCCTGACCCGGCGCCTGCGCGCCACCGGCGCGCCCGTGCCGTACCCGACGAGCACATTGCCCGAACCGCTGCCGGAGGATCCCGCCGGACCGGCCGCGTCCTTCGACGGGACCGGGGCGGGAGCCGGGGCGTCCGCCTCCGGCGGTGAGTCCACCGGGGCCGTCGCGGCCGCCTCTCCCACCGCCACCGTGATCAGCGGCGCGCCGACCGGCAGCTCCGAGCCCTCGTCCCCGAACCGCGCCGTCACCACACCGCCGTAGGGACAGGGCACTTCGACCATCGCCTTGGCGGTCTCGACCTCGACCACGGGCTGATCGACGGCGACGACGTCGCCCACCGCCACCAGCCAGCGGACGATCTCCGCCTCGGTCAGCCCCTCGCCCAGATCGGGCAGCTTGAATTCGAGCACTTGGGCCATCAGCTCTCCGCCTCCCACTGGAGCCGCGCGACGGCGTCCAGCACCCGGTCCACTCCCGGCAGATGGTGCCTCTCCAGCATTGGAGGCGCATACGGAATATCGTATCCGGCGACTCTCAGCACCGGGGCTTCCAGATGGTGGAAGCATCGCTCGGTGATCCGGGCGGCGATCTCCCCGCCGGGACCGCCGAAACCGGAGGACTCGTGCACGACGAGCGCGCGCCCCGTACGCCGTACGGACGCGGCGACCGTCTCGTCGTCGAACGGCACCAGCGAGCGCAGATCCACGACCTCCAGATCCCAGCCCTCGGCCCGCGCCGCCTCCGCCGCCTCCAGACAGACCGGCACGGAGGGCCCGTACGTGATCAGCGTGGCGCTGCTGCCCCCGCGTCTGACGACGGCCCGGCCGATGGGCTCCACCGCCGCGGGCTCGTCCTGCGACCAGGGCGCCTTCGACCAGTAGAGCCGCTTCGGCTCCAGGAAGACCACCGGATCGTCGGAGGCGATCGAGGCCCGCAGCAGTCCGTAGGCATCCTCGACCGTCGAAGGCGTGACGACATGAAGCCCCGGCGTCGCCATGTAGTACGCCTCCGAGGAGTCGCTGTGGTGCTCGACTCCGCCGATGCCCCCTCCGTACGGCACACGCACGGTGATCGGCAGGGACACCGCGCCCCGGGTGCGGTTGCGCATCTTCGCCACATGGCTGATCAGCTGCTCGAACGACGGATAGGCGAAGGCGTCGAACTGCATCTCCACCACGGGCCGCAGCCCGTACATCGCCATGCCGACGGCCGCCCCGAGGATGCCCGCCTCCGCGAGCGGGGTGTCCGTACAGCGGTCGTCCCCGAACTCGGCCGCGAGTCCGTCGGTGATCCGGAAGACCCCGCCCAGGGTGCCCACGTCCTCGCCGAGGACATGCACCGAGGGGTCCTCGGCCATCGCGTCGTGCAGCGCGCGCTGCAGCGCCAGCGCCATTGTGGCGGGTTTCACCGCGACCGTGGTCATCGCGCCTCACCCGCGCCCTGATCAGTCGTCCTGTCCTGCCCGGGAGCCGTGTGCTGCGCGGATCTCTCGCCCTGCCCGGCTCCCGCGCCCTGCTCCGCCGCCGCGTCCAGCTCGGCCCGCAGCTGGGCCGCCTGCTCGTCGAGCTGAGTGGTCCGCTCCGCGTAGACATGCGCGAACAGTTCCATCGGATCGAGCACCGGATCCGCGTTCATCCGCTCGCGCAGCCGCGCGGCCATCGCCTCCGCGGCCTCCGCCGTCTTGCCGATGCCGTCCTCGTCGAGGAGGCCGCGCCCTGTCAGCTCGCGTTCGAGCAGCAGGACCGGGTCGTGCGCGCGCCACGCCTCGACCTCGGCGGAGTCGCGGTAACGCGTCGCGTCATCGGCGTTCGTGTGAGCCTCCATGCGGTACGTGACCGCCTCCACGAGAGTCGGGCCGCCGCCGCTCCTGGCCAGGGCCATGGCGTCGGCGAGGACCGCGTGCACCGCCGCCGCGTCGTTCCCGTCGACCAGCCGGCCCGGCATGCCGTAGCCGACGGCCTTGTGGGCCAGCGACGGCGCCGCGCTCTGCTTGGCGAGCGGTACGGAGATCGCGAAGCCGTTGTTCTGCACGAGGAAGACCACCGGGGCCTGCCACACGGCCGCGAAATTCAGCGCCTCGTGGAAATCGCCCTCGCTCGTGCCCCCGTCACCCACCAGGGCGAGCGCAACCACGTCGTCGCCCTTGAGCCGCGCCGCGTGCGCCAGCCCGACGGCGTGCGGCAGCTGGGTGGCGAGCGGCGTGGAGAGCGGGGCGACGCGATACTCGTACGGGTCGTAGCCGGTGTGCCAGTCACCGCGCAGCAGCGTCAGCACCTCGACGGGATCGAGTCCGCGCGCCACGGCCGCCAGCGAGTCGCGGTAGCTGGGAAAGAGCCAGTCCTGCTCCCGCAGGACCAGCGCGGCGGCCACCTCGCAGGCTTCCTGTCCCGTGCTCGACGGATATACCGCGAGCCTGCCCTGCCTGGTCAGGGCCGTCGCCTGAGTGTTGAACCTGCGTCCACTGACCAGCCCGGCGTAGAGCCTGAGCAGCAGCGCGGGGTCCGCGCCCGCCGCCGCGTCCGTACCGAGCACGCGGTACGGCCGGGCGTCGGGGAGCAGCGGCGCCGGATCGGTACGCGGCTGTGAGCCGGGGGGCCGGGCCGGGCCGTCCCCGCCTGTGGCGGCACCGGGCGGTTCCTGGACCGGCGTACTGATGTGCTGCACGCGTGCACCTCCTCGTGGGAGCGGGCAAGAGGAGAGTGCCGGGGGATGTGGCACGTCTCACCTACCGATTGTTCGGTCGAGGAGGCATTTTGGCTACACGCGCCCTCAGCCTGTGGACAAACGGTTCTCCACAGCCAAGGACAGACGCAGGTCGTCCATGCTAGAGAGGTGGGGAGACATGGGAGCTGAACAAATGGCCGAAGGAACTGATCACGCGGGCGGCCCGGGAGGCGAGCCGGCCGCTCCGGCATCCGTCCAGCCCGCCCGTGAGGCCACGGTCCCCCCGGCCAGGCCGCTGGACACCATCGACCGCGCCATCCTGCGCATGCTCCAGAAGGACGGCCGGGCCTCGATACGTTCCGTGGCCGAGCGCGTCCATGTCTCGCGGGCCAACGCGTACGCGCGGATCAACCGGCTGATCGACGACGGGGTGATACGCGGCTTCAGCGCGCGCGTGAACCACGAACGCGCGGGTCACGGCGCATCCGCCTACATCACTCTCAAGATCGTGCAGAACTCCTGGCGCACCGTGCGCGAGCAGTTGGAAGAGTTGCCGGGCGCCGCGCACATCGCGCTGGTCAGCGGTGACTTCGACGTGCTGCTGCTGGTGCACACGCCGGACAACAGAACCCTGCGCGAACTGGTCCTGACGAGGCTCCAGGCCATCCCCGAGGTGCTGTCCACCCAGACCCTGCTCGTGTTCGAGGAGACGGACCTGGATCCCGGCCCCGCCGCCCCGGAAGCCCGCTAGGGCGTGCTGGGAAAGTCCCGCCTGGCTCGCCCCGCCCTCCGGGCGGACGGCGCTACTTCCGCAACACGTCCTGGATCTCCGGTCCGGCGCCGGTGCGCAACCCGTCGAACGCTATCCGTACGACGGCGTCGGCGACCTGCTCCTGGTCGTAGCCGCCCGCCGCCTGCGGCCGGTACCACTCCACCAGCGAGTTGATCATGCCGAACAGCAGCCGCGTCGCCAGCCGTATGTCCACATCCGTCCGCAGGTCCCCGTCCGCGGCGGCCGCCTTGAGCAGATCGGCCACCCGCTGGTCGAACTCCCTGCGGCGCTCCATGGCCCAGCGCTCGGTCTGCGTATTGCCCCGTACGCGCAGCAGCAGCGTCACGTAGGGCAGCTCGGTCATCAGCACCTCGACGGTGCGGCGCGTCACGTACTCGACCCGCGCGACGGGACGGCCGTGTGTGGCGCCATCCTCTTCGAGGATGGCGAAGAGTCCGTCGAGCGCCCGGCTGACCGCGCGGCGCAGCAGTTCCTCCTTGCCCACCACATGGTGGTAGATCGAGGACTTGGAGATGCCGGCCGCCTTGGAAAGATGCTCCATGGACGTGCCGTCGTAGCCGCGCTCGTTGAAGACCTCCACGGCGACGCCGAGCAGCGTCTCCGGCGTATAGGTGTCGCGCTTGGGGCCTGCGTTGGAGGTGGTCATGAGCGGCCCTGCTTCGCTTCGAGGTCGGCGCGGCGCACCAGCGCCTGGGAGGGGGCGTAACGTCCGCCCGGGTACGCACCATCCAGTGTCGCAAGGAAGTCGGCCGCCCATCGCGCGCCCAGCAGATCGCACCACTCGCCGGGCCCGCCCGGGTAGTTCACACCGAGTTTCATGGCGGTGTCGGTGTCCTCCGCGCTCGCGACGCCACGGCTCACGGCGTCGAGGGCGAAGTCGATCAGCATGGCGACGGTACGGCCGACGATCATGCCCGGGATGTCCCCGATGACGCTGACCTGCTTGCCGAGCCTCTGGAAGAGGCCGATGGCCGCCCGAACGTCCGCCGGGTCGGCGTCCGCGCCCGGGGCGAGCGCGACGCGGGTGCAGGCGCGGTAGTCCAGGGAGAGGTCGAAGCGGATGTACGCCCCTGAGGGGTCGCCCGTGGCGGTCGTCCCGTCGGTGAGGCTGAGGCCGGTGCCGCCCGGCAGGCCGATGAAGCCGCCGGAGACGTACGGGGTGCGGTCGCGGATGACCTTGATGCCCGCCTCCTCGATCATCTCGCGCAGGACGGCCGCCGCACCGAGTCCGGCGTGCAGCCCCACGGCGTCCGGCGCGTCGCACGGCTCCGCGGTGTGCGGCTCGGGCGCCGCGGCTCCTTCGCCGTACGGAAACCATCCCCGGCCCGTTTTACGGCCGAGCCGGCCCGACTCCACCAGCCTGCGCTGCGCGAGCGAGGGCGTGAACTTCGGGTCCTGGAAGAAGGACTCCCGGACGGACCGCGTCACGGCCTCGTTGACGTCCTGGCCGATCAGATCGGTCAGCTCGAAGGGGCCCATCCGAAAGCCGCCGCACTCGCGCAGCACGGCGTCGATGGTGGCGGGCTCCGCGGCCCGCTCCTCGTACACCCGGAACGCCTCTGCGTAGAAGGGCCTGGCGACGCGGTTGACGACGAAGCCCGGCGTGTCCGCGCAGCGCACCGGGGTCTTGCCCCAGGCCAGCGCCGTGCCGTACGCGCGCTCCGCGGCCTCCTCGTCCGTGGCGAAACCGCTGACGACCTCCACGAGGGGCAGCAGCGGCGCCGGATTGAAGAAGTGCAGACCGACGAGCCGGCCGGGACGGCGCAACTCTCCGGCGACGGCTGTGACGGAGAGGGAGGAGGTGTTGGTGGCGAGCAGGCAGTCATCGGCGACGACATCCTCCAGCGCCGCGAACAGTTCGCGCTTCACGCTCAGCCGCTCGACGACGGCTTCGATCACGAGTGCCGCGTCGGCAAGTTCTGTGAGCTCTTCCGCCGTGTGCAGCCCGGCCAGCGCGGCCTCGCGCGTGGCTTTGTCGAGCCTGCCCTTCCCGACCAGCCGGTCCAGGCGTCCGGCGAGGGACGCGGCGGCCTCCTCGGCGCGGCCCGGCACGGCGTCGTAGAGGCGTACGGGATGCCCGGCGACCAGCGCCACCTGGGCGATGCCCTGGCCCATCGTGCCGGCGCCGACGACCGCGACGACGCGGGCGGGGTCGATTGCTGTCATGAACGCGATCCTCCCGTACGGCGTACGGCCGGGAGCGCAGGGGGCAGGTCCCGTACGAACGACAGGGGCGGCGAGTTCCCACGTGTCGAGTTGTCGCCGATCCCGTTCCGACCCCTTGTCCCGACCGATCGTTCGGTTACTCTAACTCTTGTCCGCCCGCTCATGGTCCCTGTTCCCGTCCCGCCCGGCTCGACGTTCCCGTACGCCGTACCCGCCCAGCTCGACCGGTTCCTCTTCCCGTACCTGCCCAGCTCGACAAGGAGTTGGTCCTTGATGGCCGCCCAGCTCAGCCCCCAGCAGCTCTCCGAGAAGCACAGGCCCACGCTCGACCAGGCTCTCGACGCGATCCGCACGCGCGCTTACTGGTCGCCGCATCCCGAGCATCCGAAGGCGTACGGCGATACCGCGCCCGCCGACGGGCTCGCCGCCTTCCAGGCCCTGCGCGGGACGCGCCTCGAGCTGGACCAGCCCGGCCTGGACGGCTGGACGGGCGGCGAGGTCTCGCCGTACGGCCCCGCGCTGGAGGTCGAGTACCCGCACACGGACATGGACGTCCTGCTGCCCGCCATGCGCGCGGGCATGGGCGCATGGCGGGCGGCCGGACCCGAGGCGCGCGCCCTGGTCTGTCTGGAGATCCTGTCGCGGATCAGTGCCCGCACCCACGAGTTCGCGCACGCGGTGATGCACACCAGCGGGCAGGCCTTCATGATGGCGTTCCAGGCGGGCGGTCCGCATGCCCAGGACCGCGGCCTCGAAGCCGTGGCGTACGCGTACGCGGAGCAGAGCCGTACGCCCTCGGCGGCCGACTGGTCCAAGCCGCAGGGCAAGCGGGACCCCCTTGAGCTGCGGAAGTCCTTCACGGCGGCGCCGCGCGGCATCTCGCTGCTGATCGGCTGCAACACCTTCCCGACGTGGAACGGATACCCGGGCCTGTTCGCGTCCCTGGCCACCGGCAACCCGGTCCTGGTCAAGCCGCATCCGCGCGCCGTACTGCCGCTGGCGCTGACGGTGCGGGTGGCTCGTGACGTACTCGCCGAGGCCGGCTTCGACCCGAATCTGGTCGCGCTGGCCGTGGAGCGGCCCGGTGAGGGCATCGCCAAGACCCTGGCCGTGCGGCCCGAGATCCGGATCATCGACTACACCGGGTCCACCGCCTTCGGCGACTGGCTGGAGACCCACGCGCACCAGGCGCAGGTCTACACGGAGAAGGCGGGGGTGAACACGGTCCTGGTCGACTCCACCGACGACTACAAGGGCATGCTGGCCAACCTCGCGTTCTCCCTGTCGCTGTACAGCGGCCAGATGTGCACCACCCCGCAGAATCTGCTCATCCCCCGGGACGGCATCGCCACGGACGCGGGAGAGAAGTCGTACGACGAGGTGGTCGCGGATCTCGCGGCCGCGGTGAGCGGCCTGCTCGGCGACGACACCCGGGCCAACGGACTGCTGGGCGCGCTGGTCAATCCCGATGTGAAGGCCCGGCTGGAAGCGGCGGCCGCGCTCGGGGACGTCGCGCTCGCCTCCCGCGAGATCGCCCACCCGGACTTCCCGGACGCCGTGGTCCGTACGCCGCTGATGGTGAAGGCGGACGGCTCCCGCAAGACCTGGGAGCGCGCGACCGAGGGCGGCACGAAGACCGGGGCGACGGGCGCGGCCGACGGCTCGGGCGGGGTGCCGTACCTCGCCGAGTGCTTCGGCCCGGTGTCCTTCGCGGTCGCGGTGGACTCCACGTCCGACGCGCTGGAGCTGCTGCGGCGCACCGTGCGCGACAAGGGCGCGATGACCGTCGGCGCGTACACGACGTCGAAGGAGACGGAGCGCGCGATCGAGGACGTCTGCCTCGAGGAGTCCGCGCCGCTCTCGCTGAATCTCACCGGCGGGGTGTACGTGAACCAGACGGCGGCCTTCTCGGACTTCCACGGCTCGGGAGGCAACCCGGCGGCGAACGCGGCCCTGTGCGATGCCGCGTTCGTGGCCAACCGGTTCAGGACCGTGGAGGTACGCCGCCCGGCGTGAGCGCTCAGGCGCCGCCGGCCGGGGTGATCAGGCGGCGGGCGGCGCCGGGATGTCCGCGTACCGCTGGATCCACGCGTGCATGGCGATCGCCGCGGCCGCTCCCGCGTTGATCGAGCGGGTCGAGCCGAACTGGGCGATCGAGCACACCATCGCGGCGTGCTCCCTGGCCTCCTCGGTCAGGCCCGGGCCCTCCTGCCCGAAGAGCAGCACGCAGCGGCGCGGCAGCTCGGTGCGCTCCAGCGGTACGGCGCCCGGGAGGTTGTCGATCCCGATGATCGGCAGTCCCTCGGCCGCGGCCCAGGCCGTCAGCTCCGCGGTATCGGGGTGGTGGCGCACATGCTGGTACCGGTCGGTGACCATCGCACCGCGCCGGTTCCAGCGCCGCCGCCCGACGATATGGATCTCCTTGGCGAGGAAGGCGTTGGCGGTTCTGACCACGGAGCCGATGTTGAAGTCGTGGCCCCAGTTCTCCACCGCCACGTGGAAGTCGTGACGCCGGGTGTCCAGGTCGGCGACGATCGCCTCACGCGTCCAGTACCGGTAACCGTCGACAACATTGCGCCGGTCGCCTGCGGCCAGCAGCTCGGGGTCGTACCGCTCGCCCTCGGGCCAGGGCCCGGGATGGGGACCTACGCCGATCTCGCCGCCGAAGCCGTCGTCGTACTGGCTCGGTTCCGATGCCGGTTCCCGCACCGGATCCTGGGCAGGTGCGCCGGTCCCGGCCTCGGTCGCCGCCCCGGTCCCGGTCCCGGCGGATGTCTCGCTGTTCACCCGATGAGCGTACGGGGCTCGTCGGCCCCGGCGGACCGCTGCTCCGGCAGCGCCCCGGCCCTGCCTGGGAGAAGCCGGTCGCGGCCCTTCCCGATCCAGCCGCCGAGCCGGCGCAGGAAGCTCGTCGGCAGGAACACGGCATCGGCGGCGATCATCGCCATCGAGAAGAACGGCAGGCCCAGTAGCACGGCGATCCCCAGGTGCTCCAGGATCATGGCGACCAGCAGGATGTTCTTGACTCGCCGGTTGAACAGTGTGAAGGGGAAGGCGACCTGCACGATGACCGTGCCGTAGGTCACCAGCATCACGATGACGCCGTTGGCCGCCAGGATGTCGGAGAGCGCGGGCCAGGGTGCGAAGTAGTCGAGCTTGAGCGGGTAGTACAGCGCGGTGCCGTCCGCCCAGCGCGAGCCCTGGATCTTGTACCAGCCCGCGGTGGCGTAGACGAAACAGACCTCGGCCATGATCACGGCGAGGCCGGCGTTGTGGACGAGGTTGGCGAGGATGTCCAGCAGGGCGCGCGGTTCGCCGCGCGGCGCGAAGCGGTTCGCCGTCCACCACAGCGCCTGACAGACCCACATCCCCCAGAACAGGATCAGCAGCCAGGCCGCGATCTGGACCCGGTCCGTCATCGACCCGATGAACAGCAGCGCGCCGAGAACGCCCCACAGGACGGGTCCGACGACATCCGTCCTGTCCACCTCTGCGGCTTCCCCAGACCCGGTCCCGGACGCTTCCGCGCCCGTCGTACGGTCCTTTGCGGCTACGCGCGCCGCCCGCCTGGCGTCCAGCGACCAGACCTGGCCGCAGCGCGTGAGGACCAGGTAGACCGCCATCAGATGGATGATGTTGTCGCCGCCGTCGCCCACGAAGATGCTGCGGTTCTGCAGCGACAGCACGCCGAACATGAAGACCACGGACATGGTGCGGGTGCGCCAGCCGAGCGCCAGCAGCGCGCTGGACAGGATGGCGACGGCGTACACGGTCTCGAACCACAGCGCGCTGTCGGACCACATCAGCCCGCTGAACGCGCCGTTGCCCGCGATCAGCTGCCGGGCCAGATCCCAGCTCCACGGCCCTTCGGGACCGTACAGCTCATGGCGGTTCGGCAGTTCCCGCACCAGGAAGAACAGCCAGGTGACGGCGAACCCGATCCGCACGACCGCGCTCTGGTACGGGCCGAGGACCGTGGAGCTGACGCGCCGGACGGCCCGTGCGGCCCGCCTGTCGAGGGTCACTGGCCCGCCTCCGTACGGCCGTTCCTGATGTCACCGGGAAGATCCCCGGCACTCACGGTCCACCACGGCAGCACCCGGTAGAAGGGCCGGGTGCTGACCTTCTCGTCGCTCCACGGAGGAGCCGGGACCGCGCTGGTGGATGACCTGACCTGGACGCGTTCCACCGGGCCGCCCAGCTCGTGGTCCGCCAGGCGCAGCATCACGACCCGGCGCATGTAGGCCTCGGAAAGCTGCCCGCGCAGGCCGACGGCGCGGCCCTTGCTGTCGTGGGAGCCGGTGAAGAAATCCCAGCCGCGGCGCAGTTCGTTCTGGTCGACGTGGCTGGGCAGCACGTTGCCCCGGACCGCTTCGCCGTCCTCGGCCGAGAGGTCGATCCAGTCGGTCGTCCGCCGCTTCCCGCCGGGGCCCGCGACCTCGGCCCTCACCTGCACGGCGATGTTCTGCTGAAGGGGATTGGGGGCGAACAGCTTCCAGTTCTGCTCGAACTCGGGAAGGACCCACTCGTTCACGGCCGCGCCGTGCTGCTTGGTGAGCGTGTTGGACGGGGCGACATGCAGGAACACCATGCCCAGGTGGACACAGGCCAGCAGCCCGACGACGGCCAGTCCGAGAGCGGCCACCACCTGGTACGGCAGGGAGAGACCGGCTATCCCGGCGCCGGGACGCGGGCCGGCCTCCGGGCCCTTGTCGTCGTACGGATCCATCCCGCCCCGATCAGTGCTCGTACCCCACAGAGTTATCCACAGGGTTGACACCCTACGGGCCCCGGCCACACCATTGAAGCCAACGAACCGAACGATCGGTCGGTAGGGGGCCAGGATGACGGCAGTGCCCGCGGGGACGGCTGTGGAGGCGGCGATGGAGACGGCAGAGGCGTATCAAACGGCTTTCGACACCGCCGTGGCCGCCGACGAGCGCATCGAGCCGCGCGACTGGATGCCGGAGGCCTACCGCGCCTCGCTGGTCCGCCAGATGGCCCAGCATGCCCACTCCGAGATCATCGGCATGCAGCCGGAGGCCAACTGGATCACGCGCGCGCCGTCGCTGCGGCGCAAGGCGATTCTGATGGCCAAGGTGCAGGACGAGGCGGGACACGGCCTGTATCTCTACAGCGCGGCCGAGACCCTGGGCACGGGCCGCGACGAACTGCTGGAGAAGCTGCACTCCGGCCGCCAGAAATACTCGTCGATCTTCAACTATCCGACGCTGACCTGGGCGGACGTCGGCGCGATCGGCTGGCTCGTGGACGGCGCCGCGATCACGAACCAAGTCCCGCTCTGCCGCTGCTCGTACGGGCCCTACGCGCGCGCGATGATCCGGATCTGCAAAGAGGAGTCCTTCCACCAGCGCCAGGGATACGAGCTGCTGCTCGCCCTGAGCAGGGGCACCCCGGCCCAGCACGAGATGGCGCAGGACGCGGTGAACCGCTGGTGGTGGCCGTCCCTGATGATGTTCGGCCCGCCGGACGACGAGTCGGCACATTCCGCGCAGTCCATGGTCTGGAAGATCAAGCGCCATTCCAACGACGACCTGCGGCAGCGCTTCGTCGACATATGCGTCCCGCAGGCCGAGGCGCTGGGCCTCGCTCTGCCCGATCCGGACCTCCGGTGGAACGAGGAGCGGGGGCGGCACGACTTCGGCGCGATCGACTGGGCGGAGTTCCGGGACGTGCTGAAGGGCAACGGCCCCTGCAACGAACAGCGGATCACCCAGCGCCGCCAGGCGCACGAAGAAGGCTCCTGGGTACGGGAAGCCGCCGCCGCCTACGCGGCGAAGCACTCCGGAAAGGCCGCGGCATGACCGACTCCGACTCCACCGACTGGCCGCTCTGGGAGGTGTTCGTGCGCTCCCGCCGCGGGCTCTCCCACACCCACGCGGGCAGCCTGCACGCCCCGGACGCGGAGATGGCCCTGCGCAATGCCCGCGATCTCTACACGCGGCGGAGCGAGGGCGTCTCGATCTGGGTGGTGCCCTCGTCCGGGATCACGGCCTCCTCGCCCGACGAGAAGGACCCGTTCTTCGCCCCGGCGGGCGACAAGCCGTACCGCCACCCGACGTTCTACGAGATCCCGGACGGGGTGAAGCACCTGTGAGCGCCGCACTCGCCCTGGGCGACGACGCGCTGGTGCTCTCCCACCGGCTGGGGGAGTGGGCGGGCCACGCCCCGGTGCTCGAAGAAGAGGTCGCCCTCGCCAACATCGCACTCGACCTGCTGGGACAGGCGCGCATCCTGTTCTCCCTCGTCGGGGACGAGGACGAGCTGGCCTATCTGCGCGAGGAGCGGGCTTTCCGCAATCTCCAGCTGGTGGAGCAGCCCAACGGCGACTTCGCGCACACCATCGCCCGCCAGCTCTACTTCTCGACTTACCAGCTGTTCCTGTACGAGCAACTCGCGGCCGGGAAAAGCGCGTTCGCCCCGCTGGCGGCCAAGGCCGTCAAGGAGGTCGCCTACCACCAGGACCACGCGGAGCACTGGACGCTGCGCCTCGGTGACGGCACGGCCGAGAGCCGTGCGCGGATGCGGCAGGGCTGCGCGGCCCTGTGGAAGTTCACCGGAGAGATGTTCCAGCCCGTCGAGGGCCTGGACGTCGACCACCAGGCGCTGGAAGCCCGCTGGCGGGACGCGATCGGGGAAGTGCTGGAGCGGGCCACTCTGACGGTGCCGGAGGGCCCGAGGTCCGGTGCCTGGGCGGCGGGCGCGGGCCGGCAGGGGCTGCATACGGAGCCGTTCGGCCGGATGCTCGCCGAGATGCAGCACCTGCACCGCAGCCACCCGGGGGCGACATGGTGAACCACGCGAGCGGCGCGCCCCCGACGGCGCTGGAGGGCGAGCTGCGGCGGCTCGCCGGCTCGGTACCCGATCCGGAGCTGCCGGTGGTGACGCTGGAGGAGCTGGGCGTGCTGCGTGCGGTCCAGTTGTCCGGCCCGGGAAAGGTCCGGGTGGAGCTGACCCCCACCTACACCGGCTGCCCGGCGATCGAGGCGATGGCCTCGGACATCGAGCACGTGCTGCACGACCACGGCATACCCGAGGTCTCGGTCGTCACGGTGCTGTCCCCCGCCTGGTCGACGGACGACATCAGCGCGGAAGGCCGGCGCAAGCTCGCGGAGTCCGGCATAGCCCCGCCCCGCCCGCACGGCACAGGGGGTCCGGTGCCGCTCTCGCTCTCCATCCGCTGCCCCCACTGCGGCTCGACCGACACCGAGCTGCTGAGCAGGTTCTCCTCCACCGCCTGCAAAGCGCTGCGCCGCTGCACAGCCTGCGGTGAACCGTTCGACCACTTCAAGGAGTTGTAGATGTTCCATCCGCTCCGGGTCAGCGAGGTCGAGCGGCTGACGGACGACGCGGTGGCCGTCACGTTCGCGGTGCCGCCCGAACTGCGCGAGACCTTCCGGCACATCCCGGGCCAGCATGTCGCCCTGCGCCGCAGCGTCGGCGGCCAGGAGATCCGGCGCACGTACTCGATCTGCGCGCCCGCTGTCCCCGACGGCGCGGATCCGGTACTGCGCGTGGGTATCCGGCTGGTCGAGGGAGGCGAGTTCTCGACGTACGCCTTCAAGGAACTGGCCGTGGGGGACACGGTCGAGGTCATGGAGCCGACCGGCCGCTTCGTGCTGAAGCCGCGCGCCGGGCGCTTCGCGGCGGTCGTCGGCGGCAGCGGGATCACGCCGGTGCTCTCGATCGCGGCCAGCCTGCTGGCGTACGAGCCGGACGCCCGGTTCTGTCTCGTCCGCAGTGACCGCACGGTGGCCTCGACGATGTTCCTGGAGGAGGTCGCCGACCTCAAAAACCGCTACCCCGACCGCTTCCAACTGGTCACCGTGGTCTCCAGGGAGGAACAGCAGTCAGGGCTGCCGTCCGGACGGCTCGACCAGGAGCGGCTGACCGGGCTGCTGCCCGCGCTCCTGCCGGTGACCGGGATCGACGGCTGGTTCCTGTGCGGGCCCCTGGGGCTGGTGACGGGCGCCGAGCGCGCGCTGCGCGGTCTCGGAGTGGCGCGTGCCCGGATCCACCAGGAGATCTTCCACGTGGACGACGTACCGGCAGGGGTCCTCTCGGCGGCGGCTACGGCGAAAGAGCGGGCGCCCTCCCGCAGCACGCTCACCGCGACTCTGGACGGCCGCTCGGGCAACTGGCCGGTCCAGGAAGGCGATTCGCTGCTGGAGACCGTGCTGCGCAGCCGTGCGGACGCGCCGTATGCCTGCAAGGGCGGGGTCTGTGGGACCTGCCGGGCCTTCCTGGTCTCGGGCGAGGTCCGGATGGACCGCAACTTCGCCCTCGAACCGGAAGAGACGGAAGCCGGATACGTCCTCGCCTGTCAGTCCCACCCCGCCACCGCCGAAGTGGAGCTGGACTTCGACCGCTGAGACGCCGCGAAACCGGCGGAGACCGCCGGCCAGGGTCCCCTCGGCCACTCAGCCGCCGCCCCTCAGCGGCCCAGCCTCAGCAGCGGGGCTTCAGCGGAGGAGTCTCAGAGGACGAACGCCGGGCTGTCGGTGTCCGTGACCATCGGACGCCCGGCGGCGTCCCAGGCGAGCATGCCGCCGTCGATGTTCACCGCTTCGACGCCCTGCCGCACGAGGAACTGGGTGACCTGCGCAGAGCGGCCACCGACCCGGCACATCACATACGCCGTCCGCCCGTCGGCCGCGTCCGTGACCTCCTCGAGGCGAGTGGTGAATTCACTCATCGGCACATGCAGCGCACCCTCGACATGACCGGCCGCCCACTCGTCGGACTCCCGGACATCCAGCACGAAACCATCGGCGGGAACCGCCGAGACGGCCACCGAGGGCAGAGCGAAACTCATGGGTGTTGCCTTCTCTCGTCGCAGAGCGATACGTCCGCAAATAAACCTACGTCCGCGAAAACCTACTGCACCAGCTTGGCCAATTCCGCCTCGCGCCCGGAGACCTCCGCGAGCAGCTGCTCGGCGATCTCCTCCAGCAGCCGGTCCGGGTCATCGGGCGCCATCTTCAGCATCGCGCCGATCGCGCTGTCCTCCAGCTCCCTGGCGACCAGCGTCAGCATCTCCTTGCGCTGCGACAGCCACTCCAGGCGGGCGTACAACTCCTCGCTCTCGCTCGCCCGGGACGCCACCGGGGCGGGCCCCGCCGCCCACTCCTCGGCCAGCTCCACCAGGAGCGGCACATCCCCGCGCCCGTACGCCGCGTTCACCCGCGTGATGAACTCCTCACGCCGCGCACGCTCCGGGTCGTCCTGCGCCAGATCCGGATGCGCCTTGCGCACCAGCTCGCGGTAGATCTTGCGCGCCTCGTCACTGGGCCGCACGCGCTTGGGCGGGCGCACGGGCTGACCGGTCAGCATCGCCGCCGCCTCGGCCGACAGCCCATCGGAATCGAGCCATTCGCTGAACAGCTCCTCGATGCCCGGCATCGGCTGCACCATGGCGCGGGCTTCCCTGGCCTTGCGCACGTCCTCGGGATCACCGGTGCGGGACGCCTTGGCCTCCGCGATCATCGCGTCCAGCTCGTCGAGACGTGAGTACATCGGGCCGAGCCGCTGGTGGTGCAGCCGGGAGAAGTTCTCCACCTCGACCCGGAATGTCTCCACCGCGATCTCGAACTCGATCAGCGCCTGCTCGGCCGCGCGCACGGCCTTCTCCAGCCGCGCCTCGGGACGCTGCGCCTCAGCCGAACCCGCGTTCACACCCGACCCCTCAGCCCCAGCCGATCCATCACCCTCGGCCGTCCCCTCACTCTCGGCCGCGCTCTCGCCTTCGGCGGTCACAGCGGTCTCCGGAGTCACAGAGGCTTCCGGAGTCACAGAGGCTTCCGAAGGCGCCTCGGTCCCCGCGGCCGTGGCACCTTCCGCCGGTTCTGCGGGGTCCGTGAGGCCTGTGGGGTGCGTCGCATCCGGCACGTCTGGCACGTCCTGCTCGTCGTCGTTACGGATCGTCGGCTCCCCGGGGGCGTCCTGCGTCACCCGCCCAGCGTACGGGCGATCACCGTCCCCCATCGAGTCACCCCGGGGCTCATACACCTGACTCGGCCGCTATCCGCCCGCTCCTGACCGCCGCCACCAGGTCCGCGTGGTCCGCTTCCGTACGGTCCGCGTACGCCACGGCGAAGGACGCGATCGCCACGTCCAGCTCCTCGTTCTTGCCGCAGTACCCGGCGATCAGCCGCGGGTCCACGCTGTGCGCGTGCGCCCTGGCCAGCAGCGCGCCCGTCATCCGGCCGTAGTCGTCCATCTGGTCGGCGGGCAGCGCCGAAGCGTCCACGCTCCCCTTCCGGTTCCTGAACTGCCGTACCTGATAGGGCCTTCCCCGCACCGTCGTCCAGCCGAGCAGGTTGTCGCTCAAAACCTGCATGCGCTTCTGGCCGAGCACCACCCTGCGGCCTTCGTGCACCGCCTCCGGCGCCTCGAACCCTACGGCGGCCAGATGGGGCAGCAGGACCGAGGGCCGCGCCTCCTTCACCTGAAGCACCAGCGGCTCACCCCGGTGGTCCAGCAGCAGCACCACATACGACCGTGTCCCCACACTGCCGGTGCCGACCACCCGGAACGCCACGTCATGGATCGCGTACCGCCCGAGCAGCGGCAGCCGGTCCTCGGAGAGGGTGCTCAGGTACTCCTCCAGGGAAGCCGCCACCGCGGCGGCCTCGTCGTCGGGCACCCGCCGCAGAACGGGCGGCGCGTCCACGAACCGCCGCTCGGCGTGCTTCCCGCCCGATCCGCCGGATCCGCCGTCGTGGGACATCACTTCCGTCGCCTTGGCCGCGAACCGCGCGCTCGTGTTCTTGCGCGCCTTCTCCGAGACCCGCTCCAGCGTGCCCATCAGATCCCGCGCGTCCGCGTGCGACACCAGCTCCTCGTCCGCGATCGCGTTCCACGCGTCCAGCGCGGGCAGCTTCGCCAGCAGTCGCATCGTGCGCCGGTACGCGCCCACCGCGTCACACGCGCCGCGCCGGCAGGTGTCCTCGTCCGCCCCCGCCTCCCGGCCCGCGAGCACCAGCGAGGTGGCCAGCCGCTTGACGTCCCACTCCCAGGGGCCGACAACGGTCTCGTCGAAGTCGTTCAGATCAATGACCAGCCGACCGCGCGCGTCTCCGTACAGGCCGAAATTCGCCGCATGCGCGTCCCCACATATCTGCGCGCCCACGCCGGAGACCGGGGTGCCTGTCAGGTCATGGGCCATCAGGCCGGCCGAGCCGCGCAGGAAGGCGAAGGGGCTCGCGGCCATCCGCCCCACCCGGATCGGCGCCAGCTCGGGCACCCGCCCGCGGCTCGACTCCTCGACGGCACGCACCGCATCCGGCCGCCCCGCCGCGAACACCACCCCGTCGTGCGAGGACCGCGGCACCTTCGCCCGCAGCGCCTTGCCCCGCGCCTTGGGCGGCCGCGCGCCGTCCGAGGCTCCGGGCACGCCCGAGACTCTGCGCGGGGCGAAACCCGGAACCTCCGGAATACGCCCGGATCCGGAAACCGTCCGCTCTCCCCGTACCACCGACTCGGCATCGCTCATGGCACGCCACCTCCCCCGCGCTCGACCGCTCGTCCGTATGTCCAACATCAACTACGCACGACGGTACCGCCGGTCCAGGACAGTCGCCTGCTCCTGTGGATAACTCCATGAGCAGGCACGAGACCTGTGCGAACCCTGTACCGGATCCGCCAGACCCGCCAGACCAAGCACCAGATCAAGCCAGATTCCGCGGGCCGTGCCGGACCCGCCAGATCGCGCCACACGCATCAGATCCAGCCAGATCCCGAGATCCGGCCAGATGCCGCCAGATCCCGCCAGCCCCACCGGAGAGCCGACAGCCCCAGGAGCCCGCGGATCCCGGCCCACAGCAGACCTTGACCCCCGACAGCCCCGGCTCCGACAGCCCCGGTTCCGACAGCCCCGGATCCAATACCCCCTGGGCTCAACAGCCCCGGCCCCGGAGAGCCCCCGACCTCAAGGACATTCCCCCGGCGCCACGCCCAGATAGGACTCCGCCCACATCGACAGCTCCTTCAGCGCGGGCTCCATCGCCGCTCCGGCCTCCGTCAGCCGATAGGAGACCCGCAGCGGCGGGCCCACATCGACCTCCCGCACGACCAGCCCCGCCGCCCCCAGCTCGGTCAGCCGGTCCGAGAGCATGCGCTCGCTGATGCCCGGAATCGCCCGTCGCAGCTCGGCGAAATGGACCGCGCGCTCCATGAGAACGGACACGATCAGCCCGGTCCAGCGCTTGCCGAGCAGCTCGAAGACGCGCGTGATCCCCACGTCTACCTGCTTGCACGCTTCCTCGCTGTGGTCCGCCATCTTCACAGCGTACTGGCTTCCCGGTCCGGGATGAAAAAAAGTAAGTGACTGTGTTATCTATAGGCACGAACGGAAGTTCCACTCGCTTCCTCCGCGCGAATCCCTTATGTGACTCCCCTCTTCGCCTTCCCCACTGGAGAACCCATGGCCACGCTGCTGCACATCGACTCCGCCCTCGTCCCGGACGAATCCGCCTCCGCCTCCCGCGCCGTCACGGCCGCGTTCGCGAAGTCCTGGCTGGAACAGCACCCCGAGGGCAAGATCGTCTACCGCGACCTCGCCGCCTCCCCGGTGCCGCACATCAACATCGCCGCCGTCGGCGCCGGCGCCGACGACCCGCTGCGCGCAGAGCTCGCCGCCGAGCTGGCCGAGGCGGACGCGGTGCTGATCGGCGCCCCCATGTACAACTTCACGATTGCCTCCACCCTCAAGGCGTGGCTCGACCAGGTGATCATCAACGGCTTCAACTCGGGTCCGGACAGCAAGGTGACCGACACCCCGTTCACGATCGTCGCCAGCCGCGGCGGCTCGTACGCGCCCGGCACCCCGCGCGAGAGCTTCGAGTTCGTCCAGAACTACCTGGAGAAGGTCCTCACGGGCATGCTGGGCATCACCGACATCGACTTCATCGTCCCTGAGCTGACCCTCGCCCACAGCGTGGAGACCATGAGCGAGCTGATCCCGCTCGCCGAGGCCTCCCGCGAGAAGGCCCACACGGACGCCGCCGAGAAGGCCAAGGCGCTCGCTGCCCGTTTCGTGGCGTGACGTCATAACGGCGCCCGGGTCGTCCCGGGCGCCGTTGCGCGCTCCCCCCGAAAGCCCCCTGAGAGACACCTCACACCCGGGGTGTCCGTCCCACCACAGCACCCCAACTCCGCCCTGTCGGCGGGCACAGCAAAACGGTCGCCATCGTGATTACGATGACGACCGTTTCGTCTTACTGGTGCGCGAGGGGGGAGTTGAACCCCCACGCCCTTTCGGGCACTGGAACCTGAATCCAGCGCGTCTGCCTATTCCGCCACCCGCGCATTGGGTGTGCCGTTCGGTGCTTCACCGGCTGATCCTCAACCTCTGACCTGCTGGTGTGCGCTCCTGGCGACATCGAGAACATTAGCACGCAGCTGGGGGTGCGTTCACCTCGCTTTGTTTGCCCGACCGGGCGGCGGAACAGGGAACGGACAGCGGTGGCCCCCACTCCTCCTTCTTGCACCCGGGGTGCGGGACACTGGCGGAAGGGCGCCTCTACCATCCGTGTGAGGGGGGACACTCATCTGCGGGGCAGACAAGGGGAACCACGGGTTTTCCCGGCGCGTGGATACGATCAGTAAGCAGTACCAGGACGGCAACGACGGAGGAGGTGCCTCATGGGAGTCCTGAAGAAGTTCGAGCAACGCCTCGAAGGTCTGGTCAACGGCACCTTCGCGAAGGTGTTCAAGTCCGAGGTCCAGCCGGTCGAGATCGCCGGCGCGCTCCAGAGGGAGTGCGACAACAACGCGACGATCTGGAACCGCGAGCGGACCGTCGTACCCAACGACTTCATCGTCGAGCTGAGTACGCCCGACTTCGAGCGGCTCAGTCCGTACTCCGGCCAGCTCGGCGACGAACTGTCCGGGCTTGTGCGCGACTACGCGAAGCAGCAGCGCTACACCTTCATGGGTCCCATCAAGGTGCACCTGGAGAAGGCCGACGACCTCGACACCGGTCTGTACCGGGTGCGCAGCCGCACCCTGGCGTCGAGTACGTCACAGCCGCAGGCGCCCGACCGCGCCCCCGGCCCTCCCCACCAGGGCGCCCCCGGCGGATACGGCTACCCGCCCGCCTCCGCGCCCCCCATGCCGGCCTCCCCGCCGCCCGGCAGCCCGCACCAGGGCTCCTCGGCCGGCAGGCCGCCGACCGGGTCCGGTGCGTCACAGCACGGCCAGGTACGGCGCTGGATCGAGATCAACGGCACCCGCCACCAGATCTCCCGCGCCACTCTCGTACTGGGCCGCAGCACCGACGCGGATGTCCGGATCGACGATCCGGGAGTATCGCGCCGACACTGCGAGATCCGGGCCGGAATGCCCTCGACGATCCAGGATCTCGGGTCCACCAACGGCATCGTGGTAGACGGACAGCACACCACCCGCGCTACGCTCCGCGACGGCTCGCGGATCGTCGTGGGCAACTCCACCATCATTTTCAGGCAAGCCGAAGGGTGAAGCGGGGGCAATGTCAGAGCTGACCCTGACGGTCATGCGGCTAGGTTTCCTAGCTGTTCTGTGGCTGTTCGTGATCGTGGCCGTCCAGGTCATCCGCAGCGATCTGTTCGGAACGCGCGTCACGCAGCGCGGTTCGCGCCGCAGCGGTGACTCCCGGCCGCCACAGGCACGCCAGGCCGCCGCGCCGCCGGCACAGCGGCAGCAGCAGGGGGGCGGCCGGCAGCGCCGCGGCGCCCCCACCAAGCTGGTCGTCTCCGAGGGCATCCTCACCGGCACCACGGTGGCGCTCCAGGGACAGACCATCACGCTCGGCCGGGCACACGATTCAACGATCGTGCTGGACGACGACTACGCGTCCAGCAGGCATGCCAGGATCTACCCGGACCGTGACGGCCAGTGGATCGTCGAGGATCTCGGGTCCACCAACGGCACATATCTGGACCGGACCCGACTCACCACCCCGACACCGATTCCGCTGGGCGCTCCGATCCGCATCGGCAAGACCGTCATCGAGCTGCGGAAGTAGTACGACAATGAGCGAGCGGAGCGAGCGCGCGACGGTCCCGACGGCGGACCCGAGCCAGCTCCCGACCGGAGGGTGGGCAGTGTGGCTCGAGACCGGCTGTACCCCGAGCCGACGGGTGAGGTGCGCATGAGTCTGTCTCTGCGCTTCGCCGCCGGATCGCACAAGGGCATGATCCGGGAGGGGAACGAGGACTCCGGTTACGCCGGACCCCGGCTGCTCGCGATCGCCGACGGCATGGGCGGCCAGGCAGCCGGTGAGGTCGCCTCCTCCGAGGTGATCTCCACCCTCGTCCAGCTCGACGACGACGTACCGGGCTCGGACATCCTCACCTCGCTCGGTACGGCCGTGCAGCGCGCCAACGACCAACTGCGCCTGATGGTCGAGGAGGACCCGCAGCTGGAGGGCATGGGCACCACGCTCACCGCCCTCCTGTGGACCGGTCAGCGCCTCGGTCTCGTCCATGTCGGCGACTCCCGCGCCTACCTGCTGCGCGACGGCGTACTGACGCAGATCACCCAGGACCACACCTGGGTGCAGCGCCTGGTCGACGAGGGCAGGATCACCGAGGAAGAGGCCACCACCCATCCGCAGCGCTCGCTGCTGATGCGTGCGCTCGGCAGCGGCGACCACGTGGAGCCCGATCTCTCCATCCGCGAAGTCCGCGCCGGCGACCGCTACTTGATCTGCTCGGACGGCCTCTCGGGCGTTGTCTCGCACCAGACGATGGAAGAGACCCTGGCGAGCTACCAGGGCCCTCAGGAGACCATCCAGGACCTCATTCAGCTCGCTCTGCGCGGCGGCGGCCCGGACAACATCACCTGCATCGTGGCCGACGTCCTCGACGCCGATGTCAACGACACCCTGTCCGGGCAGCTCAACGACACCCCGGTCGTCGTCGGAGCCGTCGCCGAGAACCAGCTGAACGCGGCCGAGAACGACCCCTCGATGCAGACGCCCGCGGGCCGCGCGGCCGGCCTCGGCCGCCCCGTGCCGCAGCAGGGGCCCGGCGGCTTCGGCCCGCCCGGCAGCGGCGACCACGAGGACTACGGCTCCCCGCAGGCCGAGACCGGTCTCGGGGAGTACACCGACGAGGACTTCATCAAGCCGCGGTCGGGGCACAAGTGGCTGAAGACGTCCTTCTACCTGGTGCTGGCGATGGCCGTCGTCGGCGGCGGCCTGTACGGCGGCTACCGCTGGACGCAGACCCAGTACTACGTCGGCTCCAGCGACCAGCACGTCGCGCTCTACCGGGGCATCAGCCAGGACCTGGGCTGGCTCTCGCTCTCGAAGGTCGAGAAGGACCACCCCGAGATCGAACTCAAGTACCTCCCCCCGTACCAGCGCAAGCAGGTGGAAGAGACCATCGCCGAGGGCAACCTCGGCAGCGCGCGCGTCAAGATCACCGAACTCGCCACCCAGGCCTCGGCCTGCCACAAGGACGAGCAGCGCCGCGAGGCCGACCGTGAGGCCGATGTGGCCGCCGGCGGCCAGACGGACAGCACGGCGAACACCACCACGGGCACCACCACGGGAGCCACCGCGGGCACCACCGGCGGTACGGCGAACGGCGCGACGGCCGGCAGCACCGGTACCGATCCCGCCGGCCCGATCACGACCACCAAGCCGAAAGCGTCGACTCCCACTCCGGGCCCCAGCCTGTCGGAGGAAGAGCAGAAGCTGGCCTCGAACTGCGTAAGGCAGTAGAAGCAGTAGCCGGCCGTAGGGGGCCTTTTCACCACCATGAGCGTTGTCACCAACACGACCACCATCGGCGCGATCGAAGCGCCGAGCCGGCGCAACACCGAGCTGGTCATGCTCGCCTTCGCCGTCGCCATCCCGGTGTTCGCCTACCTGAACGTGGGCCTCGCCCTCGACGGCACGGTGCCCACCGGCATGCTCGGCTACGGCCTCGGCATCGGCCTGCTCGCCGGCGTCGCCCACCTCGTGGTGCGCAAGTTCGCCCCGTACGCCGACCCGCTGCTGCTGCCGCTCGCCACGCTGCTCAACGGCCTCGGCCTCGTCATCATCTGGCGGCTCGACCAGTCACCCCGGCTGATGCAGCGCGCCAAGATGGCGTTCGGCGGCTTCAGCCCCGACGCGCCGAAGCAGCTGATGTACTCCGCGATCGGCATCGCGCTGTTCGTCGCCGTACTGCTGCTGCTGAAGGATCACCGGATCCTCCAGCGCTACACGTACATCTCCATGGCGGTGGCCCTGATCCTGCTGGTCCTCCCGATGTTCTTCCCCGCCGTCAACGGCGCGAAGATCTGGATCAGCCTCGGCCCGTTCACCATCCAGCCCGGTGAGTTCGCCAAGATCATCATCGCGATCTTCTTCTCCGGCTATCTGATGGTCAAACGAGACGCGCTGGCCCTGGCCAGCCGCCGCTTCATGGGCCTGTACCTGCCCCGCGGCCGTGACCTCGGCCCGATCCTCGTGGTCTGGGGCGTCTCGATCCTCATCCTGGTCTTCGAGACCGACCTCGGCACCTCGCTGCTGTTCTTCGGCGTCTTCATCGTGATGCTGTACGTCGCCACCGAACGCACCAGCTGGATCGTCTTCGGACTGCTCATGTCGGCGGGCGGAGCCGTCGGCGTCGCCACCTTCGAACCGCACGTCCAGGACCGCGTCACCGCCTGGATCGACCCCTTCGACTGCTACCAGACCGACGGTGCCTGCCAGCAGATCGGCGACGCCCTGCTGTCCTTCGGCTCGGGCGGCACCCTCGGCACCGGCCTCGGCCAGGGCAACTCCGACCTGATCGGCTTCGCCGCCAACTCCGACTTCGTCCTGTCCACCGTGGGCGAGGAGTTCGGCCTCGCCGGCACGATGGCGTTCCTGCTCCTGTACGGGCTGATCGTGGAGCGCGGCGTACGGACCGCCCTCGCCGCCCGCGACCCCTTCGGCAAGCTGCTCGCCATCGGCCTCTCCGGCGGTTTCGCCATCCAGGTCTTCGTGGTCGCGGGCGGTGTCATGGGCCTCATCCCGCTGACCGGTATGACGCTTCCCTTCGTCGCGTACGGCGGTTCCTCCGTGCTCGCCAACTGGGCCCTGATCGGCGTTCTGATCCGGATCAGCGACACCGCGCGCAGGCCCGCGCCCGCGCCAGCCCCGTCACCCGACGCCGAAATGACCCAGGTGGTCCGACCGTGAACAAGCCACTGCGCCGCATCGCGATCTTCTGCGGGCTGCTCGTCCTCGCCCTGCTGGTCCGGGACAACTGGCTCCAGTACGTACGCGCCGACGAGCTGAACACGCACAAGTTCAACCGCCGTGTCGAGATCGAGCGGTACAGCCACAAGCGCGGCAACATCATCGTCGACGGCAAGCCGATAACCGGCTCGGTGAAGACGGACGGCAGCGACTTCGTCTACAAGCGCACCTACACCGACGGCCCCATGTGGGCGCCCGTCACCGGGTTCGCCTCGCAGGCGTTCGGTGCCAACCAGATCGAGAGCATCGAGGACGGCATCCTCACCGGCAGCGACGACCGGCTCTTCTTCGACCGCACCATGTCGATGTTCACCGGCAAGGAGAAGCGGGGCGGTGACGTCGTCACCACTCTCAACGGTGCAGCCCAGAAGGCCGCCTTCGAAGGCCTCGGCAACAAGAAGGGCGCCGTGGCGGCCCTCGACCCGGCGACCGGCAAGATCCTCGCGCTCGCCTCCACGCCCAGCTACGACCCCACGTCGTTCGCGGGCAACAGCAACAAGGACACCAAGGCCTGGGTCGGCCTCGACAAGAAGAACGACAAAGACGACCCGATGCTCAACCGCGCGCTGCGCCAGACCTACCCGCCGGGCTCCACCTTCAAGGTGGTCACCTCGGCCGCCGCCCTGGAGCACGGCAAGGTCGCGAATCCCGACGAGAAGACCGACTCGCCGCTGCCGTACATCATGCCCGGCACGACGACCGAGCTGAAGAACGAGGGCAACCTCCCCTGCAAGGACGCCACGCTCCGCGAGGCGCTGCGTGTCTCCTGCAACAGCGTCTTCGGCAAGCTCGGCGCCGACCTCGGCAAGGACCAGATGCTGGAGACGGCGAAGAAGTTCGGCTTCAACGAGGAGCAGTTCGTTCCGGTGCGCGCCGAAGCGTCCCAGTTCCCCACCGAGGTCAACACCTCGCAGGTGGCGCTCTCCTCGATCGGTCAGTTCGACACCCGCGCGACCCCGCTCCAGATGGCCATGGTCGCCTCCGCCGTCGCCAATGACGGCAAGCTGATGAAGCCGTACATGGTCGACCAGCTGCGCGCGCCCAACCTGGACGTGCTCAACGAGACCGAGCCGGAGGAGCTGAGCCGGCCGCTGACCCCTGAGCACGCCCAGATGCTCCAGAGCATGATGGAGACGGTCGTCAAGGAAGGCACCGGAACCAGCGCGCAGATTCCCGGCGTCACCGTCGGCGGCAAGACGGGTACCGCCCAGCACGGCGAGAACAACGACCAGAACCCCTACGCGTGGTTCCTCTCGTACGCCAAGACGGACAACGGCTCCCCGGTCGCCGTCGCGGTCGTGGTCGAGGACAGCGACGCGCGCCGTGACGACATCTCCGGAGGCGGTCTCGCCGCCCCGATCGCCAAGGCCGTCATGAAGGCGGTCATCGACAGCAAGAAGTGACGCCGGTCACGGCTCACGTCCATATCTGCACATTGCGATACCGGTCGGATATCAGCTCGCCCGCTCGGGCCCGACGGATACGGCGCGCCCGGTAGCGTAGGCGCGAGCAGCACACCGCCGGACCACACACCGGTGCGGTCGGGACTGACGGAGAGGGCTGGAACAGTTATGGAAGAGCCGCGTCGCCTCGGCGGCCGGTACGAGCTGGGCTCGGTGCTCGGCCGTGGTGGCATGGCGGAGGTTTTCATCGCCCATGACACCCGGCTCGGCCGCACCGTCGCTGTGAAGACACTGCGGGCCGATCTCGCCCGCGACCCGTCCTTCCAGGCCCGGTTCCGCCGTGAGGCCCAGTCGGCCGCCTCGCTCAACCACCCGGCGATCGTCGCTGTCTACGACACCGGCGAGGACTACGTGGACGGGGTGTCCATCCCGTACATCGTGATGGAGTACGTCGACGGCTCGACGCTCAGAGAACTGCTGCACTCCGGGCGCAGACTGCTCCCCGAGCGCACGCTGGAGATGACCGTCGGCATCCTCCAGGCGCTGGAGTACTCGCACCGCGCCCAGATCGTCCACCGCGACATCAAGCCGGCCAACGTCATGCTGACGCGCACCGGCCAGGTCAAGGTCATGGACTTCGGCATCGCCCGCGCCATGGGCGACTCCGGGATGACGATGACGCAGACCTCCGCCGTCATAGGAACCGCCCAGTACCTCTCCCCGGAGCAGGCCAAGGGCGAACAGGTCGACGCGCGGTCCGACCTGTACTCCACCGGCTGTCTGCTCTACGAACTGCTCACCGTCCGTCCGCCCTTCGTCGGGGACTCCCCGGTCGCGGTCGCCTACCAGCACGTACGGGAAGAGCCGCAGCCGCCGAGCGTCTACGACCCCGAGATCACGCCCGAGATGGACGCGATCGTGCTGAAGGCCCTCGTCAAGGACCCGGACTACCGCTACCAGTCCGCGGACGAGATGCGCGCCGACATCGAGGCCTGTCTCGACGGCCAGCCCGTCGCGGCGGCCACCGCCGCCATGGGCTCGGTCGGCTACGGCGGCGGGTACGGCGGCCAGAACGACCAGTCGGCCGCCGCACACGGCCAGTCGGGCCCGGGCGCCCAGACGACGATGCTCCCGCCGATGAACGGGGACAACGGCGGTTACGGCGGGTACGACGACCGCCCCGACCGGCGCCGCGGCAAGAAGACCAGCAAGTCCAACACCTCGACCATCTTCCTGGTGGCCGGAGGTGTCGTGGTGCTGATCGGCGCGATACTGATCGGCAAATGGTTCACCAGCGGCGACGACGTCCAGCAGGTCCCGGTGCCGGCGCTCGTCGGCAAGACGCTGAAGGAAGCCGAGACCTCCGCGACCAACGCGGACATCAAGGTCGAACAGTCGGGGGCCGAGCGCTGTGATGTGCCCAAGGGCTCGATCTGCAGCCAGGACCCCGCGAGCGGCAGCATGAACGTGGGCGAGACCATCCGGGTCGTCGTGTCCGAGGGCGCTCCGACGGTCAAGATCCCGGACGTCACGGAGAAGGACGTGGAGCGGGCCGAGACCCTCCTCACCGACGAGGGTTTCCGCGTCAAGAAGGAAGACGTCGAGTCCGACGAGGACCCTGGGCGGGTCATCAGCCAGAAGCCCGAAGGCGGCTCGCAGGCCGAGAAGGGCTCGACCATCACGCTGCAGGTGGCGAAGACCAAGCAGATCCCGGTCCCGGACTTCACCAACGGCTCGACGACGATCGATGCCGCCAAGGCCCAGCTGGAACAGCTCGGCTTCAAGGTCACCCGCAACGACGTGGACTCCGACCAGCCCGCGAACATCGTCGTCAAGCAGAATCCGCCGGGCGGACAGCGGGCCGACAAGGGCAGCGAGATCACCCTTGACGTCTCCAAGGGCCCGCAGGAGCCGGAACAGGTCCAGGTCCCCGGTGGCATCAACGGCAAGCGGGTCGGCGAGGTCAGGGGCGCCATCGAGGGCGCGGGACTGACCGTAGCGTTCGCTCCGAACTCTCCGCAGGACGACAACGCGCTCATCATGAACGTCGCACCGGGCGAGGGCTCACAGGTCCCCAAGGGGTCCGCGGTCACCCTGATGACCGTGCCGGCCCCCGGCGGCGACAACGGCGGAGGCTTCTTCGGCGGCCCGAACGGCGGCCGCTCGCGCGGCTAGGACCTGTCTGACAGAGGCGGATGAAGCGACAGCCCCCGGGCCCTGAGAAGGGCACCGGGGGCTGTTCGTCTGCCGCGTCGTACGTCACGTGGCCTGTCGCGTCGTGTGCCGCGTACGGCTCAGCGGAGTTCCGGCGGGGGCGTGCGGTCCTTGTCGACCTTCTCCGTGCGGACGAGCTGCGCCCAGACCACGTAGCGGTAGTCCGACGTGTAGATCGGCGTGCACGTCGTGAGTGTCAGGTAGCGGCCCGGCTTGGTCCTGCCCGACTCCTCGGGGACCTGCTCCAGCACGTTCACGTTGTACTTCGACGTGCTCGGAAGCTCCTTGTAGACCTTGTAGACGTACCAGGTGTCCTTCGTCTCGAAGACGACCGGATCGCCCACCTTGACCTGGTGGATGTTGTGGAACTTCGCGCCATGGCCGTCGCGGTGCGCGGCCAGCGTGAAGTTGCCCTCCTTGTCCCAGGGCAGGGCCGACTTGACCGGCTTGGTGTAGTACCCGGCAACGCCCTCGTTGAGGATCTCGGCGGTGGTGCCCTTCTTGACCAGCACCTCGCCGTTCTTCATCGACGGGACGTGCAGGAAGCCGATGCCGTCCTTCGGGTCGTAGCGGGGAGGGCTGCTGGGCTTCGTGCCGCCGCCCGTACCGCCCGCCGCCCACTGGCGCCGTACGTCGTCGCCCTGCCTGGACGCCGAGCGGTCGGCGAGCACGTTCGTCCACCACAGCGAGTAGACGACGAAGAGGCCGAGCACCAGGCCCACGGTGATGAGCAGTTCACCGAAGACGCCGACCACCGCGGCGACCGGGCCGCGCCGGCCGCGTGCCGGTACCGGCCGCGACGGGGACGGTGTGCCGGTCTGTTCATCGTGCTCGGTCCTCGCTGACACCGCGCCCGTCCCCTGTCGCTGTGGTGATCCGCTCAGCCGACGAGAGCGTCGGGCATGCCCTTGCTGCGCGGCCGTTCGTCCACCATCTTGCCCCACACGATCAATCGATAGGTACTGGTGAATTCGGGGGTACACGTCGTAAGGGTGATGTAGCGGCCGGGCTTGGTGAATCCGGATTGCGGGGGCACCGGCTCGATCACGCTCACGTTCGAGGGGGGCGTCTGCGCCAGCGTGCTTGTCATGTCGTACGTGTAGTACGCGTCCTGCGTCTCGACGACGACCTCATCGCCCGGCTTCAGCTGGTTTATGTAGCGGAAAGGCTCGCCATGGGTGTTGCGGTGGCCGGCCACCGCGAAGTTGCCCTCCTTGTCGGAGGGCATCGCCGTCTTGAGGTTGCCCTCGGAGTAGTGACCGACCATGCCGTGGTCGAGGACCTTCCCCTTGCTGATGCCCTCGGCGATCGGGACGACCACGTCGAGCTTGGGGATGTGCATGATGGCGAAGCCCTGGCCCGGCTCGAAAGCGCCGGCCTGCTGGCCCTTCTCGTCCGATCCCTTGGACCAGTTGTCCTGGATCTTGTTCGTCTCCTTGTCGGCGTAGACGCCGGCGCTGACGTTCGTCCACCACAGCTGATAGGTGACGAACAGCAGCATCAGCACACCGAAGGTGATGAACAATTCGCCGACCGCGCGGCTGACGATGACTCCGGGACTGTCCTTGAGCGCGCGAGCGGCTGCCCGCGCCTCGACGCGGGAGAGCGGCTTCGCGGGCTCGGAGGCCTCCGCCGGGCCCTCCGCCCTGCCATCGGGTCCCCTGCGGGCCCGGCTGCCGCCCCTGGCGGCCGCTTTACGGCGCTCCGCGCGGCCTCCCGGGGTCGGAGCCTGGACGGGCGGCTCGGCGGCGGGCAGACCGGCCGTACGGAGCGCGATGGTCTCCTCGTACGGCACCGGCTCCGGAGCCCGGACCGGAACGGGCTCGGACACCGGCTCGGACACCGGCTCGGGCTGCGGCACGGGGACCGGCGCGGGCTCGCGCTCGGCCGACGGCTGCGGGTGATCGTGGTGCGCGTACGCGGCCGGATCGTACTGCGGGTACGGAACTGGACCGGGCTGCGGGTACGGAGCCGGATCGGGCTGCGGGTACGGAGCCGGCTGCGGCTGCGGGGGGACGTGCGGGAGCTGCTGATCCGGCGGGAACGGCCGCGGCGCGGTGGCCTGAGGCAGCGGAGGCTGCGGCTGCGGAGGCTGCGGCTGCGGAGGCACCTGGGGCAGCGGCGCCTGTGGTTCGACCGCGTACTGGTTGTAGTAGCCGTCCGACCACTCGGCGGCCGGGTCCTCGGTCTCCCACGCCGGCTGGACCGCCGGGGACGGCGCCGCGTATCCCGGGGCGGGCACGTCCGACCGCTGCCCCGGCAGCGGATCGTTCAGCGGGTCCGCGAGCCCGTCCGCGGTCGTCCCGAACGCGTGGGGGTCCTCGTACCCGCCGTACCCGGCTCCGTGTTCGGGACGGCGTTCCGTCACGCGACGGCCTTGCCCACCACCGGCGCGAGACCCGCCGCCCGGTCCACCGCGCCCGGATCACCGCACTGCGCGAGCCAGTTGGCCAGCATCAGGTGTCCGTACTCCGTGAGCACCGACTCCGGATGGAACTGCACGCCCTCGACGGCCAGTTCACGGTGGCGTACGCCCATGATGATGCCGTCCGCCGTCCGCGCCGTGACCTCGAGATCGGCGGGCAGGGCCGCGGGGTCGGCGGCGAGCGAGTGGTAGCGGGTCGCGGTGAAGGGGGAGGGCAGACCGGCGAAGACGCCCTTGCCCTCGTGCGTGACGGGCGACGTCTTGCCGTGCAGCAGCTCGGGGGCGCGGCCCACGACGCCTCCGTACGCCACCGCCATGGACTGCATGCCGAGGCAGACGCCGAAGACGGGGACGCCGGTCGCGGCGCAGTGCCGCACCATGTCGACGCAGATCCCTGCCTGTTCCGGCGTACCGGGCCCGGGAGAGAGCAGGACGCCGTCGAAGCCGTCCTGGGCGTGGGACGTCGCCACCTCGTCGTTGCGCAGCACCTCGCACTCGGCGCCGAGCTGGTAGAGGTACTGGACGAGGTTGAAGACGAAGCTGTCGTAGTTGTCCACGACAAGAATGCGCGCGCTCATCCGGCGGCCCCCGCTCCCGATTCGCCGTCGACGGTCACGTCGTTGAAGGGCAGCAACGGCTCCGCCCACGGGAAGACGTACTGGAACAGCACGTAGACGACCGCGAGCGCCAGGACGAGCGAAATGGCCGCCCGTACCCAGACGTTGCCCGGCAGATGCCGCCAGAACCAGCCGTACATGCTGTCCCTTTCCGTTCCCGTTCGCGGTACCGCGCCGGGGCGGCGGTACGGGACCAGACTAAAGGGCCGCAGGGACACATGGGCGGCTCATGGACAGGCTGCCTGACCGTTCGGGTTTGCTGTTCGTCACAGCGGGACCGCGGCCGGCCCCCGGCAGGAGGACCCCCGGCCGCGAGGGCCGCTCCGGACCGCTACGTGACCGGCGCCGCGTAGTGGAGATCCACCGTGCCCGTGTAGCCGGGAAGCGTCGTCTTCCCGTTCTCCTCGATCTTCCAGCCCAGCCCGTACGCCTTCACGTACAGCAGGTAGTTCTGGATCGAGGAGGAGGCGTCCAGAGCCTTGCGCAGCCTGCCCAGGTCACCGACAGCGGTGATCTTGTACGGCGGTGAGTAGACGCGGCCCTGGAGGATCAGGGTGTTGCCCACGCACCGTACGGCGCTGGTGGAGATCAGCCGCTGGTCCATGACCTTGATGCCCTGGGCACCGCCCTGCCACAGGGCGTTGACGACGGCCTGCAGATCCTGCTGGTGGATGACGAGGTCATTGGGCTGCGGCTCGGGGTATCCCGGATTGGCCGTCGCGTTCTGCGGGGCGTCGTTGAGGGTGACGGTCAGGGCCCGGCCCGTGAGCTTCTCGGTGCCCGCGGTCTTCTCCAGGGCGTGGAGCCTGGCGTCCTCGGCCCCGGTGGAACCCGCGTCCCGCCGGGCGAGGGTGTCGACGTCCTCGCGTACCGCCGCGGTGGATTCGTCCAGCTCGGCGTTCTTGCGGCTGCGTTCCTGGATCAGGTCGGAAAGCTTCAACAGGGAGCCGTCCGTACGCAGGTTGGTCCCCTTGGCCGTGTTGAAACTCGTGACGAAGATCAGCCCCGCGAGCGCGAAGACAGCGGCCGTGAGCAGCCGGACGGGCCGCCAGGACGGCCGGCGCACCGGAGCCTCGGCGGCTGCCTCTGCGAGTCCCTCTGCGGCGGCTTCCGGCGGGGCCTCCGAGGGCACCCGCGAAGCCCCTTGGGGAGAGTCGGCGAAATTGCTCAACGTACCCTTATCTCCTTAGGAGCCGCGGAAGCACTACGCTAACGGACGCCCGGGGGGTGGCAGCGTTCCCCCTGCTCCCCGCCCCCGCACCCCGTTCAGTTCCCTGCGCGGTAACGCAGCGCATCGACAGGAGAGTCCCTCGTGCCGAAGTCACGTATCCGCAAGAAGGCCGACTTCACGCCGCCTCCGGTGGCGAAGCAAGCGACCGCCATAAGGCTGGCCAACCGGAGCTGGGTGGCTCCCGTCATGCTCGCCATGTTCCTGATCGGCCTGGCCTGGATCGTGGTCTTCTACGTGACCGAGGGCGATCTTCCGCTGGATTCCTTCGGCAACTGGAACATCGTGGTCGGATTCGGCTTCATCGCCGCGGGCTTCGGCGTCTCCACTCAGTGGAAGTAGCCGGTCCGCCCCTCCGGCGTCAAGCTCTGCCCTGAGTTATCCACACCGTTGTCCACAAGCAGGGGAAAAGGTCAGACGATCTGTGGATAACCCCACGGGATGTTGACACCGGTGTGACTGCATCATCCGTTCCGACGGCACGGTCGCCCCTTGTCACTGCTGGTCAAACCCACATTGGCGACAAGGGGCACTGATGTTCCCCACATCGTGCACAAGATCCGGCACCCTCTGTGGAAAACGCGGCCCTGCCCGGTCGTTCTGTCGGATCACCGGCCATCGGATGATCAGACCATCGGGCCATCCGGATCAGATGCTCACCTCACCGCACACCTGCCGAACGTGCGCCGGACACGCCTCGGACGAGCGCCGGAACACGTGTCGGACAGGCACCGGACCGGACAGGAGCAGACACCGGACAGAGCACCCCTCAGGGCGCTCACCCGACGAGCGTCGATGTCCTGATCACGATCATCACCACGGTCAGCAGCAGCACCAGCCCGCCGGATCCGTACTGCACCAGGGCCCGGCGCTCGCGCGGCGCGTACACCATGCCGATACCGACGAGCGTGCCGGCGATCAGCCCGCCGACGTGCGCCTGCCAGGCGATGTTTCCCATGGTGAACGTGAAGATCAGGTTGATCACGAGCAGCGCGAGGACGGGGCGCATGTCGTAGTTGAGCTTGCGCACCACGACCGCGGTCGCGCCGAACAGCCCGAAGATCGCGCCGGAAGCGCCCAGCGTTGCCTGGAACTGGCTCGCGAGGAGATATGTGAGCGCGCCGCCCGCGAGACCCGAGATCAGATACAGCGCCAGATAGCGCGCCCGGCCGAGCGCCGCCTCCAGCGGCCCGCCGAGCATCCACAGGCTCAGCATGTTGAAGCCGATGTGCCACACCTGCTGGTGCAGGAACATGGACGTGACCAGCCGGTACCACTGGCCGTCCGCGACACCCAGGATGCCGCCGCGCCCGTCACCGGCGTACCCGATGAGGGCGAGGTCCTCGATCAGGCGGTCGCCCACCGCGCTGACGGCGATGAAGACGGCGATATTCAGGCCGATCAGGATCTTCGTGAGCAGCCGCGGGTCCGACGCGACCGCGCCGCCCGCGAGAGTGCGGGGCCGGCTCGCGGCAGGGGCGTGCCCCGTACCCGACCCCTGCCGTACGCACTCGGGGCAGTGGAAACCGACCGAGGCGTCGACCATGCAGTTGGGGCATATCGGCCGCTCGCAGCGGGTGCAGCGGATGCCCGTCTCGCGGTCGGGGTGCCGGTAGCAGCCGGGCAGCCCCTCGGCGACGACGGGCGGTTCCTGGCCTCCATGGCCTCCGGGCGGCTGGTCCATCGGTCCTCATCCATCGGTACGGGCGGTTCGGGCGGTTCGGTCCTGCTGTGCGCCGTGACGGCGGGGAGGCGCCACAGCGCGCACCGCCCCGCCCGTCCGGTATGTAACCACTACGGACGGGCGGGGCGGGATGGTTCCCGGGCGGGGATCCGGACCGGGATCCGGACCTTACGGAGCGGTCAGCGGGTTTCGACGACGACCGACTCGATCACGACGTCCCGCACCGGACGGTCGGTGCGCGGGTTGGTCTCGGCGCCGATGATCGCGTCCACGACCTTCTTTCCGGCCTCGTCGCTGACCTCACCGAAGATGGTGTGCTTGCGGGTCAGCCAGGAGGTCGGCGAGACGGTGATGAAGAACTGCGAGCCGTTGGTACCCGGTCCCGCGTTCGCCATGGCCAGCAGATAAGGCCTGTCGAAGGCGAGGTCGGGGTGGAACTCGTCCTCGAACTCGTACCCCGGGCCACCGGTGCCGTTGCCCAGCGGGTCGCCGCCCTGGATCATGAACCCGCTGATGACACGGTGGAAGACGGTGCCGTCGTACAGCTTTTCCGTGGTCTTCTTCCCGGTCGCGGGGTGGGTCCACTCGCGCTCCCCCTGGGCGAGTTCCACGAAGTTCTTGACCGTCTTCGGCGTGTGGTTCGGCAGGAGCCGGATCTCGATGTCGCCTTGGTTGGTCTTCAGGGTGGCGTAAAGCTGCTCGGCCACGATGCGCCTTCCGTAAGTCGTCTCTGACTCGCACGATCCTCGCACGGGCGGCGGCCCCCCTGTCCGGGGTGTGACCCGCAAAGACCGTTTCCGGCCGCCTTGCTCCGTTTTAGGGACAACTGATGCACGCATGTGTCAAAGCCGCTCGCGGTGGACACACGCAGAGGGCAAGAGACAGCGCGGCGAAGAGAGCACGGCGACGGGGAAAGTACGGCGGACAGCGGACCAGGACCGCCAACTCGCCGTTCGTGACCCGGATGCCCGTAACGCGTGCCGAGCCCGAACCGGGCAGGCATGATTTCAAAAAGGGTGGATAGGCGAAATACGGAACGCCACCGAGGAGGATGATCCTGTGACCCGCATGGAAAGCGTGCGCGCCGCTACCGGTTCGGCGAGGGAGAGCGTGCAGCACGCCGCGGAAGCGGTGGCACCTTACGCCGGAACGGCCAAGGAGCAGGCCGCTCAGTATGCCCACGAGGCGCGCGTGAGGCTCGCCCCGACGATGACAAGGGCCGCTCAGCAGGCCCGTGTTCAGTATGGCGCGTATGTAGCGCCCCATGTGCCCCCGAAAATCGACGAGGCAGCGCACCGCGCCGCCGTCCAGACGCGCAAGGCGGCCCGTCAGGCGACGGGCTACACGGTGCCGCGGGTCGAGCACGCGGTCGCTGTCGCACAGCCGGTGGCCGAGGAGGCAGCGGTGCGTTCCGCCGCCGCTCTGGCCGCCCTGCGCGGCGGGATCACGTCGAAGGACATCCAGGCACTGGTGCGCAAGCACGAGCGGCGGGCCAGGGCCGGCCGGGTCGCGAAGGGCCTCGCGCTCGCCGGTCTGCTGGCCGGTGGGGCTTTCGCCGCGTGGAAGTGGTGGGACAAGCAGGCGAATCCGGACTGGCTGGTGGAGCCGCCCGCCGCTACCGAGGTGTCCGAGGGAGGAGCGACACTGGCGTCCGTCGACGGCAGTCCGGACGCTCTCGATCCGCTCGATCCGGATGTGCGGGCGAAGCAGTCCGACGCGGACGCCTCGGACCGGGACGACCGCCCCTGACAGCAGGCCGTGGCATGAGGCGCCGGGACACCGCGGGGTTCCCGGCGCTTCATGCTGTGACAACTGCCGCCGTACCGGCCCTGTCCGCCGTACTTGCCGTACCGGCCCTGTCCGCCGCACCCGACTTCGCACCGGCGCCGGTCAGGGATTCGGCGAGCGCGTCAGCCGATACGTCGAGGGGTGAGTCGGCCGGAAGATGACGGACCGAGGGCGAGGAGCCGTGCGCCTCCGCGCGGATGCGTTGCTTGATCGTGGGCGGCAGTGACCGGCCGCGCGGAAGCTGCCGCGGTACGGCCAGCACGGGCGCGGCCTCCGCGACCCGCCTTCGCCCTGCGGGCTCCGCGCTCCCGTGATAGGCGGCGGGAGCCGGCGCGGGCTGATCGGCCGGCTGGTCCACCGGCTGCGGCACGGCGCTGCCGGCGGCCGCGGCGGGAGTGGTGAGCCCCAGGGAGGCGAGCACCGCGAAGAACGCGGTGATGAAGACGGTCCACAGTTTCTTGACCTTGATGGCGGCCATGACCCCTCGCTTTCGGGTTGAGCGATCTACATACCTTTCTCATGATGTGTACGCATCTCGAGAATCAACGGAACGACGCTGCCCGTACGCAGTTCTTCGGATGAACACCACTCTTACGGTCCAACCGGGCACCCCCGTGCCCCCTGACCGGCGGAACCGGGCGGACAAATCGAGGCCACGCAACAGCCTCGCGGTGCGGCACATCGCCCGATACGGAAGCTTGACCTCAAGCGCTTCAAGTATCGGAGGCTTCCCCCATGGCAGCAGTGACCGGAGAGCACGCAGCGGGTCTGACCGTTCAGGAGATGGCACGACGGTCGGGTTTCAGTGAGCCCACGCTGCGCTACTACGAGAAGATCGGGCTGCTGGGAGTGGTCGCCCGGGACGAGTCCAGTGGTCATCGACGGTACGGGCCGGCGACGGTGGCCCGCGTCGAGGCGCTGTCATGTCTGCGTTCGGCGGGGATGACGGTCAGCGGGATGCGCCGCTACCTGGACCTGCTTGCCCAGGGGAACTCCGCGGCGGCCGAGCAGCGGGATCTGTTCGCCGCCCAGGCGGAAAAGCTGGCCGCCGACGTCGAGCAGCTTCAGCTGCGCCTGACCTATCTGCGGCGAAAAGCAGACATGTGGGACGCCCGTGTCCGTGGGGACACCGCTGCCGAGAACCGCGCGGCCGTAGCGGTCACGCGCGTAATGGAAAAATTCTCCCACTGAAGGACTGAAGCAAGATGAGCACAGAAGATCTCGCCGTCTCGGCCTCCGAAAACGTGACGGTGCTGGTCACGGGTGGCACCGGCTTCGTCGGCGGCCACACCGTCGCCCGACTGCTGCGCGAGGGGTACCGGGCACGTGTGACGGTTCGGAAGCCCGGGCAGGAGGCCGATGTGCTCGCGGCGCTCCGCCAGGCCGGAGTCGATCCGGCGGACCGGCTCGAATTCGCCGTCGCCGACCTCAGCACCGACGGCGGCTGGGCGGACGCCATGGCCGGAATCAGCCACGTACTGCACCTCGCGTCACCCTTCCCGTTCACTCCGCCCGAGACGGAGGACGAGCTCATCCGGCCCGCCCGCGACGGGGCGCTGCGGGTCGTCTCCGCGGCCCGGAACGCCGGGGTTCCGCGGGTCGTGATGACGTCCTCCTATGCCGCGGTCGGGTACACGGTGAAACCCGGCAACAACTACTCCGAGGCGGACTGGACCGACCCGGACACCGAGGGCCTGCCCGCCTACCACAAGTCGAAGGTCCTCGCCGAGCGCGCGGCCTGGGACTACGTCCGCCACCACGGGGACATCGAGTTGGTGGTCATCAACCCCACGGGCATCTTCGGTCCCCCACTCAGCAACCGGCCCTCCGGTTCGGTCGGACTGGTCAGCGGCATGCTGACCGGCCAGATGCCTGTGGTGCCGATCATGCACTTCGGCGTCGTCGACGTACGTGACGTCGTGGACCTGCATCTGCGGGCCATGCTGCACCCGAAGGCGGCGGGCGAGCGGTTCATCGCTGTCAGCGGACCGTCGATCAGCCTGTTCGGCATGGCACGGATCCTGCGCGAGCACTTCCCCGCCGCGGCCGGCCTGCTTCCCTCCGCCGAAATGACCATCGACCAGGTGCGCGAGGCCGCGAAGACCGAGCCGGCCCTGCGGGACGCCGCGAGCCTGCACGGCCGGATTCCCGTCATCAGCAATAAGAAGGCGCGGTCGCTGCTGGGCTGGGAGCCTCGCGACGCCGGCGAGACGATCGTGGCGACCGCCGAGGGCCAGATCCGGCTGGGGCTGACTCTGCCCGAGAACGACAGTCTTCAGTCGTAACCGTCAAGGAGAAGTCGGCTTTCCGCGCGATGAGCCGAGGTTCCCGAGAGATCGATCCGGGGTTCGATTTTCATCGGATGCGTGGATTCCGGCGCGGTGCAGGAGCGATTCTCTGGATTCCGTGATTGACGTGATCGAAAAATACAGAGCGCCATATCCTTACGACGGAGCGTCGCGTGTTTCCCTGCCAACGCTTCACCGACGGATGCCCACGACACGTCCGCGGTGACGATCCGTAATGCTGCTGACAGACAGTGTCTGACCGGCCCCCGCGCTCAGCGGGAAACAATCGCAAGAAAGGTCACATATGGCGCATGAGGCGTTACGGTCACCTGCCGACGTGTGGTTACTCGTACGGGAGCGCCCGGTTCCGCTGCAAGGCGCCACCCGTGAACTGGCCCAGGCGCTCGCAACGCTTCACGGGCCGCGATTCGCCGTCTGTCACACCGACGAGTTCGTCCTCGGCGTCCGCGAGGGGCAGTTGATCCTGCGGACCCTGGGCGGCATGGACGTTCCCGCTCCGAAGGTCGTGTGTGTACGTCAGGTGCCCGGCTCGATGCGCCACGACCGCGAGGTGACCCTGCTGCGGCACCTGGAGCGCATGGGCTCGACGCTCATCAACCCGCTCGACGCGCAGCTCGTGTGCCGGAACAAGATCTGGCAGTCGCAGGAACTGGCCCTGGCCGGCCTGCCGGTGCCCGACACACTCTCGTACGCGACCGCGCCCCTGGAAGGCGTCGTACGCGCCCCCGGCCTCGACACACCGTGCGTGGTCAAATCGGTCAGCGGGCACAAGGGCAAGCAGGTGTTTCTCGCGCCCGACTCACATCTTCTGCGGGGTGTGGCGGGCGCCCTGGCACAGGAGACCCCGCATCTCTTCCAGGAATACGTGTCCCACTCGCACGGCCGGGACCTGCGCCTGATCGTGGTCGACGGCGAACCCGTGGCCGCCGCGGTGCGTACCTCCCGCAACGGCGGCCTCGTGTCGAACATCGGACAGGGAGGCGCCGCCACCCTGTGCCTGGGCCGGTATCCGGAGGCGGAGGAACTGGCCGTCCGGGCCGCCCGCGCCGTGGGACTCGCCATCGCCGGTGTGGATTTCCTTTTCGCCTCCGAGGACACGTTCACCATCTGTGAGGTCAATGCCGTCCCCGGCTGGCGCCCACAGATGACAACTGTGACTCCCGCGATCACCGACTGCGTCGGCCGCCACCTCAAAGCGTGGACGCGTGGGCCGAATCGGCCGGCCGAAGGAGCGTGAGCCCTGCCCCGGTCCGGTCGCGGCCGACCTTGTCGGAGTCCCACCCGCTCCCTGCGCGCCTCCAAGTACTCCCGATCGGAAGCCATGTCGAGGCCGCCGCGCCGTGAAGGAAACCGGCAGGTGTTCCGCAGGTGCGCCTAGGCCTCGGGACCTGGGGCGGCCGGGCGCTCCTGACTCGCCATCAGACCAACGAGTACGCGCTGCTCTGACCGAGGACAAGCAGGGCCCGTCCCGCAGTGGCCCCTTTACCGACCGCACGCGGTTGTCCCCGGCCGGGCCAGGAGCGCGGGGATGACCACGTCGACGGATGCCGTGGCGCCGATAGATGTCGACGGTCCTGGCCGGCTCGTCGGACGATGACGGGTACGACCTGGGAGCGGCTGGTTGCCCAGCTGATGACGATGGGCCTGTTGGCGCCGGCGGTGCCGGGAAGCGTGAACGACGTCAGAACGAGACCTGCGCGGGAGACCGATCGCTCAGCCTGCGCGTCACGTTTCAGCGGCAAGGCCGGTGCTCCGAATCCGACAGACGGTCGCAAAAGTTTCCTTTTCAGGGAAATGACCCACTCCTCCCAACAACTCCTTTGCCCCGCCGGTAAGTTGCCAGTCGATCATGCTTGCCAGTGGGAAGTGCCGGTGTTCTAATTTTGTAAGCAGCGAGGCGGACGCGTCTTCATTTGACGACCTTTGAGTGCAGCAGAGGTCGAGTCACACGAGTGAACTTTTACTTTCTTTTGGGCTACGATTCAAAGGACTCTTCGTGGAAAAGCCGAATCCGCTGGAGACACGGGAACTCACCGACGATGAGCTGAACTTGTTGTCCGCAGCCGGAGATCCCACGGCGCCGGACGAGTTCTTCGCCGCGCAGGAAGCCTTCCCGGAGGACGCTCCCGCCGCCGAATCGTACGTAGAGGCCCCCGCGTTCGAAACCTACGTCGAGCCCGACCCCGCGCCGGAGGAGTCCGCGCCGCCGGCCGAGGAAGCACCGGCCGAAGAACCGTCCACCGAAGAACCCCCGGCCGAGGGACCGCCCGCCGGCGAAGAACCCCCTGCCGAGGAAACACCGGCCGAAGAACCGTCCACCGAAGAACCCCCGGCCGAGGGACCGCCCGCCGGCGAAGAACCCCCTGCCGAGGAAACACCGGCCGAAGAACCCTCCGCCCAAGAACCCCCGGCCGAGGGACCGCCCGCCGGCGAAGAACCCCCTGCCGAGGAAACACCCGCCGAAGAACCCTCCGCCCAAGAACCCCCGGCCGAGGGACCGCCCGCCGGCGAAGAACCCCCTGCCGAGGAAACACCCGCCGAAGAACCGTCCACCGAAGAACCCCCGGCCGAGGGACCGCCCGCCGGCGAAGAACCCCCTGCCGAGGAAACACCCGCCGAAGAACCCTCCACCCAAGAACCCCCGGCCGAGGGACCGCCCGCCGGCGAAGAACCCCCTGCCGAAGAAACACCGGCCGAAGAACCCTCCACCCAAGAACCCCCGGCCGAAGAAGCACCCGCCGGCGAAGAACCCCCTGCCCAAGAACAACCAGCCGAAGAAACACCGGCCGACGAACCCATGCCGAGCGACTCTGACGACGCTGGACAGGGTGCAACGGAGCCCGGTGGTGACGAGTCGATGGCTGAGGGATCGGATTCGGGCGGGGAGTGATACCTGCCCTCCGAGGCCCGAGCCTGAGTCCTGGCTCGGGGCGAGCCGGGGCAGTAGCGGCCGGAGCGCTCATGTTTCCGTGAGAAGCGGGCCTGTGATTTCAGCAGACCCGCTTCCGGGAAGCCCTTGACGGGACCCTTTTCATCAAACGAGTCAAGTCGCGAGCCGGCTGGATCATGCTTCTGCCAAGCACCACCGGCTCGGTCATAAGAAGTTATGGGCGACAAGGACCCCTGGAGGTTTCCACTGGTGGCGAGCGTCTGTAGCGGGTGAGGGAAACGGCGTGGCCGAGGAGGGCAAGGCAGCAAGAACCTTTCTCTCGTATCGCACGGTAAGACGGCAATAGCCGAACAGCCGGGCGATCGACCGCTCGATCTCGCAGCGGCGCCTCCCGAGCTGCTCACCATGTTCGATTCCCGCGCGTTGGCGATCCGCGGGATCAAACACCGCCACGGAGCAGGGTGAGGCAGTCGGCGGAAAAGTACGCCTTGTCCGCGCGAGCCCTGGCCTGTCTCCGCCGGTTCGGTCCGCGCCTGGAGCGGACACTGGGTTTCGCCGGGATGAGCGGTTTGAACGCCTGTCAGGCAGCTCCGACCCGGACGCGCCAACGGCAAGCTGGAGGCCCTGAACGTCGGACAGGACCTGGGGTCGGCTGCTTTTCCTGCCGCGGTCAACCGGTTTCGGCCCGGTCAGCGCGTCCTCCCTTTCGCGCGGACAGAAGCCGCGTCAATGATCGCTGAGGTCCAGGCGGCGTCACTCCTCACCCCTGGCAACGAGTTCGGCCGGCACCGCACGGTGCAGTCGCCGCACAAGCCCGCTCGTCCACCACGGGCAGTGACCGTCCATGCTGTGTCTCTTGTCTGCGCCAGAACCGCCGGTCGGCGGCGATCCCGTCGATGATGAGCAGGACAGGACCGTCGAGCAGGGCAGCCGCCTTCCTCGATGCCTCACGGCTTCGCTCGCGGACGGGCTGTTCGAGCGTGGGCCCCGGGGCGGCCAGGCAGTCGGGGACTTCGATGATGCGCCGGTAAGCCGTGGTCGTGCCGGTGCCGAACCCGGCTGGCTGCGAGCTGGGCACGGGAATCCCGTTGCACAGGTGAGCAAGGGCGTGCGGGGGCGGCACGAAATACGACATCACCGAGCTTATTGCCGGGTCTTTCGTATTCCGGCAGAGTGACGCGTGCATGGGGCCTCCGACCTCAATCGCCTGGGCGCGTGACGAGCGCTCGGCATCGACTCCGGACGGGAAAGCGACATCCGTCGCCCGATAGAATTCCGGCGAAAGGGCGGGCTATATGCGTCGAGGATGCGGAAGCACCCTGACGGGTCCCTTTACCGACGTATTGCACATTCCAAAAATACCCAAAGCTTCACCATTTATATATTCCAGCCAAAAATGACCACAACGGGCAAAAAGCCTGATTGCCAAAGAACAGGAGGCCGACCATATGGGCACTTCGAGTGAAAACCCCTCGAAGCATCCGAAGGGAACCCCAACGGAAGGGGCGTCGGCGGGAACACCGTCCACCCCCGCTGAAACTCCCGCTGTCTGGGATCAGCCGCTGCCCTGGCAGAGCAACGGCGGTACTCCGAAGAGCCCGGTGACCGGGCAGAAGGCAGCACCTCCTGCTCCCGAATCCGGACCGAAGGACGCGACGGCGGCCCTCCCGGGCAGCCCTGCCACCGCTGCCGCCGCCACCGCTGCCTCCGCCTCCGCCTCCGCCACCCCTGCCTCCGCCACCACCCCTGCCTCCGCCTCCGCCTCCGCCTCCGCAGAGAACAGCAGCACGGAAGAGACCGGTCCGCCGACGAAGCGCCGGACTCTGTCGAAACCTGCGGTCTTGTCCTCGGCCGTCGTCGTCGGCGCGCTGATAGCCGGCCTCGCCCTCTGGGCCGGAAGCGGCGGAGAGAGTTCGGGCTCGACGGCCCAAGCCCTTCCTGCCGGAGCCGCCGCTGCGTCGGCGACCGCGGCGGGCGCCGCTCCCTCGATGACACCGAGCCCGGGGCACAGCAGTTCCTCACCGTCTCCGAGCACGTCGTCACCGACGGCCAGTCACACTCCAGTGATGCCCAGCCCGACCCCAACGACCTCGGCGAGTCCCACCAAGCCGCCGTCCCGTCCGGGCAAGGAGGCCGGTGCTCCTCCTAAGCCGACGACGAAAGCGCCCAGCCCCGAACCTTCGGGCAGAAACATCCGCAGTTTTGACAGTGGCCTCTGTCTCAGCGCCGGATCCGGCGCCGAGGGGCAGCGCCTTGTCGTTGACAGGTGCTCATCATCCAGCGCCTCCCAATCATGGGCTGCCTATGGGGACGGCACGCTGCGTGCGATGGGGAAGTGTGTGACGGCGGAGGGGTCGGACCGCGATGGAGCCGCGGTGCGGCTGTCATCCTGTGACGGACGTTCAGGGCAGCAGTTCAGCGTCAACGGCTCGTTCAGGCTGGCGAATGCCGATAAGTGCGTCCAGGCCTGGGACGAGAGCGAGACACCGGGATCACAGTTGGAAGTCGATCGGTGCAACGGAAGGGACAGCCAGAAGTGGCAGTTCGCTGACGTTCGCCACTGATGGTGGGCCGGCCGAGGGCGGACGGCGACGGCTCCGCCGGAGGCGCTCATCGCCGGTCGAGTGGAAGAACCACCGGCGGATCGCGGAGCACGCCGGACGCGTGAGGCCGGCCTCATTGCGGCTTCGCCTGCCTGCTGCCGGCCCGCCGCTCCGGCAGCGGCCTCCGCTTCGCTGTCCGCGCCGGCGCCCCGCCCGGACCGACCGCTCAACCGCGTTGCCCGACTCCCCTCTCTCCTGCCGTTTCATGCGATGGGATCATCGGACGGACCCGAGCGGGCGCCACAGTGAGCGCCGTACGGGGAAACCGAGATATGGGGGTGTCAGTCAGGTGACGGGCTCGATTCGTGCTCAGGCTCATGGCGGGGCGGCCTACGCTCTGGAGTCCCTTCGGATTGGCTTCTGCTGGCTGCTGCATCCTGCCGGTTCGGTCAATCACCAGTCGCTGGTGTTCGCAAACGGGCTTGCCCCGGACCCGGATTATCACTTGGTCGTGATCGACCTGCCCGAGGACATGGGACAGGAGGTCTGGGACGCGGTCCCCGATTCTCTGCCGCAAGGACCCGCCGGATTGCGGCTCGTCTTCGGTCGCACTCCACCGGGGGGTGCCGTTGCCTGCGGCAGACGACTGGCTGAGCGGCTGGGCCGGGTCGTGGTGGTGGCCGAGGGCCTGCCACAGCCCGCTGCGGGAGGCTCTCTGTTCATCGGCGCGGACAGAGGCCTGGGCTGGATGCGCTGCGAGCCCGGCAAGCCGGAGTGGCGCGAGTCGCGACGGTTTCCCCGGCCCACGTGGGACGCAGATGTCCGTGATCAGTCCTGGCCCGTGAGTGAGCACACGGTGGCCGAGCCGATACCGGGCGGCATGTGGCTCCGGTCCACCAACGAGACTTACGAAGCGAACACCTGCCGGGCCTTTCTCGCGGCACACCTGCCTGCCCCACGCGACACTCTCACCGTCGTGGTGGGTGCTCCGGGGGCGCCGCCGGTGCCACCCGTCGACATTGCCGCGCTGTGGAACTCGATCCCGCACACGCTCAGGCCCGCCGTCCGCTTTCTCCAGTACGGGCCGGTGCGGCAAACGAAGGCCCGGTCCTTCGGCGACATGCTGGCGCGGACACTGAGGTATCCGGCCCGGTTCCTCCTCGGCATGCCGGCCTCAACCGCGCGAACGGATCCCACGGCGGCGGAGCAGGTGTTCGTCATGCTGAAGGACGGACAGCTGGGACGGCGTCTTCTCGCCACGGAGTCCTTCGTCCTGCCACCGCACGACGCGGGTGGGCGAACGGGGCCCGCGCTCATCCACAACCATGCCTGGCCGGTTCTTCATCTGCCGGAAATCGGTCACCGCGTATACCGCTGCGCGGAGGGCGCGGTACTGGAAGTGGTCCGCTGCGGAATCTGGGTGAGACCGGAGGCGGAACCGGCCCACGCGGAGCACGTACGCTCCCTGCCGGCTGGTTCGCGCGGAGAGCTCATTCTCTTCGACGACCTCGATACGCCGCTCGCTCCCTACCTGCGGCATCTGGGCGCAAAGGTGGCGCAACTCCTGGAGCCGGCCGACCGTGAGGTCGCTCGCCTTGCCCCGGTGAGCGCGACAGGCGTCACCGCACCGGCCCCACCACCCGTACCGCCCAGGGCTGCGGGTGAACGAACGGAGCGCACCTCCGTACCGGACGCCGCCGCCCCCGCCCCCGCCTCAGACCCGGACCCGAACCTGGCCGTGCCCTTGGCGGACCCCGTTCCACAGCCCGCGGACGCGGAACCGGAGACCGGTAGTTCTCCGGAGCGGGAGACGGCTGTGCCGAAGCCGGCCACCGCTGAGGGGCAGCACGGCCGGGAGGTTCAGGTCGAGCCGGCGGTGGCTCACCCCGCCGGAAGCCCGGAACCCGTCGCACCAGCCCCCGCCGGGAAACCTGCGGCCGCTCCGAAGCCGAAGGCCACCGACGCGGTGCCCACCGCCGCCGCCGAACCCAGCACGACGAAATCACCCTCCAGTACCGACGCCCCGGCTCGCACACGAGCCGAGGCGCCCCCACAAACCCAGGCGCCCAAACGCGCCCCGGCTCGCACACAGGCCGAAGCACCCCCACAGACCCCTGCGCCCGAGCAAGCCCCCGTGTCCGAGCGCGCTTCTGCGCCTGAGCAAGCACCCGCCCCGGCCACCGCGCAGGCCCCTCCTGCCCGTGGGTCCGGGAAAACCCCTCCTGCTCCTACTCCCGAACAAGCCTCCCCTGCCCCTGCCCCTGCCCCTGCCTCTGAGCAAGCACCCGCCCCGGCTCCAGCCCCCGAAGCCGCGCCGACACCCGCCCCTGAAGCGAAGCCGTCCGAGTCGTCGTCGCGGGCATCCGCCGACGCGGACGGGAGCGACGCCCCCGCCGCCGGAAAACCGGCGCCCATGGCCACCAAGGCCAAGCGCACGCCGGTGCGACAGGGACAGGAGGCCGACCACGCCTGGCTGCGTGACGCGTACGGAGCGCAATGCACCAAGGCGGTCGCGGAAGTGTCTTCCCTGGTCAAGGGCGTTACCGGACGGGACGGAAAGCCGCTCTTCGCCGAGGCGGCGATCACCGACCTCGCTGCCGTGCGCATCTACCTGACGAAGCCGGGCCAGGACAGCGGCAATCGCTCCGATGCGGCCGAGACCCGGCGCCCGATGCTTCGGTGCGTGAGCGCAGGCCTGCGCTTGCTGCGTCCCCACCGCGGAGTGGTGACCCTCCGCTCCAAGCTCGGTCCCGAGGAGATCCAGTGGTACACGGACAAACAGCTGATCCTTGACAGGGGACTGTGTTCGGTCAGAGTCTCCGGCGGTCCTGCGGGGAAGGGAAACGTCGACTTCTTGATCTGGTCGGAGACCGCACGTCCGACGGGGCCCGTCGATCCCGAGCGACTCGGCCGGGCGCTCTTCCTCCCCGGCACCCGCTTCAAGACGCTGCGTGTCGATGCCGGTGAACGAAGCACCGTCCTGCTGCGGGAGTTCGCCTCCATTGAGGACGCGGCCGACCACGAGGCCGATCGCGCCGCGGTGTCGGCGCTGGACGAATTTCGCCGGACAGCCCCGGGCACGGCCACGGCCGGGGGAGAGGACTGGCTGGCCAGGCCTCCGGGGCTCGCCCCCACCAACCGCCTCTGAGACGGGCCACCGCACGCGGCCCGCGAGGCAACGAAGCCGCCGGCCGGGGCGATTCACCGCTCTTCCGCCGTCCGGGACCACGGAGGGTGCCGGCGCGGACCGGCCGGTGGCGTAGTCCATCAGCCGGGGCCGGCGTTCCCCGTCGTGACCCGGCCCATCGCGCAGCCGGTCGATCGGCGGGTGCCGAGCGTCTTCGGCGTACCCCGCAGCCTTGCCGCCGTGGTCAGCCGGCCTCCTCGGACGGCGCCGGGCCGTGCTCCGAAGCGGACGGGCGTGTCTTGGGGACGGTGGAGCGACGCGCGGGAGGGATGGCCCGGGCAGGAGCGGTCGGCTTCGTGAGCTTCACCACGGGATCCGCCAACTGCCTGCGGACCAGCGCGTGAAGGTGTCCGGTCTCCTTGGCGAGCAGCTTCGCCGGTGTCCCCTGTTCGACGATTTTCCCCTCGGACATGACGATGACCCGGTCGGCGTCCATGACCGTTGACAGGCGGTGGGCGATCACCAGGCGGCTGGCCTTGAGTTGGCGGGTGCTCTCGGTGACGACGCGCTGGGCCTCGTTGTCGAGCGCGCTGGTGGCTTCGTCGAAGTACAGGATGCGCGGTCGGCGTACGAGGGCCTGAGCGATCATCAGACGCTGTCGCTGCCCGCCGGAGATGGTGCCGCTGCCGCTGGAGACCACGGTGTGCAGTCCCATCGGCATGCGCTTGATGTCGTCGGCCAGACCGGCCATCTCGGCGGCCTCCCAGATCTCGTCCTGGGTGAAGGAGTCCGCACCGCGGATGCAGTCCAGGATCGTTCCGGTGAGCGGCTGGGCGTTCTGAAGGACGACTCCGCACTGACGGCGCACGGCCGCCTGGTCCAGAGACGCGAGGTCCTGCCCGTCGTAGAGCACTTTGCCGGAGAGCGGCTTCTCGAAGCCGATCAGCAGGCGGAGAAGAGTCGATTTTCCGCAGCCGCTGGGGCCGACGATCGCGACGAACTCGCCCGGGTCCACACGCAGCGACACGCCGGCGAGGGCGGGCGGGCCATCGGCGCGGTAGCGGAAGGAAAGGTTCTTCGTTTCGATGGCGCCGCTCAGCGGTCCGGGCTGCGTACTGCCGCCGGCCACCTCGGGCAGGACGTTCAGGATCCGGTTGACCTGCTCCACCATGGGCTGGACGGTGGTCGCCGACACGAGTGCCCCGGACAGCTGGGTGACCGCGCCCAGCAGCATCGTCACCGAGGTGTTGAAGGTCAGGAAGGCGCCGGCCGACATACTGCCGCGGGCCGGCCCGGCCAGCAGCATGTACATGATGAGCGAACAGAGCGGCAGGTAGACGCCGTTGACGACGGTGGTGAGGTTCATGATCCGCCCGGCGCGCTGGTGCAGCTGCCGGGAACGCGCGAAGTTCTTGGCCCAGGAGGCGAAGGCGAAGCTCTCGGCCGCCGCGACGCGCAGTTTGGGCAGCCCTCGCAGGGTCTGGAACGTCTGGTTGTTGAGCTTGTGGCCGATCGCGACCAGCTGACGCTGCGAGCGCAGTCCCCACAGCCCCAGGGCGAAGAAGACCGCTCCGATGAAGACCAGCATGGCGATCGCGGCGAGCGCCAGCGGCGCACTCAGCCAGAAGAGGAGCCCGATGTTGATCACTCCGATGGTGATCGCCTGGACGATCACCGCCCCGGTGCCGGACAGCACGCTCCGGATGGAACTGATGCTCATCGCCACGCCGGCCAGCTCACCGGTGGAGCGCTTGGCGAAGAAGCTGGTGGGCAGCCGTAGCAACCGGTCCCACACAGCGGGCTGCAGGTTGCTCTCGATACGTCCTTCCAGCCTCAGCACGGTGAGGCTCTGGAGCAGCATGAACGCGGCCGTGACGATGCTGCTCATCATGAGGGCGAGAGCGACCAGGACGATGAGATCCTTCTCGGCGTTCGGTACGTACACGCCCAGTACCTTGCCCGTGGCGATCGGTACCAGCGCGCCCAGACCGATCGTCATCAGCGCGCTGATGACGAGGTTGCGGAGGTCGAAGCGGGTGCCGCGGAAACTGAAACGCAACAGCCCCGACCTGGTCAGAGGCTCTTCGGGCAACGGCCGGTAGAACATGATTGCGCGCGGTGCGAGTTTCTTCGCCTGTTCCGGGCCGATGCGGGTACGCGTCTCCGCGACCGGGTCGACCTCTTCGTACCGGCCGCGCCGCCACAGCAGCGACACGGGTTGCCCGGACTCTTCCCGGTAGCCGACCAGCGGGCCGGCGTCCGCGCGCCACCACGGGCCGCTCAGCCTTACCTCGCGGGTACGGACCCGGGAGAAGAGAGCCAAGCGCTGCACCGGGCCGACGCGTTCGTCGAGTGCGACGCCACTGGGAGGTCTGGTGAGCGTGATCCCGGCCGCCTCGGCGACCTGGCGGCAGACCGCGAACGTACTGTCGTCGGTCTTTCCGGCCGAGGCGACGGGCTCCCGCCGACCGCTGTACTTGCCCCCGATGGAGGCCAGAAGCGTCTGGTCGGCGCGCGCCCGGACGGCTTCGCCCGCTCTGACGCTCGCAGCCGCTCGCTGTTCGTGGTTGTGCTCGGTCCGGTCGATCCAGCGGTCGATCGCAGAGAGCAGCCGGTACTGCCGGTTCACCATCCACTGCCACAGCGCCCCGTCGAGCAGAAGACCGGCTTCGGCTCCGCCCTTCCGCTCGGAGCCGTACTGCACGCTGCCGGGCGAGACCGGCATCCACTGGACCTGTTCGGCGAAGGCCGCGTTCTCCGTCGCGACGCTCTCGGTCGCAGTGGGGCCGTCCGTCAGGGCCGCGATCATGACGCCCATGCCAAGCACCGTGCCCTGCGCGAAGGCACGCTCCAGCGGCGCCGCCGTATCGTCGTCGTCTTCCTCGATGTCATACGTGAGGTCGTCGGTGAAGGCCTCGGAGCCGCTCGGCGAATTCAGCGGGATCCGCCGCATGCGGCAGTCCGCCGAGAGTCTGCCGAGCAGGGTGTGCCGCGGCCCGGTGACAGGCCCGAGCAGCAGGGACCCGGGATCGAGACGGCCGAGGAAATGCCAGGGGCCGTCCTGCGACGCGTCCACCGCGAAGAGGTCGAGAAAGCCGCTCACGACCAGCCAGAGCACCTCCGGCCCCTCGAGCGGCACCGTTCCGCTCCCGTCGGAACCCTGCACGGGGGTGCCGAGAGCGCCGAGCACGTCCGTCACGGAGTCACCGGCGCCCGGCCCCTGCTCGGCGGACCTGGGGGGAAGTACGGATGACACGTCAGCCCTCCTTGACCAGTTGTGCGTACCGGCCGCCCGCGGCGACGAGTTCGCGGTGACGGCCACGTTCGATGACTTCCCCGTGGTCGAGGACCACGATCTCGTCGCTGTCGCGTACCGTGCTCAGCCGGTGGGCGATCACGACGCACGCGCAGCCGCGCCGTCGCAGGTTGTCGATGATGATCTGCTCGGTTCCCGCGTCCAGGGCGCTCGTCACCTCGTCGAGCACCAGCACGTTGGGCCTCCGGACCAGGGCCCTGGCGATCTCGATCCGCTGGCGCTGACCGCCCGAGAAATTACGGCCGTCCTGCTCGACCCGGCTGTCAATGCCCTCGGAACCGCGGGCCATCACATCGTCGTACAGGGCCGCGTCACGCAGCGCGGTGACGACCGCCTCATCCGGAATCGACGGGTCCCACAGCGCCACGTTGTCGCGGACGGTGCCTTCGAAGAGGAAGACGTCCTGGTCGACGAAGGACACCGAGGCGGCGAGCGCACTGCGGGGGATGTCCTCGAGGAGCTTGCCGTCGATCCGGATCTCGCCCTCCCAGGGGGCGTACAGTCCGGAAATCAGCCGGGAGACGGTGGACTTGCCGCTGCCGGACCCTCCGACGAGCGCCACCTGCTGGCCCGGTCGGACCGACAGCGAGAAACCCTTGAGCAGCGGTTCGTCCAGACGGCTGTAGCCGAAGGTGACGTTCTTCAGGGTGACATGGCCCGTGAGCCTGCGCGTGACGTCGTCCGGCTCCTGGCGGGAGAAGAGGGGATCGGCGGGGAAACTCTCGACATCCTTGAGCCGGACCACGTCGGCGCCGAAATCCTGGACACGGCCCGCCACGCCGTTCAACCGGGTGACCGGCGCGGTGAAACGCGTGACCAGTGCCTGGAAGGCGACGAGCAAACCGATCGAGATCGCTCCGTCCACCGCCCGCAGCCCGCCGATCCACAGGATCAGCGCGCTGTTGAGCGTGGCGAGGGTCGGCGCGACGACGGCCAGAGCCGCGCTGGGCACACCGAGGCGCTGCTTGTCCTCCAGCGTGGCCGCGTGCTGTCCGGCCCAGCGGCTGAAGAAGCCGTCCTCACCGCCCGTGGCCTTGAGGGTTTCGATGAACTGAAGACCGGTGTAGGACGTGTTCGTGAGCCGTGCGTTGTCCGCGCGGAGCTTCTGGGTGTGCGTGGACCTCAGCCGGATCACGATTCTCATGGCCGCGACATTGAGCAGCGCTATCAGCACGCCCACGAAAGTCAGTTGAGGGTCGTACGTCCACAGAAGGACGGCGTACAGAGTGACGACCATCCCGTCCACCGCCGCCGCCGTGAGGTCGCGCGCCAGTGTCTCGGCCACCGCCTCGTTGGACTGGAGGCGGTGAGCCAGATCGGCGGGGCTGCGCTGCGTGAAGAACGTCACCGGCAGCTTGAGGAGATGACGCAGAAAGCGGGCGCTGGTGAGCGTGGACGAGATGACGCGCCCCCGGAGCAGGTGCGCTTGCTGCAAACCCGTCAACACCGCGGTGAGCACCACCATGACAGCCAGAGCCGGGAAGATCGTTCCCAGCAGAAAGGTCTGACCGCCCATGAGGAAGGAATCGATGTACATGTGGCTGAGCGCGGGCACCGCCGCGCCGACCGCGACGAGCAGCACACTGGAGATCAGCGCGGCGAGCAGGGTCCCCCTGGTCCCCCGCATCCGCTCCGGAACCGCCTTGAGCGCACTGGGCCGACTGCCCCCCGGACGAAAGGTGTCCGACGGCTCGAACAGCAGAACGATGCCGGTGTAGCTGGTGTCGAAGTCCTCGGCCGGGACGAAACGGCGCCCCCGCGCGGGGTCGTTGATGTACACACCCTGCTGACCGAACCGGCTCGCCATGCCCTCGTACACGACGAAGTGTCTGAACTCCCAGAAGAGAATGGCCGGCGCCCGTATCTCGGCGAGTGCCGCCGCCTCCATCTGCATGCCCTTGGCCTGCAGGTCGTATCGGCGCGCGGCCTTCAGCAGGTTGTTCGCCCGCGACCCGTCACGCGACACCCCGCAGACCAGGCGCAGTTCCTCCAGGGACACATGACGTCCGTGGTGTGCGAGCACCGAGGCCAGCGACGCGGGACCGCATTCCACCGCCTCCATCTGAAGGACCGTGGGCGTCCGGACGACGCGCTGTTTCGTCCTCTTCTCTCCCGGGGCCCACCGGGTCCCGCCCTTCGGCGCCCTGTGCCGTCCGCCGCCGGGTCCGGGCCCCGGCGGCCGCGCGGAGGATGAGAGCCGCTGGGCCGTCGGTGGAGTCGCCGATCCATTCGTCGGCGGAGTCGCCGGTGCGGAGCCGGTCCCTGTGGTCACGAGAGCAGCCAATCGATCGGGCGCTGTTCGGCAAGGTGGATGGTGGCGCTGATCAGTGTCATGGATTCGGGCGCGTGCCGCGGTCCGTCGGGGGAGGACCACACGTATCCCGAGGCGGTGTGTTTCGAACGGTCCAGCAGCACCATCACGGCCACCGGCTGCCCCTCCCGGGAGAAACGGTCGGCCAGCTGCGCGCTTCCCAGGAAACCGGCGATCCCCAGGCGCGTCTCGGTGGTCTGTCCGACCGTTTCCACCCGGCCGCTCAGCAGTCCGTGTTCCCCGGGTGACACGGACTGCACGGTGAGGTCCACCCGGTCCCCCCTCGACACGGTGGCGGCACTCTGCGACGACAGGTAGAGCACGGCCTTGAGAGGCGCGTCGGCACGATCCACCAACTCCAGGGACGCCACCTCCGTCCCCGGGGCGACCACAGCGCCGATCGCGGTGGCCAGCGTCGTCAGGCGGCCGGCCGCGACGCTCTTGACGACCTCGCTGCCTTTCGCGGTGCGCACCTTGACCACGGGGGCTTCCGCGGCCACCATCTGCCCTTCCTTGGCCACTACTTCGGTGACCTGACCGGCGACGGGGCTCTGCAGGACGTAACTGCCCTGCCCATGAGTGAGAACACCGGAGGTGTTGAGCGTCGGCGTCACGGAACCGGTCACCGCCCAGAGGAAAGCGGCGAGCACGACGAGCACGGTCACACTGAGAACCAGCAGTCCTTGAGGACGGACGAGACGTACTGGAAGGTCGATCTCATCTGATGACTGCAGTTTGGAAAGTGCCTGCTGGCGGAACTTCACGAGTGCTCTCCAGTCATTCGATCCGAACCAGCCCGACACCGGGATCGAGGTGTTTCATGATCCGATCTTCGTGGTGCGCAGGTCAATCTACGGGGTCGCTCATCACGGATTGTTCCAGCAATGGCCATCGTTTTTTTTAGCGTGCCCCCGTCCCGGCGGCGCTCCGTCCGCCTGCCACAAGGGCGAGATCCGGCCCGTCGCGGCACCCTGCGGAACTCCCGGCAGGGAGAGGCCTGGCGAGCGGGGAGAGCGGGCTCGCCATGAACCCGCGAACCGTCGGTGCACCGCGAGCAGGTGGAAGAGGAGCGGCTGGCAGGTCCGTGGTGACACGGTGTTGACATGACGAACACGAAGAGGCCCCCGGACCCGCGTTTCCGCAGGTCAGGGGGCCTCATTCGATGTGGAGCCTAGGAGAGTCGAACTCCTGACATCTGCCATGCAAAGACAGCGCTCTACCAACTGAGCTAAGGCCCCTTGACGGGTCGGCGTAGCTGAACCGCGGAGGCGGTTCGGCCAGTGCCGGAGACAACTCTACCGGGTGTTCCGCGCGATCTCGTAAAAGGACGAGGGCTCCCCGTCCACGACCACGCTCCGTAAGATGCCCAACAGGTTCGCAGCAGCGAAGCTGCCGGACGGGGAAGCGATGGGGAGACCGCGATGGACGCCACACAACAGGACTCGACCGCGAGAGCCAGAGAGCTGCAGCGAAGCTGGTACGGGGAGCCGCTGGGGGCGCTCTTCCGTCGTCTCATCGACGATCTGGGCCTGAACCAGGCCCGGCTGGCCGCGGTTCTCGGGCTGTCCGCGCCGATGCTGTCCCAGTTGATGAGCGGGCAGCGCGCGAAGATCGGCAATCCGGCCGTGGTGCAGCGGGTGCAGGCGTTGCAGGATCTGGCGAGGCAGGTGGCCGACGGCAGCGTCAGCGCCGCGGAGGCCACCGACCGGATGGACGAGATCAAGAAATCGCAGGGCGGCTCCGTCCTCACCGGCACCACGGGCCAGACGGCCAACGGTTCCGGAGCGCCGACCGTGCGCCGCGTCGTGCGGGAGATCCAGTCGCTGCTGCGGTCCGTCTCGGCGGCCGGCGACATCATCGACGCGGCCAACGCTCTCGCGCCGTCCCAGCCCGAACTGGCAGAGTTCCTAAGGGTGTACGGCGCGGGCCGCACCGCGGAAGCGGTCGCCCATTACGAGGCGCACCAGAGCTGAGCCGTACGACACAACGGGGGGCACGGCGCAATGGGTGAGGTCTTCGCGGGGCGGTACGAGCTGATCGACCCGATCGGGCGGGGCGGTGTCGGTGCCGTGTGGCGGGCCTGGGACCACCGGCGCCGCCGCTACGTGGCGGCGAAGGTCCTGCAGCAGAGCGACGCGCACACACTGCTGCGCTTCGTCAGGGAACAGGCGCTGAGGATCGATCATCCGCATGTCCTCGCCCCGGCCAGCTGGGCCGCGGACGACGACAAGGTCCTGTTCACCATGGATCTGGTGAGCGGCGGTTCGCTGGCGCATGTGATCGGCGACTACGGTCCGCTGCCGCCGCGTTTCGTGTGTGTCCTTCTCGACCAGCTGCTGTCCGGCCTCGCCGCCGTGCACGCCGAGGGGGTCATCCACCGCGACATCAAGCCCGCCAACATCCTCATGGAGGCGACCGGCACGGCGCGGCCGCACCTGCGGCTCTCCGACTTCGGCATCTCCATGCGGCAGGGCGAACCGCGCCTGACGGAGACCAACTACGTCGTGGGGACGCCCGGTTACTTCGCACCCGAGCAGATGATGGGCGCCGAGCCGGACTTCCCCGCCGACCTCTTCGCGGTCGGTCTGGTGGCTCTCTTCCTCCTCCAGGGCCAGAAGCCCGACGCCAGGGCCCTGGTCGAGTATTTCGCCGAGCACGGGACCCCAGGGGCGCCGCAAGGCATCCCTGAGCCGCTGTGGCAGGTCTTGGCGGGCCTGCTCCAGCCCGATCCGCACGCGCGGTTCCGTACGGCCACGGGGGCGCGCAAGGCCCTGACAGCGGCGGTGGAGCTGCTTCCTGAGCCGGGACCCGGCGACGAGACCGCCGAGACCGTCGAGGTCTTCGACCAAATCGGCCCGCTGCCCGCCGAGTTCGGCCCATCCGGTCCGCTCGCCGCCGAGCCGCAGCAGCCACAGCAGCCACAGCAATCGCAGCCGGAGCCGGAGCAACACCCCGGAACGCCTCTCTCCGCGCCCTCGTCCCCCCACGCGCCCACCCCGCCCGACTCCCCCGCCGTCTCACAGACCGGCAGCTTCCGTCTTCCCCCGCCGCCTCCGCCCTCCGACCGGCCGCAGCCCCAACTGCCCCAGCAGCAGCCGCAGTACCCCGCCCCCGTCGCTCCTCCCGCCTCCCCGCCCGACCTGGCCCAGGCGCAGACGGCAGGGGCTCGCCGCGAACACGTCCCCACTCGTCCGTATACCGCTCAAGACCACCCGGTTCTCCCCCTATCGGCCGCCTCGCACGCCTCGCATGCCACCCACGCTCCGCGCGCTCTTCATGCCGCCGCCAAACGACCGGGGCCGCCCCCGAAGGTGACCGTCCCGGTTCTGCTGATCGCGCTGGTCTGCTTCGCGGTGGGTATCTGGGCGCTGGCCCAGCCGTCCGGCTGAACTACCAGGCCGGCGGCGGCCCGTACCCCTGGCCCTGCCCGTACCCCTGGCCCTGCCCGTACTCCTGGCTCTGGACCTGGCCGTACCCCTGCCCCTGCCCAGGTACGTCCGGACCCCGGCCCGGTTCCCCGGCCGCGCGCCGCCGGGCCAGCAGCGTCCATACGCCGAGCCACGCCACGAGCACGGTCCCGGTGCCGATCCCGCCGGCCGCGATCAGCCGCATCGTGCCGCTCCTCGCCGCACCGGCGTCGCTCAGCCCGTCCGACGCCTCGCCCCTGTCGTCGCCGGACACGTCGAAGATGCCCGGGTCGTCCGCGTACCCGGGCCCGCTCTTCGCCTTGCCCTCGACGTTCACCTGGAGGGTCAGCCTGTACGGTTTCTCGCCGAACACCTCGCCCACCTTCGGGTTGAGGCTCACCCGCAGGTAGTACCAGCCGGCGAAACGCATGCTCCGCTCTCCGACGCTGAAGGAGAAGCGGTTCTCGTACGCCACCGGTGGCATCGGCGGGATCGACGTCGTCTTCTGCTTGCCGTCGTACAGAACGGAGTTGCCGCTGTCGACCAGGCCGAGCGCCGGGTTGTACAGCGCCAGGGAGAGCGCGCCGGGGACCAGTCCCGTTCCGTCGGAGCTGCTGCCCAGATCCGCGCTGGTGAAGAGCTGCTGTCCCCAGTCCACCGGCACCCGGTAGAAGAGGGATTCGCCGGGCTTGATCTCCGCCGACCACTCGCCCTCCGTGAGCCCCTTGGCGTCGTAGAAGCCGGCGCCGCCCGCGCGCGACCGCGGGTGGTCGGTGAGCGGCACGGGGGAAGCGCTCGGCCAGCTCTTCGGCGCCTCGGTGGGACCCTCCTTGAGGAGGCCGGGTTCCGAGACCTGACGCAGCTCCAGTTCCCACGGTCCCGGGTCCGACGCGGCCCCGCTGGTCCGCTCGACGACGACGTAGTAGGAGCCGGCCTCCTGGCAGGGAGCGAACTTGCCCTTGCCGCTCTCCCGGAAGGCATAGGCCGCGAGCGGCCGGGAGAACTGGCCCGCCGAGCCGAAGCGTTCGCTGTTGGAACCGCAGTCCCTACCGTCACGATTCTGCAGGGAAACCTCGATCCTGTCCGAGAAGCTCACCTTCGCACCCGGGGCCGGCACCGCCACCGCCGACACGTACTCGTTCGTCTCGGCGTCCAGGTCCACCCGGTAGAAGAGTGTGTCGCCGGGACCGATCGAGTCACGGTAGGCGGAACCGGCCCCGAGCCCCTTCGCGTCGCTCGTCGTCGCCGCGCCGCTGACCCGCGCCGCCCCGGGCTGGAAGGCGTACGGACCCGGCTCACCGGCCGCCCAGGACTGCCCGGGCAGCGCCGCCACCACGCACACCGCCGCCGCCCCGGCCAGCGCCGTCCTCGCCAACCTCCGGGCCCCGTAGAGCCGTTGGGATCCGCTCCGGGCCCTCATGCCGTCCGCCGTCACGCGCTCCCCCTTCACGCGCCGCCTGCTGACGCGCTTCCCCTCGTAGCTCCCGACGCCCCGCGCCGCACCCGTACGTACCCGAACCCAGCGACCAGAACGGCCGTGGCGGCCGCCGCCGTCGCCACGATCGCGTCGCCGGTCCATCCTGCCCCGGCGCTCCGGCCGCTGTCCGCACGGTCGCCCGAATAAGCAGCGCGCCCCTGCGAATCGGCCCGCCCGCCCTTGCCGCCGGCCACCGCCGAAAACCGGCCACCGGCCACCGCCGGGAACCGTACTGCGGCCCCATCCGTACCGGGGCCTCCACCCCGTACGTCAGCTCCGGCGGCCAACGCGCCGTGTCTGGAAGGGGTTTGCTCTCCGGCTCGACGACCAGGCCGGTACGTACCCGCCGCGCCGCATCTCCGGTCGCCGTCCTCGCTCGGGACGCGGCGAAGGCCGAAGCGAGCGGTGTCGCGCCCTCGTCGTCGGGCATCACAGGATCGCGCGGGCGGCGATCGCGCCGTCGGCCTGGCGTGGCAGGCCCTGCGCGGTTCCGCGGCGACAGACCGACGGGGGAGCCGCCCCACCGGACCGTACTGCCGCCACAGCGCCGGCCAGGGCTGCCGGACCGGACGGCAGCACCGGACGTACGAGCCGGGTTTCCGTACAGTCGGCCGGCTGACCGGCGCCGTGCACCGACGTCTCTCCGCCGCGCACCCGCGGCCACGCCGGAGAGACGTCGGACAGCGCGTCCGCCACGGTCCCGGCCGTGGACCGGGCGCCCTCCGCCCGTGTGCGGCCCGTGCGAGCGCCGTCCTCTCACCCCCACTGGATTTGCCTTAGCAAGGCAAGATTTTGCGTGAGTGAATTCAGGGAGGTCGCCGGAGGCGGTCCGCGCCGGCCCCACAGGCCCCCGAGCAGCACGAAACCCCGGCCGCTCGGCGGCCGGGGCTCGGTTCAGGACTGCTGCGACTCAGACACCCGAGCCTGCGGGCACGGAGTCGGTCGCCTCCGTCCACAGATCCTGCTCGGCGCGGTCCGCCTGGATCTGGCGGTACACGAGGAGCCCGCCGATGGCGGCCAGTGCGAGCAAGAGAAGCTTCTTCATCGCGCGACCTCGTCTTTCCTTGACGTAGTGGACTTCAGGCGCCCGACTATACACACCGGCCGATACCGATCCGGGTGCCTGCCCGCGCCCCGCAGACGCGTCAACTCGACCGTGTAAAGAGTTCCACCGCAGAAGTCCTCTCATGCCAAAGGCCCCTCAGTCACGGATGACTGAGGGGCCTTTTACGCGGTGGGGCTAACAGGATTTGAACCTGTGGCCTCATCCTTATCAGGGATGCGCTCTAACCAACTGAGCTATAGCCCCGCGCTGCCCCTGAAGATTAGCGCACTTCAGGGGCAGTACCAAAATCGATACCCGGTCCTACTCGTCCTCGGCCAGCGTGAGCTCAACGCCGCCCACAAAACCGGCCGAGAGGTTGTAGATGAAGGCACCCAGCGTCGCCAGCGCCGTCGCGAGCACCACGTCGATCACCGCGATGACCGAGGTGAAGATGAGCACCCTCGGCAGCGACAGGAACGACTGCAGATCGAAGCCATTGCTCTCGTTCGAGCCCGTGGCCTCACTGATCGTTCCGCCGACCGTCGAGAAGACGCCCATCGCGTCCATGACCATCCACAGCACCGACGCCGCGACGACCGTGCACACACCGAGCGCGATGGAGAGCAGGAAGCTGACCTTCATCACCGACCACGGATCGGCCTTCGCCACCCGCAGCCGCGCCTTGCGTGTACGCGGAGTGGTCCGCGCGCCCGTCCGCGGCCGGCGCACCGCGTCCGCCTGCTGCCCGGGACCGGCACCCGTGCCACGCGGCTGGCCCTGGCCGCCCTGCGTACCGCCCGGTGAGGGGTACGCCTGCGGCGGATGGTACGGCTGCGCGGAATCGGAGCCGTAGGTCTCGTACGGGGGCTGCTGCCCCCGGGTCTCCGTCATCCTTACCCCCTGGGAGTCCGTGGCAGGGCCACGTGCACCGTTCGCTCCGGAAGCGGCCGATCCGGCGCCCGTGGCTCCACTCACGCTCTACTCCTCGTGCTCGCCGACCGAAGGCTCCGTGCCCTCGGCGGCCCCGGCCGTATCGGCCTGTGCCGAAACGGCATCTGCCGCGACAGCGTCTTCGGTCCCCGGGTCTTCCGTCCCGTCGACCTCTTCAGCCTCACGGCCTGCCTCTGCGTTGCGGGCGATGCCGACGACGGCATCGCGCTTGCCCAGGTTGATCAGTTGGACGCCCATGGTGTCACGGCCCGTCTCCCTGACTTCGCTGACTCGCGTACGAATCACGCCACCGCCCAGGGTGATGGCCAGGATCTCATCGGTTTCCTCGGTCACCAGCGCGCCGACGAGGGAACCGCGGTCCTCCACGATCTTCGCAGCCTTGATACCGAGGCCACCACGGCCCTGGACGCGATACTCCCGGATGGGCGTCCGCTTCGCGTACCCGCCGTCCGTGGCCGTGAAGACGAACGTACCGGGCCGGACGACATTCATCGAGAGCAGTTCGTCACCCTCGCGGAAACTCATCCCCTTCACGCCGGATGTGGCACGGCCCATGGGCCGCAGCGACTCGTCCGTCGCCGTGAACCGGATCGACTGCGCCTTCCTGCTGATGAGGAGGAGGTCGTCCTCCGCGGACACCAGTTCGGCGCCGATCAGCTCGTCGTCCGCGCCCGTCTCCGTCTCCCGGAGGTTGATCGCGATGACGCCGCCCGAACGCGGTGAATCGTAGTCCTTGAGCGGGGTCTTCTTGACCAGCCCGGCCTTGGTGGCCAGCACCAGATAGGGCGCCGCCTCGTAATCACGGATCGCCAGGATCTCGGCGATCTGCTCGTCCGGCTGGAAGGCCAGCAGATTGGCCACATGCTGACCCCGCGCGTCCCGCCCGGCGTCCGGCAGTTCGTAGGCCTTCGCCCGGTAGACGCGGCCCTTGTTCGTGAAGAACAGCAGCCAGTGATGCGTCGTCGACACGAAGAAGTGGTCGACGATGTCGTCTTCCTTGAGCTTGGTGCCACGTACGCCCTTGCCGCCGCGCTTCTGCGAGCGGTAGTCGTCCGTCTTCGTACGCTTCACATAGCCGCCGCGCGAGATCGTGACGACGATGTCCTCCTCGGCGATCAGGTCCTCGATGGACATGTCACCGTCGAAGGGCACCAGCTTGGAGCGCCGGTCGTCGCCGAACTTCTCGACGATGACGGCCAGTTCCTCGCTGACGATCTGACGCTGCTTCTGCGGCGACGCCAGGATCGCCTGGTACTCGTCGATCTTCAGCTGGAGTTCGTCGTGCTCGGCGACGATCTTCTGCCGCTCCAGCGCCGCCAGCCTGCGCAGCTGCATCTCCAGGATCGCGTTCGCCTGGATCTCGTCGATCGACAGCAGCCCCATCAGGCCCGTACGCGCCACATCGACCGTGTCGCTGCGCCGGATCAGCGCGATGACCTCGTCGATCGCGTCCAGGGCCTTGAGCAGACCGCGCAGGATGTGCGCCCGCTCCTCGGCCTTGCGCAGCCGGAACTTCGTACGGCGGACGATGACCTCGATCTGGTGCGTCACCCAGTGCCGGATGAACGCGTCCAGCGACAGCGTGCGCGGCACGCCGTCGACCAGCGCCAGCATGTTCGCGCCGAAGTTGGTCTGCAGCTCGGTGTGCTTGTACAGGTTGTTCAGCACGACCTTGGCGACCGCGTCCCGCTTCAGGACGACCACGAGCCGCTGGCCCGTGCGCGAGGACGTCTCGTCGCGGACGTCCGCGATACCGCCGACCTTGCCGTCCTTGACCAGGTCGGCGATCTTCTGCGCGAGGTTGTCCGGGTTGGTCTGGTACGGCAGCTCCGTGACCACCAGGCACTGGCGGTTCTGGATCTCCTCGACCGCGACCACCGCGCGCATCGTGATCGAACCGCGGCCCGTGCGGTACGCGTCCTCGATGCCGCTGCGTCCCACGACCAGCGCGCCCGACGGGAAGTCCGGGCCCTTGATCCGCTCGATCAGCGCGTCGAGCAGCTCTTCCTGGCTCGCGTCAGGGTGCTCGAGCGCCCACTGCGCGCCGGCCGCGACCTCACGGAGGTTGTGCGGCGGGATGTTCGTGGCCATACCGACCGCGATACCGGCCGAACCGTTGATCAGCAGGTTCGGGAACCGGGCCGGCAGGACCGTCGGCTCCTGGTTGCGGCCGTCGTAGTTGTCCGTGAAATCGACGGTCTCCTCGTCGATGTCCCGGAGCATCTCCATCGACAGCGGCATCAGCTTGCACTCGGTGTACCGCATGGCGGCGGCCGGGTCGTTGCCGGGAGAGCCGAAGTTACCGTTGGAGTCCACCAGCGGCATCCGCATCGACCACGGCTGCGCGAGGCGGACCAGCGCGTCGTAGATCGAGGAGTCGCCGTGCGGGTGGTACGTACCCATGACGTCACCGACGACGCGGGCGCACTTGTAGAAGCCCTTCTCGGGCCGGTAACCGCCGTCGTACATCGCGTACAGGACACGGCGGTGTACGGGCTTCAGTCCGTCCCGTACGTCCGGCAGCGCGCGCGAGACGATGACGGACATCGCGTAGTCGAGATACGAGCGCTGCATCTCCGTTTCGAGCCCGACCGGCTCGACCCGCATCGCCAGCCCCTCCACCGCGGCGACCTCCTGCACGACGATGGGCGCCGCGGCGGAGTCGGGGGTGTCAGGACTGCCGGGTGAGTCGGGAGTCTCGGGGGTACCGGGGGTGTTCTCGTCGGCCATTGCTGGTCAGTGTTCCTTTCGGCCTTGTCGAATCCGTCAGCTGAGGCCGACTCAGATGTCGAGGAAGCGGACGTCCTTGGCATTGCGCTGGATGAACGAACGCCGCGCCTCGACGTCCTCCCCCATCAGCACCGAGAACAGATCATCGGCCTGGGCCGCGTCGTCCAGGGTGACCTGGCCGAGCACCCGGTGGTCGACGTCCATCGTGGTGATCCGCAGTTCCTCGGCGTTCATCTCGCCGAGGCCCTTGAAGCGCTGGATCGAGTCCTCGCGGATCCGCTTGCCGTTCTGCTTGCCCAGCTCGATCAGGGCATCGCGCTCCCGGTCGGAGTACGCGTACTCGAAGTCGTCCCTGCCCCACTTGATCTTGTACAGCGGCGGGCGCGACAGGTAGACGTGCCCGGCCTCGACCAGCGGCCGCATGAAGCGGAACAGGAACGTCAGCAGCAGGGTGTTGATGTGCTGGCCGTCGACGTCGGCGTCCGCCATCAGGATGATCTTGTGATAGCGGAGCTTCTCGATGTCGAAGTCCTCGTGCACACCGGTGCCGAACGCCGAGATCAGCGCCTGGACCTCGGTGTTCTGGAGGATCTTGTCGATCCGTGCCTTCTCGACGTTCAGGATCTTGCCGCGGATCGGCAGGATGGCCTGGTACATCGGGTTACGGCCCGACTTCGCGGAACCACCGGCCGAGTCACCCTCGACGATGAAGATCTCGCACTTGGACGGGTCGTTCGACTGGCAGTCGCTCAGCTTGCCCGGCAGGGACGCGCTCTCCAGCAGGCCCTTGCGACGGGTCAGGTCACGCGCCTTACGGGCCGCGACCCGGGCCGTGGCGGCCTGGATCGCCTTGCGGATGATGTCCGCGGCCTCGTTCGGATGCCGGTCGAACCAGTCCGTCAGGTGCTCGTGCACGATCTTCTGCACGAAGGTCTTCGCCTCGGTGTTGCCGAGCTTCGTCTTCGTCTGACCCTCGAACTGCGGCTCGCCCAGCTTCACCGAGATGATCGCCGTCAGACCCTCGCGGATGTCCTCGCCCGCCAGGTTGTCGTCCTTCTCGCGCAGGAACTTCTTCTCGCGCGCGTAGCGGTTGACCAGACCGGTCATCGCCGCGCGGAAGCCCTCCTCGTGCGTACCGCCCTCATGCGTGTGGATCGTGTTCGCGAAGGAGTACACGCCCTCGCTGTACTGCGTGTTCCACTGCATCGCGATCTCGACCGAGAGCATCCGCTCCTTGTCCTCGGCCTCGATGTCGATGACCGTCGGATGGATCAGCTCGCCCTTGCGGGAGTTGAGGTACTTCACGAAGTCGACGATGCCGCCCTCGTAGAAATACGTGACCGTCCTGACCTGCTCGGCCTCCGGCACCTCAGGCGTGTCCGTGCCCGCGACATCCGCGCCCGCGACAGCCTTCGCCGACTCGCGCTCGTCGGTCAGCGTCAGGGTCAGGCCCTTGTTGAGGAACGCCATCTCCTGGAAACGCCGGGACAGCGTCTCGAAGGAGTAGACCGTCGTCTCGAAGATGTCCGCGTCGGCCCAGAACGTGACCGTCGTCCCGGACTCGGCCGTCTCCTCGTTGCGGGCCAGGGGCGCCGTCGGCACACCGAGCTTGTAGTCCTGCGTCCAGCGGTGGCCGTCGCGCTTGACGTCGACCGCGACCTTGGACGACAGCGCGTTCACGACGGAGACACCCACGCCGTGCAGACCGCCGGAGACGGCGTACCCGCCGCCGCCGAACTTGCCGCCCGCGTGCAGCACCGTGAGGACGACCTCGACGGCCGGCTTGCCCTCGGACGGGACGATGTCCACCGGGATACCGCGGCCGTTGTCGATCACGCGTACGCCGCCGTCCGCGAGGATCGTGACGTCGATGGTGTCCGCGTGCCCGGCCAGGGCCTCGTCGACGGAGTTGTCGACGACCTCGTAGACGAGGTGATGCAGACCACGCTCACCGGTCGACCCGATGTACATACCGGGCCGCTTGCGGACCGCGTCCAGGCCCTCGAGCACGGTGATCGCGCTCGCGTCGTACGAGGCGGTCACCTCGCCGTGCCCACCAGGGGCAGCGGACGGATTCTTCTCATTGGGGTTGCCGGAATCGGCCACGAAGCGCCCTTTCTGGCACAGCACAGGCCGTTCTCCGGCTCGCGGGAGCGGCTGCGTCGTTCGGCATGCGTCAGCATCTGATGACGGTTCCCGCAAGCAGAGCGGGATTTGACACCAGTCTACCGGTAGCGCCGACCCGAATGGGGGTTTGCCGGTACCTGAGTCCGCATGTGCCGCCCTGAATGAGCGGCTACCGACTCCCCATATCGGGGAAGGGGCTCCAAGAGGCTCACACGGGCATTGAGCGCTTCGGCCTGTCAACCTCCCGCTACGGTGAGGGACGCCTCACTCTTCACCCCTGTCCGCTCAGGGCACGGCGGTCCACGGCAGGCCTCGCACAGGCCCCCGGGGCAGCGGCCCGGACGAAGCGCGCCCGGGTCAAGGCAGGCACGGCCCGGTCAGCCGTACGTGTCTCCCGGCCCCTTGCTGCCCGGTGCCCGCAGCCGCCCGTACCGCTGCGGCGGACCGCTCGGACCGAGGACTTTGAGCAGCCGTACGGTGCCGTGGCCCAGGTCCTCGTTCAGCCGGGCCACCAGACTCGGCGCCAGCAGCCGCAGCTGGGTCGCCCACGCCGTCGAATCGCACTGCACCGTCAGCACACGCTCGTCGTTGCTCTCGTCGTACTTCGTGGGTACGCAGTGCTTCGCCACGTCGTCACCGACGATCTGGGGCCAGCGGCCCATCACCCCGCCCACGGCGGCCGGGGCCTCCCAGCCGCGTTCCGTGATCAGCCGGTTGATGGCCGCGCCGAGCGGCAGCGGATCGCGGCCGTCGGCACGCGCCCCGGAGCGCAGCCCGCCGCCCCGCCTGGCCTGCTTCTTCTGCTGCGCGGCGTCACCACGTGCCCGCGCCTGCTCCTTCGCCGCGCGCAGCGCGACCCGGGCGAGATCGACGCCGGACGACTGGGGCGCTTCGGGGGGCGCGGGCGTCCCGTCCGACGCCTCCGGCAGCTCGGGGCCGGGGCTGCCGGGCCTCCGCCGGCCGCTGCCGCTCGCGTTGCCGCTCATACCCGCTCCACGACGCCGTCGGCCACCATGAAGCGCGCCCCCGCGAGCACGCCGGGCACGTCGTCGTCCACCGCCGCCGTCACCAGCACCTGCTCGCCGTGGACCACCAGCTCCGCCAGACGCTCGCGGCGCCGGGCGTCCAGCTCGGCGAACACGTCGTCGAGGACCAGCACCGGCTCATTGCCCTCGGACCTCAGCAGGTCGTACGAGGCGAGGCGCAGCGCCAGCGCGTACGACCAGGACTCGCCATGGCTCGCGTACCCCTTCGCCGGCAGCTGTCCCAGCTTCAGCACCAGGTCGTCGCGGTGCGGGCCGACGAGCGTCACGCCCCGCTCGACCTCCTGCTTGCGCACCTCGGCCAGCGCGGCCATCAGCTGCGCGTACAGCTCGTCACGGCTGTGCGCGATCTCGGCGCCGACCGCGCCGCCGGCGTTTCCGGCACGTGCGGTGTTTCCCGCGTTTCCGGCGTTTTCGGCGGAGGAACGGTACTCCAGCGTGACGGGCCCGCCGCCGGGCGCCAGTTGCTCGTACGCCTTGTCCGTCAGCGGCTGGAGCGACGCGATCAGATCGCCCCGCTGCGCCAGCAGCTCCGCGCCCACCCGCGCCAGGTGCTGGTCCCACACGTCCAGCGTCGAGAGGTCCATGCCGCGGCCGCCGTGCCGTCGCGCCATCGCGGCCGATTTCAGGAGCGTATTGCGCTGTTTGAGGACGCGGTCGTAGTCGGACCGCACCCCGGCCATCCGCGGCGAACGCGCCGTGATCAGCTCGTCCAGAAAACGCCGCCGCTCACCCGGATCGCCCTTCACCAGCGCCAGGTCCTCCGGCGCGAAGAGCACGGTCCGTACGATTCCCAGCACGTCGCGCGGCTTGACCTGCGAAGACCGGTTGATACGGGCCCGGTTCGCCCGGCCGGGGTTCAGCTCGAGCTCGACCAGCTGGGAGCGCTCGCCCTGGGTGACGGCGGCCCTGATCACCGCGCGTTCCGCGCCCATCCGCACCAGCGGCGCGTCGGACGAGACCCGGTGGCTGGCGAGGGACGCCAGATAGCCGACCGCCTCGACCAGATTGGTCTTCCCCTGCCCGTTCGCCCCCACGAACGCGGTGACGCCCGGATCGAGCGGAACCTCGACCCGGGCGTACGACCGGAAGTCGGCCAGCGACAGATGCGTGACGTGCATGGATGTGCGCCGGCCTCCCGGATGCGGAGTTACTTCTCGGACTTCTTGGGCTCGCTCGCCGCGACGGCGTGACCGCCGAACTGGTTACGCAGCGCGGCGATCATCTTCATCTGCGGCGAGTCGTCCTGCCGGGACGCGAAGCGCGCGAACAGCGAAGCGGTGATCGCGGGCAGCGGTACGGCGTGGTCGATGGCCGCCTCGACTGTCCAGCGGCCCTCGCCGGAGTCCTCGGCGTAGCCCCGCAGCTGCTCCAGGTGCTCGTCCTCGTCCAGGGCGTTGACCGCGAGGTCCAGCAGCCAGGAACGGATGACCGTGCCCTCCTGCCACGAGCGGAAGACCTCACGGACGTCGGTGACGGAGCCGACCTTCTCCAGCAGCTCCCAGCCCTCGGCGTACGCCTGCATCATGGCGTACTCGATACCGTTGTGAACCATCTTGGCGAAGTGGCCGGCGCCGACCTTGCCCGCGTGAACGGCGCCGAGGTCACCCTCGGGCTTGAGCGCGTCGAAGATGGGCTGCACCTTGGCGACGTTCTCCGGCGTGCCGCCGTACATCAGCGCGTAGCCGTTCTTCAGGCCCCAGACGCCACCGGAGACACCGCAGTCGACGAAGCCGATGCCCTTGATGCCCAGCTCGACCGCGTGCTTCTCGTCGTCCGTCCAGCGGGAGTTGCCGCCGTCGACCACGACGTCACCGGGGGACAGCAGCCCCGCCAGCTCGTCGATCGTGGCCTGCGTCGCCGCACCGGCCGGGACCATGACCCAGATCACGCGCGGGCCCTTGAGCTTGTCGACAAGCTCCTTGAGGCTGTGGACGTCCGCGATGTCCTGGTTGCGGTCGTATCCGATGACGGTGTGGCCTGCGTGGCGAATGCGCTCGCGCATGTTGCCACCCATCTTGCCGAGACCGACGAGACCGAGCTCCATCAGTGGTTCCTTAAGCGTCGAGGCGATTTTGTACCTACGCCCGAGATTACGCCGGGGCGCCCCTTCTCACCTGTGGGGTCAGCCGCTCAGCCGTACAGGCATGATCAGGTACTTGTAGGCGTCGTCCGCCTCCGCCGTGACGTCGGGCTTGCCGCTGAGCAGCGCCGGCTTCGTGGAGGTCGTGAAGGACAGCTGCGCCACGGGGGAGTCGATCGCGCTCAGACCGTCCAGGAGGAAGGTCGGGTTGAAGGCGATCGAGATGTCGTCGCCCTCCAGCTGCGCGTCGACCCGCTCCACAGCCTGTGCGTCGTCGCTGGAACCGGCCTCGAGGATCAGGACGCCCTGCTCGAAGCTGAGCCGCACGGGGGTGTTGCGCTCGGCGACCAGCGCGACGCGCTTGACGGCCTCGACAAACGGCGGGGTCTCGATGACCGCGACCGAGTTGAACTCGGTCGGGAAGAGCGTCCGGTACTTCGGCAGGTCGCCTTCGAGCAGCCGCGTGGTCGTCCGGCGCCCCGCGCCCTCGAAACCGATGAGCCCCTCACCGGCACCGGAGCCGGAAAGCGCCAGAGTGACGGTGTCACCGCTGGTCAGAGCCTTGGCGGTGTCCAGCAGCGTCTTGGCGGGCACCAGCGCGACCGCGGAGATGTCCGCGGCTTCCGGCTTCCACAGGAACTCGCGGACGGCGAAGCGGTAACGGTCGGTCGAGGCCAGGGTGACCGTGTCGCCCTCGATCTCGATCCGTACGCCGGTGAGCACGGGAAGCGTGTCGTCTCGCCCGGCCGCGATCGCCACCTGGGCGGCGGCGGAGGCGAAGACCTCACCGGGGACGGTGCCGGTCGCCGTCGGCATCTGGGGCAGTGCCGGGTACTCGTCCACGGGAAGCGTGTGGAGCGTGAACCGGGAGGAGCCGCAGACCACGGTCGCCCGTACACCGTCGGTGGAAATCTCCACGGGACGGTTGGGCAGCGAGCGGCAGATGTCGGCCAGCAGTCGTCCTGAGACGAGGACCGTGCCCTCTTCCTCGACCTCGGCGTCGACGGCGACCCGTGCGGAGACCTCGTAGTCGAAGCTGGAGAAGCTGAGCTTGCCCTCCTCCGTCTTCAGCAGAAGGCCCGCAAGGACAGGCGCCGGCGGGCGGGCAGGGAGGCTGCGGGCCACCCAGGCCACCGCCTCCGCGAGTACATCGCGCTCCACCCGGATCTTCACCGGAACCGCCTCCTGCTGTTGCTGTCTCGCCCTGCTGGCCTTCGTCGTCGGCTGTGATGCCGGGGACCAGTCTGACCTACGGCACCGACACTCGGTGCTGCTGCGGGTCAAGTCGCTTCGACAGCTCGGGAGGGCTCCGGGCCCAAGTTGTGCACAGCCCCCACTTCGAAGCAGACCCCTCGATAACTATGAGTGGGAGTAGTAGTAGGCCTTGTGGAAACGGTGGATAACGCCATCTGCGCAGGTCAAGGCCGTTTTTTTGTCCACCGGGCCTGTGGGTCCGGCCGTGGACAACCAGCCGCTTCTGTGGACGGCGAAAAGTTCTGCACAACCGATGCACAGGACAGGGGTACTTCTCCCCAGGGCTGTCCCCAGCTTTACCCCGGTTCCCCACAGCCCAATCCGGCTCCTTGGTGTGATGCCTTTCACTCGACCCGGTGATCCGGGGTGTCCCGTTGCCGAACAGTGGACAGTGATGTGGACAGCTTGTGGGCAACGCGCCTCGCCCTGTGGGCCGCCGGTGGACAACGAGGGCGAAGCCCTGTGGATAAAATTTCCGTCCACAGACTGTGGATCATCGGCGCACACAATTCCACAGGGTCCTGACCAGCGGTGATGTGGTTCTCGCTGGTGCCGCTGTGGACGCATCCTGAACAACTTCCCTGTCCCCAGGCTGTGGACGACCGAACGGCTCGTTTTCTGTGGAGAAGCCCGCCGGGACGGCCCGTATTCGAACAGCGGTGATGAGGGTACGACGAAGGGCGCCCGGGATCTCGGTCCCTGGCGCCCTTCGTCCGGCCTCAACGGGCTGCCCCGGCCTGCCGGTCGGGACAGCCGGGGTCAGCCGTTCTTGATGCGGTTGGTGAGTTCGGTGACCTGGTTGTAGATGGAACGCCGCTCGGCCATCAGCGCGCGGATCTTCCGGTCCGCGTGCATCACCGTCGTATGGTCACGGCCGCCGAACTGCGCCCCGATCTTGGGCAGCGAGAGGTCGGTCAGCTCACGGCAGAGGTACATCGCGATCTGCCGCGCGGTCACCAGCACCCGGCTCCGCGACGAGCCGCAGAGGTCTTCCACCGTCAGGCCGAAGTAGTCGGCGGTCGCCGCCATGATCGCGGCCGCGGTGATCTCCGGAGCCGCGTCCTCGCCGCCCGGGATCAGATCCTTGAGGACGATCTCCGTCAGACCGAGGTCGACCGGCTGCCGGTTGAGCGAAGCGAACGCCGTCACCCGGATCAGCGCGCCCTCCAGCTCACGGATGTTCCGCGAGATCCGGGACGCGATGAACTCCAGCACCTCGGGGGGCGCGTTCAACTGCTCCTGTACCGCCTTCTTGCGCAGGATCGCGATACGCGTCTCCAGCTCGGGCGGCTGTACGTCGGTCGTCAGACCCCACTCGAAGCGGTTGCGCAGCCGGTCCTCGAGGGTGATCAGCTGCTTGGGCGGCCGGTCGGAGGACAGCACGATCTGCTTGTTCGCGTTGTGGAGCGTGTTGAAGGTGTGGAAGAACTCCTCCTGCGTCGACTCCTTGCTCGCCAGGAACTGGATGTCGTCGACCAGGAGGATGTCGACATCGCGGTAACGCTTGCGGAAGGTGTCGCCCTTGCCGTCCCGGATCGAGTTGATGAACTCGTTGGTGAATTCCTCGGAGCTGACGTATCGCACCCGGGTGCCGGGGTACAGGCTGCGCGCGTAGTGCCCGATGGCATGGAGCAGGTGGGTCTTGCCGAGCCCGGACTCCCCGTAGATGAAGAGGGGGTTGTACGCCTTGGCCGGCGCCTCCGCGACCGCGACCGCCGCCGCGTGCGCGAACCGGTTGGACGCCCCGATGACAAAGGTGTCGAAGAGGTACTTCGGATTGAGCCGTGCGTGCGGCTCGCCGGGCCCGGGGGCCGGGGCGGGCTGAGCGCCCAGCGGCCCGGGCGCTCCGCGGTGCCGGCCCCCGGGGTGACCGCCGTCGTGGCGCGCCGCCTGCGGGTCCTGCAGATCGTGCCGCTCGGGGCGCTGCTGCTCGTACTGCGGGCGCTCGGGCCCCTGCGGCTGGCGGTAGTCGTGCTGCGGCTGCTGGGGGCGCGCGGTGGCGTACGGATCGCGGTCCTGGTATCCGCCGGATCGGGGCTGCTGCCAGGAAAGGTCCTCCTGGGTACGAGGCCAGGCGCCGGGGTCCGGCCGCTGCTGCAGGTAGTCCGGATACGCGGGACGGACCGAGGGCATCCCGTCGTCGGACGGGTGGTGCCCGTAACTGTCGTATTTATCACTCTGCCGCTGCTCGTCGTGGGACGGGCCCTGGTAGCGGTGCTGCTGGGGAATGGGCGGCGCCGGCGGCGTGGGCTCGCCCGAGGAGTCGTCGACCGTGATGGCGATCCGGATGGGCCGGCCGCACTCATGGCTCAGGGTCTCGCTGATCAGCGGGGCGAGACGCCCTTCGAGGACCCGCTTGCCCCATTCATTGGGGACGGCGAGCAGCGCCGTGTCGGCGACCAGGGCCAGCGGCTGGCAGCGCTCGATCCACTGTTTGTCCTTCGGCTCGATGCCCTGCTGGCCCTCCCTGAGGAGCTGCTCCAGCACGCGTGGCCACACTGCGGCAAGATCGGCAGGAACATCAGCCACAGGGCACGCTCTCTCGCAGGTCCCACGAATGTGTGCTTCTCGGGACGGGGTGGGAAGACCGGCAGGAAATGAAGCCGGAGTTCAGCCAAGGTAGTCAGGCCGACCCGCGTGGTTCAAGTTGTTGTCCACAGCCTGTGCACAATGGGGGCAGGCGACTGACTGGTTTGACCGGATGGCGTAGTCGCGCGTACCGTGACCAGGTCGAGTTGTCGATGGCTGCTGCCGCCTGCCTCCGATGGGCAAAGATCACGATCTGTGGTTGTGAAGCGGTGCACTCGGGCGTAAACGCGAGGGCTACTCGTGGGCGCACGGTGACAGCCAGGCGATTTACACGCCACTACCCACTTTTCTGGAGCCCCCGAGTGAGCAAGCGCACCTTCCAGCCGAACAACCGTCGTCGTGCCAAGACCCACGGGTTCCGCCTGCGCATGCGCACCCGCGCCGGCCGTGCCATCCTCGCCACCCGCCGTGGCAAGGGTCGCGCCCGTCTGTCCGCCTGATCGTCTACAGGTCATGACGTGCTGCCTACCGAGCATCGGCTGAGGCGGCGCGAGGACTTCGCGACCGCGGTACGCCGGGGACGCCGGGCCGGTCGCCCGCTTCTCGTCGTCCATCTACGCAGCGGTCCAACGGACCCGCACGTACCGGGGGGGAATACTCCCCCGACGCGTGCGGGTTTCGTCGTGAGCAAGGCTGTGGGCGCGGCAGTCGTACGCACCCGGGTGAAGCGGAAACTTCGCCATCTCATACGCGAACGACTGTCCGTGCTGCCCCCCGGTAGCCTGGTTGTCGTACGGGCGCTCCCCGGTTCGGGTGACGCCGAATACGCACATCTGGCCCGAGACCTGGATGCCGCTCTCCAGCGGCTGCTGGGAGGGGGCGCGCGATGAAGTACCCGCTGCTGGCTCTCATCAAGCTGTACCAGTGGACGATCAGTCCCTTGCTGGGACCCGTCTGCAGGTACTACCCGTCGTGTTCGCACTACGGGTACACGGCCATCGACCGGCATGGCGCGGTGAAGGGAACGGCCCTCACCGCCTGGCGGATCCTGCGGTGCAACCCGTGGTCCCCGGGTGGCGTGGATTACGTTCCGCCGCGTAAACGGCCGCGTTGGCACGAACTGCTGCGCAACGCGTGGCGCGGAAGCAAGGGCGGACACTCCGCCGTCGGCGCGCCTTCCGGGGGATCGGTCCCCGAAACCCCCAGTCCGGCCGCAGAGACCTCGCCCAAAGCTCAAGGAGCCTGATTAGTGGACACGATTGCCAGCATCTTCAGTTTCATCACCACGCCTGTTTCGTGGGTCATCGTTCAGTTCCACGCGTTGTATGGAGCGATTTTCGGTGCCGATACAGGCTTGGCCTGGGGACTGTCCATCGTGTCCCTGGTGGTACTGATCCGGATCTGTCTGGTCCCGCTTTTTGTGAAGCAGATCAAGTCGACCCGGAACATGCAAGTGCTCCAGCCCAAGATGAAGGCGATTCAGGAGCGCTACAAAAACGACAAGCAGCGCCAGTCCGAAGAGATGATGAAGCTGTACAAGGAGACGGGTACGAACCCGCTCTCCTCGTGTCTTCCCATCCTGGCGCAGTCACCGTTCTTCTTCGCCCTGTATCACGTGCTCTCGGCCATCGCGAGCGGCAAGACCATCGGGGTCATCAACCAGTCGCTGCTCGACAGCGCGCGTCAGGCGCACATCTTTGGCGCACCCCTCGCGGTGAAGTTCACGGACGGCGCCGACAAGGTGGCGTCCCTGGGCGCCTCGCAGACGAACGTGCGCATCGTCACCGCCATCATGATCATTCTGATGTCGGCGTCGCAGTTCTACACCCAGCGCCAGCTGATGACGAAGAACGTCGACCTCTCGGTCAAGACGCCGTACATGAACCAGCAGAAGATGCTGATGTACATCTTCCCGGTGATCTTCATGGTGATGGGTATCAACTTCCCCGTCGGCGTGCTCGTCTACTGGCTGACCACCAACGTGTGGACCATGGGCCAGCAGATGTACGTGATCAACCAGAACCCGACGCCCGGCTCCAAGGCTCAGGCGGCGTTCCTGGACCGTCTGCTGAAGAGCGCCGTCGCTCACGGCGAACTGCGGTCCAGGCGTAAGCGCAACATGGTCAAGGCGATCGTCGCCAAGGGCCCCGACCGCAACGACGTGGAGCGCAAGTTCATCGGCAGCCTCGCCAAGGCGGGCATGGCCGCGCAGTCCGACGGTTCGGTGATCAAGAGCGACACCATCGCCGTCGAGGCGGAGGCCGGCGCCGCGGCGAGGCGGCAGCAGCCGAAGCGCCAGACGAAGTCGAAGCGACAGGCCGCCGTCACCACCCAGTCGGGTGCGGCAGCAAAGACCGTGGAGACGGGCGCCACCAAGACCGCCGACGACGCGGCCGACAAGCCCTCGCTGAAGAAGGACGAGCCGCAGGCCACCCGGGCCAAGGCGTCGTCGAACAAGCCTGTCGCCGGTGCCGCACGCCAAGCCAAGTCGGGGCAGCGCAAGGGCCAGCAGCGGCCCAAGCACCCGTCCAAGAAGTAAAAAGGAGTCCATCCGTGACGGAAGGCACCATCTCCGAGGCCACCGAGGGAGGCGACACCCTTTCCCGCCTGGAGCAGGAAGGGGAGATCGCCGCGGACTACCTCGAAGGTCTGCTCGACATCGCCGATCTCGACGGTGACATCGACATGGACGTCGAGGCCGACCGGGCCGCGGTCTCGATCATCAGCGACTCGGACGGCCGGGATCTGCAGAAGCTCGTGGGACGCGACGGTGAGGTGCTTGAGGCGCTTCAGGAGCTGACCAGGCTCGCCGTGCACCGGGAGACCGGTGATCGCAGCCGCCTGATGCTGGACATCGGGGGTTTCCGGGCGAAGAAGCGCACCGAGCTCGCAGAGCTGGGCGCGAAGGCGGCGGACGAGGTGAAGAGCACCGGTGAGCCGGTGAAGCTGAACCCGATGACGCCCTTCGAGCGGAAAGTCGTCCATGACGCCGTCGCGGCCGCCGGGCTGCGGAGCGAGTCCGAGGGCGAAGAACCGCAGCGCTTCGTCGTGGTGCTTCCGGCCTGACCGGCCTCCCGTTTTTTCGGCCCCGTCTGTTCGCAGGCGGGGCCGAACTCTGTCAGCCCGATAGTCAGCCACCAGTTGGTGGTTCGGTATGGAAGGACGGTTCCCGTGACGGAGGAAGCAGAGCTTTCCCCAGCGCCGGAAGAGGCTCGGACGGTTTTCGGCGAGTTCTTCCCGGAGGCTGTGCGCTACGCGGAGCTGCTGGCCGACGCCGGGGTCAAGCGCGGTCTGATCGGTCCGCGTGAGGTCCCACGTCTGTGGGAGCGGCATCTGCTGAACTGCGCCGTACTCTCCGAGGTCGTACCCGAAGACGTCATGGTGTGCGATGTGGGGTCGGGTGCGGGGCTGCCGGGAATCCCGTTGGCGCTCGTACGGCCCGACCTGAAGATCACGCTGCTGGAGCCCCTGCTGCGGCGGACGAACTTCCTGCAGGAAGTGGTCGAACTGCTGGGCCTGGACCATGTGACGGTGGTGCGTGGGCGGGCCGAGGAAGTCCTCGGTACGTTGCAGCCGGTCCATGTGGTGACAGCGCGCGCGGTGGCTCCGCTGGACCGCCTGGCGGGCTGGGGAGTGCCCTTGCTCCGTCCCTACGGGGAGATGCTGGCGCTGAAGGGCGACACAGCCGAGGAGGAGATCAAGGGCGCTCGCGCGGCTCTCGGCAAGCTCGGTGTGGTGGACACGTCGGTGCTGCATGTCGGCGAGGGCATCGTCGATCCGCTGGCCACGGTGGTGCGGGTGGAGGTCGGCGAGAGCCCCGGCGGGGTACGGTTCGCGACGAAGCGGGCCAAGGCGGCCAGGGCCGGACGTGTGAAGCGCCGCCGCTGAGCCGTACAGTCCGTAGTGTTTATCAGTGATGCTCCATACAAGCAGCCATACCTATGCATCGCGGAGTGTCGTGACGATCTGACCCTGTGGCCCGTGCACTGTGTTTCACGTGAAACGTAGCTCAGTGCTGCAGGGCATCATCGGCCGCGGCCGCGCGGCTGCCACACCGCGCGGCCGAAAGCCCCCCAATAGAGGGACGAGGTTGTCCACAGATGTGGATTCCTCCACAGAACCAAGGGCCTCGCTGGTTCACGACCCCGAAAGCATGGCAGGCTCTGTTCATTGCGAGTCTGAAGTCGAGGAGAGTGAATCCTTGCGGTCCGACGCCAACATCGCGGGACCGATGACCGACCCGGTCCCCGGTCCCCGCAACGAGTCGGCGGGGGAGGATGTTTCACGTGAAACACCGCCCCCGATGGACGACACCCCCATTGGCCGTGCTGCCCAGCTGGCCGTGGAAGCACTGGGCCGCGCCGGCGAGGGGCTGCCTCGCCCGGAGCAGACGCGTGTCATGGTCGTTGCCAATCAGAAGGGTGGCGTAGGAAAGACCACTACGACGGTCAACCTCGCCGCCTCGCTCGCGCTCCACGGTGCGCGGGTGTTGGTGATCGACCTGGATCCACAGGGCAACGCCTCCACGGCGCTCGGGATTGACCACCACGCCGAAGTCCCCTCGATCTACGACGTCCTGGTGGAGAGCCAGCCCCTCTCAGAGGTGGTTCAGCCTGTCTCGGACGTCGAAGGTCTCTTCTGTGCCCCCGCCACCATCGATCTCGCCGGTGCGGAGATCGAGTTGGTGTCACTCGTGGCACGGGAGAGCAGACTCCAGCGAGCGATCGAGGCATACGAGCAGCCGCTGGACTACATCCTGATCGACTGTCCGCCGTCGCTCGGCCTGCTGACCGTCAACGCGATGGTCGCCGGCGCAGAGGTGCTGATCCCCATTCAGTGCGAGTACTACGCGCTGGAGGGTCTGGGACAGCTGCTGCGCAACGTCGACCTGGTGCGCGGGCATCTCAACCCCACGCTCCATGTATCGACGATTCTGCTCACTATGTACGACGGCAGGACGCGCCTTGCCTCGCAGGTGGCGGAGGAGGTGCGGAGCCACTTCGGCAAGGAGGTGCTGCGGACGAGCATCCCTCGTTCCGTGCGTATCTCGGAGGCGCCGAGCTACGGACAGACGGTGTTGACCTATGATCCGGGTTCCAGCGGATCGCTCTCGTATCTCGAAGCCGCCCGCGAGATCGCCCTGCGAGGGGCGGGGGTGCACTATGACGCCCAGAATGCCCATGCGGGCATCCAGAACACTCAGCAGAATGTGTCGGAGGGGATCCAGTGAGCGAGCGACGTAGAGGGCTGGGGCGTGGGCTCGGTGCGCTGATTCCTGCCGCTCCGCAGGAGAAGCAGGTGCCGTCTCCCGGAGAGGCTTCTTCGGGTGCGGCATCCGTGCTGACCGCGGAGCGCGGGGTCGCGGCGGCGAAGGTGACCTCGCTGCCGCAGGCGCCGAAGGTGCCGGATGCCGAAAAGACGCCGCCGGAGCCCGAGGCCACCCCGGAGCCTGAGAAGGCTTCCGGGGCGTATTTCGCGGAGCTGCCGATCGACTCGATCACGCCGAACCCGCGTCAGCCGCGCGAGGTGTTCGATGACGATGCTCTGGCGGAACTGGTCACCTCCATCAAGGAAGTGGGTCTTCTCCAGCCGGTCATCGTCCGGCAGGCGGGCCCGGAGCGCTTTGAGCTGATCATGGGTGAGCGGCGCTGGAGGGCCTGCCGGGAGGCGGGCCTGGAGCGCATCCCGGCGATCGTCCGTGCCACGGATGACGAGAAGCTGCTGCTCGACGCGCTGCTGGAGAACCTGCACCGTGCTCAGCTGAACCCGCTGGAAGAGGCAGCCGCCTACGACCAGTTGCTCAAGGACTTCAACTGCACGCACGACCAGCTCGCCGATCGGATCGGACGCTCCCGGCCGCAGGTTTCCAACACCCTGCGCCTGCTGCGGTTGTCTCTGCCCGTCCAGCGCAGGGTCGCTGCCGGTGTGCTCTCGGCCGGTCACGCGAGGGCGCTTCTCTCGGTGGACGACTCCGACGAGCAGGACCGGCTGGCACATCGCATCGTGGCCGAGGGGCTTTCGGTGCGTGCGGTCGAAGAGATCGTGACCCTGATGGGTTCCCGTTCTCAGAGCACGCCCAAGGCGAAGGGACCGCGCGCCGGTGCCCGTCTGTCTCCGGTGTTGTCCGATCTCGCGTCGCGTCTCTCGGACCGCTTCGAGACGCGGGTGAAGGTCGACCTGGGACAGAAGAAGGGGAAGATCGTCGTCGAGTTCGCGTCGATCGACGACCTCGACCGCATTCTCACCGCGCTCGCCCCCGGCGAAGGACGAGTCATGGACTCGAGCCTGTCGGAGGACGGCGAGGAGGACGAAGAGAGCTGAGCCCCCTGCGCGACCACGTCGCGCGAGGTGAAAGAGCGGTCCGTGTTCCAGGCTTACCGGAACACGGACCGCTCTTTTCTGTCTCTCGGTGTGCAGGCGGCCTTTGCGGATACGATGCGTTCATGGGCCGCCGCTTGGTACCGCTCACCTTGGACAACCTCCCGGATCTGCCTGCGCGGTGCCGTGGGTGTGTCTTCTGGGAGCTTGATCCGGTCAGTGGGGAAGCTGCGGTCAGGGCCGGCAGGCCGTCAGTGGAGAAGGAAGCCTGGATCTCTGCCGTTCTCCTTGAATGGGGATCCTGCGGCCGCGTGGTGTACGTGGACGATGTGCCGGTTGGCTTTGTGATGTACGCGCCGCCGGCGTATGTGCCGCGCTCCACCGCCTTTCCGACCAGCCCGGTCTCTCCGGACGCCGTGCAGTTGATGACGGCCTGGATCATGCCGGCATACCAGGGGCAGGGGCTCGGACGGGTGATGGTGCAGACCGTGGCCAAGGACCTGCTGCGGCGAGAGTTCAAAGCCATCGAAGCCTTCGGCGATGCCCGCTGGAAAGAACCGGCGTGTGTGCTGCCCGCCGATCATCTGCTGGCGGTGGGCTTCAAGACCGTGCGACCGCATCCGAGGTATCCGCGTCTGCGGCTTGAGCTGCGGACCACGCTCTCCTGGAAAGAAGACGTGGAGCTGGCGCTGGACCGGCTGCTGGGAGCGGTGAAGAAGGACCCGGTGCTGCGGCCGCTGTGAAGCAGAAACGGTCCCGTCCCCCAGCTGGGGGACGGGACCGTTTCACGTGAAACATTGAGCTTGGGCGTCAGGCCTTGGTGGCTTCCTCGCCGATGAAGCTCTCCAGGTCGCGTACGAGCGCGGCCTTCGGCTTGGCACCGACGATGGTCTTGGCAACCTCGCCGTTCTGGTAGACGTTCAGCGTCGGGATGGACATGACGCCGTACTTGGCTGCGGTGGCCGGGTTCTCGTCGATGTTGAGCTTGACGATCTGGATCTTGTCGCCGTGCTCGGCCGCGATGGCCTCGAGGGACGGCGCGATCTGACGGCACGGCCCGCACCAGGCGGCCCAGAAGTCCACCAGCACAGGCTTGTCGGCCTTGAGAACGTCTTCTTCGAACGAAGCGTCGGTCACATGCTTCAGGTCGCCGGCCACGGCGGCCTCCTTAATTTCGTGGGGTGTGCGATCGGTAGGGAACTCAGACTCCGGCGGTCTTCTCCGGCTCAGCGGCCTTCTCGCTGTCGCTGAGCGCCGCGAGGTAGCGCTCGGCGTCCAGGGCGGCGGAGCATCCTGTGCCCGCAGCGGTGATCGCCTGACGGTAGGTGTGGTCGACGACGTCACCGGCGCCGAAGACACCGGCCAGGTTGGTCCGAGTAGACGGAGCGGCGACGGTCAGGTACCCCTCGCCGTCCAGGTCGAGCTGGCCCTTGAACAGCTCGGTCCGCGGGTCGTGTCCGACTGCGATGAACAGTCCGGTCACGGCGAGCGCGGAGGTCTCGCCTGTCGTGGTGTTGCGCAGCGTCAGGCTGGAGAGCTTGTGATCGCCGTGGATCTCAGCGACCTCGCTGTCCCAGGCGAACTTGATCTTCGGGTCGGCGAAGGCACGGTCCTGCATGGCCTTGGAGGCCCGCAGGGTGTCCCGGCGGTGGACGATCGTGACGGACTTGGCGAACCGCGAGAGGAACGTGGCTTCCTCCATCGCGGTGTCGCCACCACCGATCACGGCGATGTCCTGGTCCTTGAAGAAGAAGCCGTCACAGGTGGCACACCAGGAGACCCCTCGACCGGAGAGCGCGTCCTCGTTGGGCAGCCCGAGCTTGCGGTGCTGCGACCCGGTGGTGACAATCACGGCCTTGGCGCGGTGCACGGTGCCGGCCGTGTCGGTGACCGTCTTGATGTCACCGGTGAGGCCGACCGAGACGACATCGTCCGGAACCAGCTCCGCGCCGAAGCGCTCCGCCTGTGCCCGCATGTTGTCCATCAGATCGGGGCCCATGATGCCGTCGCTGAAGCCCGGGAAGTTCTCCACATCGGTGGTGTTCATCAGCGCACCACCGGCGGTGACGGCGCCCTCGAAGACCAGCGGCTTCAGCGACGCGCGCGCGGTGTACAGCGCGGCCGTGTAGCCGGCGGGCCCGGAGCCGATGATGATCACATTACGGACGTCGCTCACGGGTTTCTTCCTCGTCTCTGAAGACTGCCTACTGCCTGTGGGAGCCGGGTCTACGACTCCCACCCCACGCAACGGATCCTACGGGGCTTACATTCCCGGGATACCCCTGCGGCGCGACGAGCATCGTCAGCGACGGGGGTAGGAATGCGTCAGCAGGACCTTCCCCTTGGTGGCCGAGGCCGTGTCGACGCAGGTCGCGTCGATCACGTACGCCTGCACCTGGGTGCTGTCGGCGGGGTCCGGGAAGACAACGAGGTATGCGCCACTGCCCTGGAAAGTACCGCGCTCGACGGCCAGGGCGGCTTCCGTGCGGCCGGTCCCCTGCTGGATGCAGCCGGGCACCGCGGGTACGGGCTGGAGCAGGGTGTTCGGCCGGCTCCGGTCAGCGGTGGCGGAGCCGCCCGGCTTGGGCGGCTCCGGTGTCATGGCCGCCGGCCCGGAGGCCAGGAGTGCGTCCACACTGGCCTGGAGGCGGTCCCCAGCGAATTCCTGACCGCCGTCCCTTCCGGAAGGTGTCCGGGCGCCGGCCGCAGCGCTTGCCGCGCTGTCGCTGGATGTCTGCCCCATCGAGTGGAGCAGGAGAATGCTGACACCGATGGCCGCTGCTCCGAAGACCGTCCCGAGGACGACAGCGCGACGGTTGCGACGCCGCACAGTACGGTCGCGACCGGGGCCGGTGGCTGCCCTGGGACGCCCGGCGGGACGGTCGATGCGTGCAGGTTCGGTCGGGGTGGGTTCCGCCGAGGCACCCGTAGCCGGGCCGGTCGACGTCTCAGACGTGGCCGACGTTTCACGTGAAACATCAACGGCGTCGGCGGAGATCACGCCCTGAAGCGCCTCGGCGGCCAGAGCCGCGTCGATCCGTTCTGCCACATCTGCCGGCATCGGAACCGGTGCGGGCAGCTCACCGAGCAACCCCTTGATCTCTTCCAGTGAGTCATGCACGTCGGCGCAGAGCGAGCAGCCTTCGAGATGCCGCCTTATGCCGATGGCGCGGGACGGTGAGAGGAGACCTTCCGTGAGGTCGGCGATCTCAGAAACGTCCGGGTGCTGAGCCGTGTCGGCTGCCGATGTCATGCACTCCCACCTCCGCCCTTCACTTCAGCGGGATCGCTTGTTCCCGCATTCCTCTGTTCCGATACCGCTGGGACGGACGTCCCCGCCGGTCGGTTCCTTCCGGCACGGGGGAAGGCGCTGTCGCCGGGACTCCCGCGCAGATGGGTGAGCATGGGCAGAAGTCTGGCCCGGCCGCGCGCACAGCGGCTCTTCACGGTTCCGGCGGGGACGCCGAGCACGCGAGCGGCTTCGGCGACGGGATACCCCTGCATGTCCACGAGGATGAGAGCCGCGCGTTGCTCGACGGGCAGCTTGGCCAGCGCCTTCATCAGCTCGCGGTGCAGATCCTGACGCTCGGCGGGCGCTTCGGCGGATTCGTGAGGCTCGAGAAGCTGTTCCATCCGCTCGGTGTCGTCCGTGGGAGCGGTCTTGCGGGACGACGCCTTGCGCACGCGGTCGAGACAGGCGTTGACGGTGATCCGGTGCAGCCAGGTGGTCACGGCGGACTGGCCGCGGAAGGTGTGGGCGGCGCGGAAGGCGGAGACCAGGGCGTCCTGGACGGCATCGGCCGCCTCCTCGCGGTCTCCCAGTGTGCGCACCGCGACCGCCCAGAGCCGGTCGCGGTGCCGCCGCACGATCTCGCCGAAGGCCTCTGGGTCGCCGGCGACATGCGCGGCCAGGAGGTCCTGATCGCTTATGTCACGGGGTGCGGCGTCGTCCAACGGTGAGCACTCTCCCCTGGTCGCGTCAGCCGGTGACGCTGATCTCCGAGACCTTGCCCCGGAAGTTGCCCGGGCTGATCTGCGGCAACTTGGTCAGCCAGACCAGAACGTACCGCGCCTGGACCGGCTTGCCGGGCTTGAGGACGACTTTCTCACCGGATCCTTCGGCAACCTTCTTGAAACCGTCCAGGGTGGTCGGCTCCGTCGTGGTGTCCGCGGACGCCGCTCGCAGCTCCACCGAGGTGTTGCCGCCGAGGAACGAGACGTTCACCGTGCCGACCGGCTGGCTCTTCCCGAGATCCAGCACGATGCCCGCGCCCGACTTCAGGTTCCCGAAGTTCGGCGTGGAGGAGTAGCGGACGGTCTGCCAGAACGTGGACGGGTCGCCGTCGTAGCTGTTCTGTATCTCGTCGGGATTCTCGACCCCGTTGCCTTCCGGGTCGAAGTCACGGGCGCCGGTGATGGTGAGCGGCTTACCGGATCCGAGGAGCTTGTCCGTGTCCTCTTTGGTCGTCTGGGTGTTGGAGGGATCCGTCGGCTTCTCCTTGGGCTCCAGGAGACGGTCGGCCACCTGCCAGCTGCCCAGCCCGAGGGCGGTGATGAGGAGAGCGGCGACGAGCCACTTCAGGGTCGTGCCCGTACGGCTCTGAAGCGGCGGCGGGGGCACGGGCGGGGCAGCGACAGCCGCTCCGGGACCGGCCTGCGTCCGCCCGTACGTACCTTGCTGGTACGTGGTGCGCTGGTAGTCGGGCGGCGCGGTGAACGTGGGCTCCGGCGGCCGGACACGTGGCATCTCGGCGATGGCCTTGGCCAGTTCGTCGGGGGTGGTGCAGGGTGGTTCCTGGCGCGAAGCCGTGGCGCCGTCATTGATCAGAGCCCGCATGGCGAGTTCGGACAGACCCCGGTGGACTCCGGCGCGCACCTGGTCGGGGGCGATGAGACCCACCCCCTTGGGAAGCCCGGAGAGGCCGTAGGCATCGGTCTCGTACGGCCAGCGCTGGGTCAGCGCGGCGTACAGCAGAGCACCGATCGCCTCGGTGTCGGTGCGCTGGGGCCGTTCGGCGCGGATGCCGCGCAGCGCGGCGTTCACAGCGAGGCCGCGGATGCGGTACTGGCCGCTCGAGGTCCGCAGCACCGCGCCCGGGGTCAGCCTGAGATGCGCGAGACCTTCCCGGTGAGCGGCTGCCATGGCCTGGGAGACCTGGCTGACGAGCTGGTAGGCGTCGTGCGCCTCCATCGGCCCGGCAGAGAACAGCGCGGTGAGTTCGACGGCGTCAGGCAGCCATTCATGGACGACGTAGACGAGGTCGTCCTCCTCGACGGCGTCCAGCACCTGCACGAAGCGCGGGTCGCCGAGGAGCGCGGCGGATCTTGCGGCCGCCAGCACAGAACGGGCTCGCGGGTGGTCGGCGGGCAGCAAATGCACGCCGACGGCGCGGCGCAGCTTCTCGTCGACCGCACGCCAACTGCTGAAGCCGTCCAGACGGGTGACACACTCCTCCAGGCGGTAGCGCCTGGCGAGCTTGTGCCCGCTGTGCAGCTCGGGCGTCGCGCCTGCCGGCTCCTCGCTCAGCTGCTCGCTGCCCCTCTCCGGTGCGGACTCTTTCTCGGTGCCCTGGGCTTTCGCCACCCCGTCGGTCGTGGCCTTGTCCGCCTTGGCGGTCAGCGGCTTGTCGCCGCTGTTGTCGGCCACGTCGACGGCAGCCGTGCTACGTTCCGCCACCGTCGCTCCTGCCTCCCCATCCGTTGCGCACTATCCAACAGCCAAGCCAATTGTGCCCACAGTCCGGCACTATGCACGACACGCGGCAACCGCCGATGGTTGTGCCAGGCCGCTTGCCCGCTACCTCCCGAGGCGACCGCGCACCATGCCGACCATCGCGTTGATCTCCTCGATTCGCATCTTCTTCGCAGCGACGTAGAAGACGGCCAGCAGGACGATGCCGCCGCCGACCAGTGCCGCCAGTGAGCCGACGGCACCGTTGCCCACCGCGCCCAGTACGACGTAGGCGACTCCGCCGGCGGCGATGGCCGCCGGGACGGACGCCAGGCAGAGACGTGCGTACGTACGCATGACACGGCCGCCGTCCAGATCGCCGCCCAGCCGGTTCTTGAGCCTGCGCCAGGCGATCCCGACGCCGACGGCGTAGGCGAGACCGTACGAGGCGGCCATGCCGACGACGGCCCAGTGGGCGGGCAGCGCCACGTAGGCGATGGCGGAGGCGCCAGCGTTGACCGCAGCGACGATGACCGTGTTGTAGAAGGGGGTCCGGGTGTCCTCATAGGCGTAGAAGCCACGCAGCACGACGTACTGCACGGAGTACGGAATAAGGCCGAGGCCGAACGCCATCAGGATGAAGCCCATGGACCGCGCGGAGTCCAGGCCGCTCGACGAGAACATCAGGGTCGACATCGGGACACCGAGCGCCAGGAACGCGAAAGCGATCGGGACGATCGCGACTGCGGAGTTGCGCAGGCCCTGGGAGATGTCGTCGCGCACCGCGCCCGGGTCATTGTCGCTGGCGGCACGTGAGATACGCGGCAGCAGGGCGGCCATGACGGAGACGGTGATGATGGCCTGCGGCATGCCCCAGATCAGCTGGGCGTTGCTGTACGCCAGGATGCCGGCGCCGTCCTCGCCCGAGGCCTTGCCCGCGGCGGTGGCGAGCTGGGTGACGACCAGGACGCCCGCCTGGTTGGCGAGGACGAACAGGACGGTCCACTTGGCCAGCTTGACCGTCTTGCCGAGACCGTGGCCCTTCCAGTCGAACCGCGGACGGAACCGGAAACCGGTCTCACGCAGGTAGGGGATCATCGCGAGGGCCTGGACGGTGAGGCCGAGCAGGGTGCCCACGCCGAGCAGCCGTACGCCGTCCGGCGGGATCGTCTTGACCGTCATGCCGGAGTCCGCCGCGGTGCCGTACACCCAGATGAACAGGCCGAACGTGGTGATCATGACGACGTTGTTGAGGACCGGGGTCCACATCATCGCGCCGAACTTGCCGCGCGCGTTCAGGATCTGGCCCATGACCACGTGCACACCCATGAAGAAGATCGTGGGCAGGCAGTAGCGGGCGAAGGTGACCGCGACGTTGTTGGCGGCCGGGTCGTCGGCGATCGGCACCGACATCAGACGGATCAGCAGCGGCGCGGCGAAGACCACCACCGCCGTGATGGCGCCGAGCGCCACCATGACCAGCGTCAGCAGCCGGTTGGCGTAGGCCACGCCACCGTCCGCGTCGTTCTTCATCGACCGCACGAGCTGCGGTACGAAGACGGAGTTGAGGCCACCGCCGACGGTGAGGATGTAGATCATCGTCGGCAGGGTGTACGCCACGGTGAAGGAGTCACCGAGCAGCGCGGCGCCCAGGGCCGCGGTGATCACCAGGCTCCGCACGAAGCCCGTCAGCCGGGACACCAGCGTGCCGGCGGCCATCAGCGCACTCGACTTGAGCAGACCGCCGGCCTTGCCACCGGACTTCTTGGCCGGCGGCGGCGTCTGGACCGGGGCGGGCTCGGGCGCGGTGCGCACCTGCCCCGCGCGCTGCTGGTCGCGGTAGAGATGCGCGAACGCGTCCGTCGGCGGGGCCTGCGTACCGGCCCCCGAGGCCGGCTCGCCGATCCCCGTGAACTGCACGGTCCCCGCGTCGTCCCCGAACGGCAGACTGCCGGAGGGCCCCTCGGGCTCCGCCGGCGTGGTCTCGGCCCAGACAAGGGGATCAGGGGTGTACTGCTGCGCGGGCTGCTGCTGGTACAGCTGTGCCGTCTCCTGCTGGGCGCTGGAGGGCGGCGGGTGCGCGGCGCGGTCGTAGAGCGCGTCGGTCACCGGATCCTGTGTGGAGCGGTCCTGTGCCCAGTAGGGATCCTGGTTGTAGGAGTCCTGGAGATACGGATCCTGGGAGGCCGGCGGCGGAGGCGGAACCTGACCTGCCGGATCGCCGCCCGCGCCCTGTCCGCGGTCACCGTCGTACGGCGCGTTCATGGTTACCCCACCTCATCGTCCCCGGCCGACCGGCCGTGGCGTCGCTCAACGGTCCACTTTCTCACCCGTGCCCGACGCGTCCGTGCTTTCCGGTCCGGTGTCCGGTGTCGGGTCACTCGGCTGCTCGGGATCGGTGTCCTCCGCGGCCGGCGTGCTTTCTGTGTCCTGGGTGTCGGCGTCGTCCGCGGTGTCCTGGGACCCCGCGGCGGCCTTACGGGCTGCTGCCCGCTTGCGCTGGCTGTACATCTTGACCCCGGCGAGGACGAGGAGCAGTACCCCGCCGGCGATGACGAGCATCACGGTGGGGGTGATCTCGGAGACCTTCACCGTGAACTGCATGGCGTTGCCGTACGGCTTGCCGTCGACTGTGTAGAGCTGGGCGGTCACCTGAACCGGGCCGTTGGCGTTGCCCGCGCCGGTGAACTTCACCGACTGGCTGTGCCCGCCGTCGATCTTGACCGGCTCCTCGGTGACCACGTGGTCACCGTCGATCCTGAGACGGTTCGGCTGCTCGGACGTGAGGCGCAGCACCAGATTCTCCACGCCCTGAACCAGCTGGTTCTGGACGGTCACGGGGATCGTCGCGCTGCGTCCCGACAGGGTGAGCGCGGACTTCTGGATGAGCTGCACCTCTGCGGTCAGACCCGAGAGGTAGTTCTGCACTCCGAAGCGGTACTGGTCGCCGCCCGCGTGGTCCTCGCGCCAGGGCGTCGACATCGTCCGGTAGATCGCGTTGGCGAAGGGGGCTTCGACCCGGTCGGGCGCGCTGAGGATGGCCTTGAAGCTGTCCAGCTGGTCCTGCGTGGCCTTTATGTCCTGGAACGCGTCGGTCGACAGCTCCTGGCCTCGGAGCTTCTTCGGGTAACGGGAGGAGCTGGGGACCCTGGTGTTCGCGTGGTCGTCCGGCGCGGCCGCGGCGGCGGCCACCAGGTCGGAGGGCTGCGACCAGCGTTCGGGGTCCAGGGAGTGCAGGGCGCGCGCCATCGTCTGCGCCTGTGCGGCGGTCGGCATCCGCTGAGGAGCGACGACGATGCTGCGCTGCTTCGACGGCTGCTGAAGGGTCAGGGCCAGCGACTGGGCGAGGAACTTCTGCACCGCGAGGGTCGAGGCGCCGGCCGCCGTCAGATCGCCCTGGAAGGCGGTCGAGAGCCGGGAGTCGGCGACGACCGCGGTCGTCCCGCCGCCGATGGGCCGGGCGGCGGTGGGGGTGTACGGCAGGTTGTCCTGCAGGCTGTCGCTGCGGGTGATCACCTTGTGCGCACCCGCCGAGGTGGCGACGTCGACGATGGAGGGGTCGATCGCGCCGTCCAGCGGCCAGGCGAAATCGGTGGTCGGATCGACGTGAAGGATGGTGGCGACGGTGGTCTTCGCCACTTCGGTGGCCGGCTGGAGGTGGCTGAGGGAGCCGGAGACGTTCTTGCCCCGGTGAGCCAGCGAGGCCAGGTCCGGGTCGGCGAACGGCAGCGCGACGACCTTGCGGCCGTTCACGGCCTTCTCCAAGGCGTCGAGCCACTGATTGGCCACTGCCTGGTACTGGCCGGGGACGGTGGTGTCCCCGCTCCTGACGCGGTAGTTCCGGGTCATCGCGTCGACCGTCGACAGCAGATCTGGATCGATGACCCAGGTCACGGGAAGCTGGGCGCCGAGCGAGACCATCTGCTCCAAGCGGCCGCCCGTGGCGAGTTCCTTGGCCAGATCCTCATTCGCGAAGACCGGGGTCTGCTGCTCGTCGGAGCCGGTCTCCGCGGTGAGATGCGTCGAGGTGATCAGCGGCCAGAGGTAGGTGAACTGCGTCTTCTTCTCCGTGGCCTCGGGCTGCCAGGGGAGGAAGGTGCGCTGGACGCCCAGCACGCGTTCGTACGGTGAGTCGGACGTCTCGCCGGTCAGGGACACCCCGAGCTGATAGACGCCCTCGTCGCTGAGCCCCAGCTCGCTCACAGGGACGGCGAGGGAGAAGTCGTACGGAATGCCCGAGGCCAGCTTCGGCAGAGTGACCTTGTACTTGCCGCCGACCGGCGGCACATCGGCCGACGCGACGGCGGAGTGCGCGGCGGCGTCATCGATGGCGGTCCTGCCGGACAGCGGTGGTCCCACCCGGACATCGACCTGGGCGTCGCTGACCGTGCGCTTGCCCTTGTTGGTCACCGTGCCGGAGATCGTGAGTGTGTCGCCCTTCACCGGTGCGCTGGGCGACAGCGTGTTGAGCGCCACATCGACCGCGGGCGAGCCACCGGCCGATTCCGCGGCGTGTGCGGCCGGAACAGCCGCACCGGTCGCCAGGAGACCGGCGAGAAGCGGCGCTCCCGCGATCAGAGTGGCGGCACGCCGCACCCATCGGCGGGCAGGAGAATGACCCATCCCCTGGAAGTCTGCCGCCTCGACCACGCGCCCGCCCATCCCTGTCACCGTCGATTGCCGTTGAGGTTGTCCATTGTCGCGTCCAGGCATGGTAACGATGTGCGCTGTGGCGAAGTGCTGGGGTCCGCCCTCCATGATCGGAAGAATCTCATGGGCCGCGGGAATCCGGCGCATCGGAGGCCGTCCGTCTCGAAACCGGGCGGCTCGTACGGGCCGGGACACGTAACCTTTTCTGTTGTGCCGAACGCCAACGAAGACAATTCCAGCGCCCTGAGTCAGGTGCAGCGCCGTGCGGTCAGTGAACTGCTGCGGGTGTCCCCCGTCGCCGACGACCTGGCACGCCGTTTCCAGGAGGCCGGCTTCAGCCTCGCCCTGGTCGGCGGGTCGGTCAGGGACGCTCTCCTGGGCCGGCTCGGCAACGACCTGGACTTCACCACCGACGCGCGCCCCGAGGACGTCCTGAAGATCGTCCGCCCGTGGGCGGACGCCGTGTGGGAGGTCGGCATCGCCTTCGGCACGGTCGGCTGTCAGAAGGACGGCTACCTGATCGAGGTGACGACATACCGCTCCGAGGCGTACGACAGGACATCACGCAAGCCGGAGGTGTCCTACGGGGACTCCATCGAGGAAGACCTCGTCCGCCGGGATTTCACCGTGAACGCGATGGCCGTCGCACTCCCGCAGAAGGAGTTCATCGATCCGCACGGCGGTCTGGCGGACCTTTCCGCGCAGGTGCTGCGCACGCCGGGAACCGCGGAGGACTCCTTCTCCGACGATCCGCTGCGCATGCTCCGGGCCGCGCGCTTCGCCGCGCAGCTGGACTTCGAGGTGGCCCCGGACGTCGTGGCGGCGATGACGGAGATGTCGGACCGCATCGAAATTGTCTCGGCCGAGCGGGTGCGTGACGAGCTGAACAAGCTTCTGCTGTCGAGGTACCCCCGCAAGGGCCTGGCGCTCCTCGTCGACACGGGTCTCGCGGGGCGGGTGCTCCCCGAGCTGCCGTCACTGCGCCTGGAGAGCGACGAGCACCACCGGCACAAGGACGTCTACGAACACTCCCTGACCGTCCTGGAGCAGGCCATCGACCTCGAGGAGGACGGGCCGGACCTGGTGCTGCGGCTGGCGGCTCTGCTGCACGACATCGGCAAGCCCAGGACACGGCGCTTCGAGAAGGACGGCGGGGTCTCCTTCCACCACCACGAAGTGGTCGGCGCGAAGATGACCAAGAAGCGGATGACCGCGCTCAAGTACTCCAACGACCTGGTCAAGGACGTGTCCCGGCTCGTGGAGCTGCATCTGCGCTTCCACGGCTACGGGGCGGGCGAGTGGACCGACTCGGCCGTACGGCGCTACGTACGGGACGCGGGGCCGCTGCTGGGGCGGCTGCACAAACTGACCCGCTCGGACTGCACCACCCGGAACAAGCGCAAGGCGAATGCCCTGTCACGGGCGTACGACGGCCTGGAGGCGCGTATCGCCGAGTTGCAGGAGCAGGAACAGCTGGACTCGATCAGACCCGATCTGGACGGCAACGAGATCATGGAGATTCTGGGGATCGGTCCGGGGCCGGTGATCGGCGCGGCGTACACATTCCTGCTGGAGCTGCGGCTGGAGAACGGGCCGATGGAGCGTGACGAGGCGGTCTCGGCGCTCAAGGACTGGTGGGCCACGCAGGGCTGACAGTGGGCAGTGCTGAACCGAGAGCGGGGGGGTCATGTTTCACGTGAAACATGACCCCCCGTCGTGCCTGAGCGGCCGAATGCCTGCCCGCCCGAGCGCCGGGCCGCTTGAGTGCCTGGCCATCCATGATGTCTCCGTGCGACGTCTCTGTGCGACGCCTCCGTGCGATGTTTCACGTGAAACATCGCACCGGATCAGCCGGCTCGCCTCCACCGGGTTACCGCCACGGCCACGCCCGCGTAGAGCACGGCAACCGTCACCACGAGCGGCGCCGACCGGCCGTCCGGCGGCAGCATCAGGGCGGCGATCGCAGCCGCGCCGACGAAAGCGACATTGAACAGTACGTCGTAGAGGGAGAAGACCCGGCCGCGGTACGCGTCGTCCACGCCCGTCTGCACCACCGTGTCCGTGGCGATCTTCGCGCCCTGGGTCACCAGCCCGAGGGCGAACGCGGCTATGAGGGTGGGTACGGGCAGGAACGGCAGTCCCAGAGCAGGTACGAGGACGGTCGCGGCCCCGGCGCACGCCGCCATCCATCCGTACGGCCCGAGCTTTCCAGCCGCCCAGGGGGTGAGGACGGCTGCCAGGAAGAAGCCCGCGCCGGACACGCCGACCGCGAGACCGAGCAGGGCGAGGCCCGCGGAGTCGTGCCGTGTCCAGGCGTATCGGCAGAGCATCAGCACCATCACTGTCAGCGCCCCGTAGCAGAAGCGCATCACCGTCATGGCGGCCAGCGCACGCGCGGCGGACCGTCGCTCCGCGAGATGCCGCAGTCCGCCGGTCAGTCCGCGCAGCGTGGAGGCCAGGGCCGCCGACAGCCGCGGCTGGACCATCGACGGGTCGGGCCCCAGGAGCCCGCGTGCCATCCGGAGCGAGGCCAGTGCGGCGCAGAGGTAGAGCACGGCGCCCAGCAGCACCACGGCGGCATCGGAGTCCGACAGTCCCAGCCGTACGACAAAGGCGAGGCCGCCGCCGGCGGTCGCCGCGAGAGTTCCCGCCGTCGGCGAGAGGGAGTTCGCGAGGACCAGCTGTTCGGTGTCGGCGACATGCGGCAGAGCGGCGGAGAGCCCCGCGAGGACGAACCGGTTGACGGCCGTCACGGACAGCGCGGAGACATAGAAGAGCCAGTCGGGCACGGTGGCCAGGATCAGCAGCGCCGTGCAGCTCGCCAGCAGGGCCCGCAGCAGATTTCCGTACAGGAAGACCTGGCGCCGCTGCCAGCGGTCGAGCAGGACGCCCGCGAACGGCCCGACCAGCGAATACGGCAGCAGCAGTACGGCCATCGCCGAGGCGATCGCGCCGGGGGAGGTCTGTTTCTCGGGTGAGAAGACGACGTGCGTCGCGAGCGCGACCTGAAAGACGCCGTCGGCCGCCTGGGAGAGCAGACGGACGGCCAGCAGGCGGCGGAAGTCGCTGAGGCGCAGAAGGACGGACAGGTCGCGTACGACGGGCATGGGGGCCAGCGTCACATACGGGCCGGACGGAGAAAGGGGAAGGGTCCCCGACGGACTGTCCGGGGACCCTTCTTACTGCGCGATGGGGCGTGGCCTCAGCCGTCGACCTCGCCGCGGATGAACTTCTCGACGTTGTCGCGGGCCTCGTCGTCGAAGTACTGCACCGGCGGGGACTTCATGAAGTACGAGGACGCGGAGAGGATGGGGCCGCCGATACCGCGGTCCTTGGCGATCTTCGCGGCACGCACGGCGTCGATGATGACACCCGCGGAGTTCGGGGAGTCCCAGACCTCGAGCTTGTACTCCAGGTTCAGCGGGACGTCGCCGAACGCGCGGCCCTCGAGGCGGACGTACGCCCACTTGCGGTCGTCGAGCCACGCGACGTAGTCCGACGGGCCGATGTGGACGTTGTCGGAGCCCAGGTCGCGGTCGCGGATCTGCGAGGTGACCGCCTGCGTCTTGGAGATCTTCTTGGACTCAAGGCGGTCGCGCTCGAGCATGTTCTTGAAGTCCATGTTGCCGCCGACGTTCAGCTGCATCGTGCGGTCCAGGACGACGCCCCGGTCCTCGAAGAGCTTCGCCATGACACGGTGCGTGATGGTGGCGCCGACCTGGGACTTGATGTCGTCGCCGACGATCGGGACGCCCGCCTCGGTGAACTTGTCCGCCCACTCCTTCGTACCGGCGATGAAGACCGGGAGGGCGTTGACGAAGGCGACCTTGGCGTCGATGGCGCACTGCGCGTAGTACTTCGCAGCGTCCTCGGAACCGACGGGCAGGTAGCAGACGAGGACGTCGACCTGCTTGTCCCTGAGGGTCTGGACGATGTCCGCCGGCGCCTCCGGGGACTCCTCGATCGTCTCGCGGTAGTACTTGCCCAGACCGTCGAGGGTGTGGCCGCGCTGGACGGTGACGCCGCTGTTCGGCACGTCGCAGATCTTGATGGTGTTGTTCTCGCTGGCGCCGATGGCGTCCGCGAGGTCCAGGCCGACCTTCTTCGCGTCCACGTCGAAGGCGGCCACGAACTCGATGTCCCGGACGTGGTAATCACCGAACTGGACGTGCATCAGACCCGGTACCTTGCCCGCCGGGTCGGCGTCCTTGTAGTACTCGACGCCCTGGACCAGCGAGGCGGCGCAGTTGCCCACGCCGACGATGGCTACGCGAACCGAACCCATTCCGGTTGCTCCCTGTGTGATCTGAGTGTTGAGCCCCTGCGAAGCGCAGGACCTCACTTGGCGGTGTCTTCGGACGGATCCGGCGGGACCGGGCGTCCCGGGAGCGAACCCCCGGTGGACGCGGTGTCCCGGGGCCGGGGCAGGCCGTCCGTTTCTCCAGTTGTTCCGTTGTGCTCAGCGGGGTTCTCCGGGTCCGGCCTTCGCCGGTCCCGTCCCGCCCGCTCGCTCTCGATGAGCTCGTTCAGCCAGCGCACCTCGCGCTCCACGGACTCCATGCCGTGCCGCTGCAGCTCAAGCGTGTAGTCGTCCAAGCGCTCACGGGTACGGGCCAGGGAGGCGCGCATCTTCTCCAGACGCTCCTCCAGCCGGCTGCGACGGCCCTCCAGCACGCGCATCCGTACCTCACGCTCCGTCTGCCCGAAGAAGGCGAAGCGAGCAGCGAAGTGCTCGTCCTCCCAGGCGTCAGGACCGGTGTGCGAGAGCAGTTCTTCGAAGTGCTCCTTACCGTCCCCGGTCAAGCGGTAGACGATCTTGGCGCGCCGTCCCGCGAGCGAAGCGGCCAGCGCTTCCTCCGAGGCATTGCCCGGTTCCTCGATCAACCAGCCGTTGCCGACCAGCGTCTTGAGGCAGGGGTAAAGCGTCCCGTAGCTGAAGGCCCGGAAGATCCCAAGCGAGGTGTTGAGCCGTTTCCGCAGCTCATAGCCGTGCATGGGAGATTCGCGGAGCAGACCGAGGACAGCGAACTCAAGGATTCCCGAGCGTCTGCTCATCCTTCGCCTCCTCCGCCGTCCGGGACTCTTATGTCGTGCTGATGTATCGACTCGATACATCAGCACGATAGAGGGGAGTTGTGGTTGGGACAAGTGGGGGCAGGGTGAACGGCGTCACATCGGTGATTCTCAGAAAGTAACTTGCCTGATTTGGGGTGAACTTCACTCTAGGTAGGTTTTGACCGTGCGTAGTCTGTGCGGCATGCAGACCACCGGGAACCTGGAGCCGGCAGCGAGCGTCAAGACTGTCGGCTTACCGGATGTAAGCCGGACGAGCCCCAGACCGGGCCGAGCCGCTTTCGTTTCGGGGGGACCGGAACCCACCTGCCGCTTCCAGGCGCAAGCGCCTGCCCGAGGAGTAGTCGTTCGATGAGCGAGCACCGTCGCAAACCGCCACAGCAGCCGGGCGGCGGACGTGCCGCGGCCAGGCGTGCAGCACAGCAGCCAGCAGGCCGCCGCGCGGCCCCTTCCCGAGGAGCCGATTCGGCTTCAACCCCTGGTTCGCACGAAGAGGAACCCGCCTACGGCGGACGTGCCGCGGCCAGACGTGCCGCCCAGCGCGGGGGCCGCCGCGGAGGCGGTGGCCATGACGGGCCGGACCGCAGTCGCGGTGGGCCGCCGGGCAAGAAGCGGATGATCGACTATCCGCGCCACGACAAGTACAGCTGGCGGCGCTGGATGCCGTCCTGGAAGCTGGCCAGCGGGATCTGTATCGCGTTCATCGGCTCGGTCATGGCCGCCAGCACCATCGCGTACGCCCTCGTCGAGGTGCCGAACGAGAACGAGCTGTCCCAGGCGCAGAACAACGTCTTCTACTGGGACGACGACACCCCGATGGTCTCCACCGGTGGTGAGGTCAACCGGCAGATCGTCGGCATCGGCGAGATCCCGATGGCGATGCAGCAAGCGGTCGTCTCCGCCGAGAACAAGTCGTTCTACACGGACTCGGGTATCGACCCGATGGGCATCGCGCGCGCCGTCGTCAACATGGCCAAGGGCGGTAACACCCAGGGTGGTTCCACCATCACCCAGCAGTACGTGAAGAACACCTATCTGAGCCAGGATCAGACCATCAGCCGTAAGGCCAAGGAGATGTTCATCTCCATCAAGGTCGGCACGCAGTTGGACAAGAAGGAGATCCTGGCGGGCTACCTGAACACCTCGTACTACGGACGCGGTGCCTACGGGATCCAGGCCGCTGCCCGTACGTACTACGGCAAGAACGCCGCGGATCTGAGTCCGAGCCAGTGCGCGTTCCTCGCCGCGCTGCTGAAGGGCGCCACGTACTACGACCCCGCGGGCTCGACGGAGATCGACGCGAAGGCCACCCCGCAGGCCAACACCACGCGGGCCAAGATCCGCTGGAACGACATCCTGACGGCGATGGCCGCGAACACGGACATTCCGGCCGCTCAGCGTGCGGAGTACGCAAAGGCGAAGACCGGCGGATTCCCCATGCCCGACGGGCTGAAGAAGAACGCCCAGCTGGGCGGGCAGGTCGGTTACCTGGTGGACCTCGCCAAGGCGTACTTCATCAACAACAACGATCAGGGCATCAAGGCGGAAGACCTCTCCAAGGGCGGCTACGAGATCCACACGACCTTCAACAAGAAGAAGGTCGAGAAGCTGAAAAACGCCGTCGACAAGGTCTACAAGGAGAACATCGACCCCAAGAAGCGCCCGGAGACCGACAAGTACGTCCAGTTCGGCGGCGCGTCCGTCGAGCCGAGCGGAAAGATCGTCGCGATCTACGGTGGCCAGGACGCCACCAAGCACTTCACGAACAACGCCGACACGACGGGTGCGCAGGTCGGATCGACCTTCAAGCCGTTCGTGCTGGCCGCGGCGATGCGGGACGGCGTACGGGACCCCAAGGGGCCGGAGGAGCAGGGTAAGGACCAGCGCACGCTCGTCTCTCCGGACAAGAGCCGCTACAGCGGCAAGAACAAGCTGAAGATCAAGAAATACGACGGCTCGATCTGGACCAACGAGGAAGGGAAGGAGTGGCTGCAGACCAACGACGGCGGGGACAACAGGGGTCCCATCGACCTGCGTGAGGCCATGCAGTTCTCCGTCAACTCCCCGTTCGTCCAGCTGGGCATGGACATCGGTATTCCTCAGGTGAGGCAGTCGGCCATCGACGCCGGTCTGCTGGAGGGTTCCCTCTCCAAGTCCAACGTGCCGTCGTTCTCAATCGGCATCTCCGACCCGAGCGCGATCCGTATGGCCGGCGCCTACGCCACGTTCGCCGCCAGCGGCAAGCAGCGTGATCCGTACTCGGTCAAGGCTGTCGAGCACGGTGGCGAGACCGTCTACCAGCACAAGGAGAAGACGAAGATCGCGTACACGGAGGACGTCGCGGACAACGTCACCGATGTGCTGCAGACCGTCGTCAAGAAGGGCACCGGCACGAACGCGGCGCTTCCCGGGCGGCAGGTCGCGGGCAAGACCGGTACCACCGACGGGAACAAGTCGGCCTGGTTCGTGGGCTACACCCCGCAGCTGTCGACCGCGATCGACATGTTCCGGGTGGACGACAGCGCGGACGTCAAGAAATTCCTCGAGATGTACGGGACCGGCGGCCAGGAGTCGATCCATGGTGCCTCGTTCCCCTCCGAGATCTTCCACGACTACATGATGGAAGCGCTCAAGGGACAGCCGAGCGTGCCGTTCCCGAAGCCCGAGCCCATCGGTGAGGCCGTGTACGGCGGCGGCGCCCAGAGCCCGACCCCGACGCCCACGGAAACGCCGTCCGAGACGCCTTCGGAGACGCCTTCGGAGACGCCGTCCGAGACGCCGTCCGAGACGGCGCCTTCCCCGTCCGAGACCTGTGGGAAGTTCTTCGGGTGCGGCGACGGCGGCGCGGATCAGGGCGGTGCCAACGGCGGCGACGCGGGTGCCGACGGCGGTGTCACCGACCCCGCGACACCGCCGGGAGGCGAGAACGGCGGCGGGCAGAACGGCGGCCAGCCAGGTGGCCAGAACGCCGGACAGACCGGCGGTCAGGACAACGGAGGAGGCGGGGGCATCTTCGGAGGCCCGGGGGGCTGAGCCCCCACCGCCACGAGGGTCACGAGGGCCGTCGCGTCCGTGACGTACACACGCTGTACGTCACGGTGCGGCGGCCCTCGCCGCGTCCGCGTACGGCAGGATGTTCAGCATGCCGAGCCCAGAAGAGACAACCGCGCACCAGGCCACGCCGGCCGAACCGCCGTCGGCCGTACCGCCCACCCGGCGGGACCGCGTCGCGGCGGCCGGCAGCGAGCTGATCGGCGGTCCTGTCGGACGCTGGGCCTGGTCCGGCAGCAACTGGCTCACGCCCGTACGGGTCGTCGCACTGGTGGCGCTCGGGATGTTTGCGCTGGGCATGGCGCAGAAGATGCCCTGTTACGACTGGGCCTGGTTCCGGGGCGCCAGCTCCCAGTACACCCACGCCTGCTACTCGGACATTCCGCATCTCTTCGAAGGCCGCGGTTTCGCCGCGAACCTCGTGCCGTACTTCGACCGCCTGCCCGGTGACATGAACTACCTGGAGTACCCCGTCCTGACGGGCGTCTTCATGGAGGTCGCCTCCTGGCTCACGCCCGGCGGATCGATGCAGTACCGCGAGCAGATGTACTGGATGGTCAACGCGGGCATGCTCATGATCTGCGCGGCGGTCATCGCGGTCTGCACCGCCCGCACCCACCGCCGCCGCCCCTGGGACGCCCTGCTGGTCGCTCTCGCCCCCGCCTTCGCGCTCACCGCCACCATCAACTGGGACCTGCTGGCCGTGGCCCTCACCGCCGCGGCGATGCTGATGTGGTCGCGTGGCAGGGCCCTCGCCTTCGGTGTCCTGATCGGACTCGCGACGGCGGCCAAGCTCTACCCCGTCCTGTTGCTCGGCCCGCTGCTCGTGCTGTGCTGGCGCGCCGGAAAGTTCCGGGCGTACGGGGTGGCGCTGCTCGGCGCGGCCGGTGCCTGGCTGGTGGTGAACCTGCCGGTGATGCTGCTCGCGCCCCAGGGGTGGGAGAAGTTCTACACCTTCAGCCAGGAGCGCGGAATCGACTTCGGCTCCTTCTGGCTGATCATCACGCAGCGCACCGGCAGGTCCCTGGACGTCAGCAGCGTCAACGCGTACGCCATGCTGCTGATGGTCCTGGCCTGCGCGGGTATCGGCGTGCTGGCCCTGATGGCGCCGCGCAGGCCGCGCTTCGCACAGCTCGCCCTGCTCGTGGTCGCCGCGTTCATCCTCACCAACAAGGTCTATTCACCGCAGTACGTACTGTGGCTGATCCCGCTGGCCGCGCTCGCCAGGCCGCGCTGGCGCGACTTCCTGATCTGGCAGGCCTGCGAGGTCGTGTACTACCTGGGCATCTGGATGTACCTCGCCTACACGACGAGCGGCGAGGCCCACAAGGGACTGCCGGCCGAGGGGTACCAGCTCGCCATCGCCGTGCACCTGCTGGGAACGCTGTACCTGTGCGCCCTGGTCGTACGGGACATCCTGATGCCGGAGCGGGACAGCGTGAGGGCCGACGGCTCCGACGACCCGTCGGGAGGGGTGCTGGACGGGGCACAGGACGTGTTCGTGTTCGGACAGGCCGCCGCCGGCGCACAGCAGCAGCCGGCCAGGGCGGTCGAGGGACCGCGGGTCGAGTGGGGGATGAGGCCGCCGGGAGCCGCCTGAGGGGCCGAGTGGCCTTCTGAGGGGGCTGAGCGGCCTTCTGAGGCTCTTTCGCGGCGCGATTGGCCCGAAGCCCGGCCCCGGCTCCCCGCACGTCCGGGGAGCCGGTGAGGGACCACCGACAGCTCAGCGGTCGACGAGGCGGTCGAACTGGGTGGTGGTGTGCCGCAGGAGGGCCACCAGCTCGTCGCCGACCTTCGGCTCCTCGGCGTCCGAGGGCACGAACAGGATCGACACCTGCATGTGCGGCGGCTCGGCGAACCACCGCTGCTTGCCGGACCAGAAGAACGGCGAGAGGTTGCGGTTGACGGTGGCCAGCCCGGCCCGGGCGACGCCCTTGGCCCGCGGCATCACACCGTGCAGGGCCTTCGGCGCCTCCAGTCCCACTCCGTGGGACGTGCCCCCGGCGACGACCACCAGCCAGCCGTCGGAAGCGGCCTTCTGCTGGCGGTAACCGAACCGGTCCCCCTTGACGACGCTCGTGACGTCCAGGACAGAGCCGCGGTACTCGGTCGCGTCGTGGTCCCCCAGCCAGAGCCGGGTGCCGATCCGGGCGCGGAAGTTGGTCTGCGGGAACTGCTGCCGCAGCCGGGCCAGTTCCTCGGCGCGCAGATGGCTGACGAACATGGTGTGCAGCGGCAGACGGGCCGCGCGCAGCCGGTCCATCCAGGCGATGACCTCCTCGACCGCGTCGGAGCCGTCCGTACGGTCGAGGGGCAGATGCAGGGCGAAGCCCTCCAGGCGTACGTCCTCGATGGCCGCGTGCAGCTGGCCGAGTTCTTCCTCCTTGACGCCGTGGCGCTTCATGGAGGACATGCACTCGATCACGACACGGGCGCCCACCAGGGCGTACACGCCGTCGACCGACGAGACGGAACGCACCACCCGGTCGGGCAGCGGCACCGGCTCCTCGCCCCGGCGGAAGGGCGTGAGGACGAGGAGGTCGCCGCTGAACCAGTCCTTGATCCGCGCCGCTTCGTAGATGGTGCCGACGGCGAGCATGTCGGAGCCGAAGCGGGTGGTCTCGTCGGCGAGCCGTTCATGGCCGAAGCCGTAGCCGTTGCCCTTGCAGACCGGGACGAGCCCCGGGAACTGCTCGATGACCGACTTCTGGTGAGCCCGCCAGCGCGCGGTGTCGACGTACAGGGAGAGCGCCATGCCGGTCCGGGACCTTTCTCGTGGCTGCGATGTAGAAAAGGTATGAATGGTCTTGGGATCCTTGACGGCCTTACGGGAAGTCACGCCTGCTCATTATCGGCGCGACATATACATGTCGAGCGCCTTGTGGAGCAGCTTGTTGAGGGGGAAGTCCCACTCGCCGATGTATTCGACGGCCTCTCCACCGGTGCCCACCTTGAACTGGATCAGTCCGAAAAGGTGATCGGTCTCGTCCAGAGAGTCCGAGATACCGCGCAGGTCGTAGACCGTCGCACCCATCGCATAGGCGTCCCGCAGCATCCGCCACTGCATCGCGTTCGAGGGCCTGACCTCGCGCTTGTGGTTCGCGGATGCGCCGTACGAGTACCAGACGTGGCCTCCGACGATCAGCATGGTGGCCGCCGCGACGTTCTCACCCTCGTGACGGGCGAAGTAGAGCCGCATGCGGTTGGGGTCCTCGGTGTTGAGGACGGTCCACATACGCTGGAAGTACGACAGCGGGCGCGGACGGAAGTGATCGCGCTCCGCGGTGATCTCGTACAGCCGCTGCCATTCCTCAAGATCTTGATAACCGCCCTGGACGACATCGACGCCGGCCTTTTCGGCCTTCTTGATGTTGCGCCGCCACAGCTGGTTGAAGCCCTTGAGGACATCGTCCAGCGAGCGATTCGCCAGCGGCACCTGGAAGACATAGCGCGGCTGTACGTCGCCGAAACCGGCACCGCCGTCCTCGCCCTGCTGCCAGCCCATCTTGCGCAGCCGGTCGGACACCTCGAACGCGCGGGGCTCGATGTGCGACGCCTCGACGTCACGCAGCCGCTTCACGTCCGGATCCTGGATGCCGGACTTGATGGCGGCCGAATTCCAGCGGCGGATGACGACCGGCGGCCCCATCTTCACGGAGAAGGCGCCCTGATGCTTCAGGTGGGCGAGCATCGGCTGGAGCCAGTCCTCCAGGTGGGGCGCGTACCAGTTGATGACCGGGCCCTCGGGAAGGTAGGCGAGGTACCGCTTGATCTTGGGCAGCTGTCGGTACAGCACGAGACCGGCGCCGACCAACTGGCCGTTCTCGTCGAACCATCCCAGGTTCTCAGAACGCCACTCGGTCTTCACATCAGCCCATGCCGGGACCTGGCAATGACTCGCCGCGGGCAGGCTCTGGATGTACGCCAGATGCTGCTCTCTGCTGATGGTCCTCAGGGTCAGGCTCATGCGGGGCGCTCCTCGGCAGGTGTGTCCCCATCGATACAGGGGCTCCGGCTCTCGCGCCGAAGCCTACTGCGCCTGTGGAGCGCCCCTCTGACCGTGTGCCAGAGCGACCGGTCAGCCGATGACCCCGCCGAACGGACCACCATGGGCCAGACCGATGAAGAAGCCCACCGCGCAAGCTCCCAGACCGATGATGATCAGGAACCGTTCGCGGGTCGTAATGGAGATGTAGTGGCCGAAACCGCCGGTGAAGATCCCCACGAGCCCGGCCCATGAGCTGAGCAGATGCAGATTGTTGAAGAACGCCGCCACCACGGCGAGAGCGCCGAGCAGCAGGGTCACCACCACCAGGGAGTCCTGGAGGGGATGGACCTTGCCGTCGGTGGCGAAGAGTGAGCCGGTCTGGTGCGGTCGCATTGCCTGTGCCATCTGGCACCTCCTGGCTTGCTGGAAGGCGGCGCTTCGTAGCGCCGCGCACACCCGATGTGTACAGAGTGCGTCCGACAGCGGCCGGATTTCAACCGGAAGCCGGTGTGCGGGTAGTCTGTACCGTCTGCACCGGTGTCTGCCCAGGCCTGTTCTCAGGCCGCCGATCACGATCCCAGGCTCGTCGAGCCGGATTGTCAGTGGCGGCCGATACCGTTGCTTACGCATCACGACCCTCCTGCCACGGAACGACCGTGGCCGCTGAGTCCAAAGGAGGTGGGTTTCACATGCGTCACTACGAAATGATGGTCATCCTCGACCCGGATCTCGAGGAGCGAGCAGTCTCCCCGCTGATCGAGAACTTCCTCTCCGTCGTCCGCGAGGGCAACGGAAAGGTCGAGAAGGTCGACACCTGGGGCCGTCGTCGTCTCTCCTACGAGATCAACAAGAAGCCCGAGGGCATCTACTCGGTCATCGATCTGCAGGCTGAGCCCGCGATCGTCAAGGAGCTCGACCGACAGATGAACCTGAACGAGTCGGTCCTCCGGACCAAGGTCCTTCGTCCCGAGACCCACTGAGCGTCTAGCTCAGGGCTCATCGGGTTCGAGTAGCAGCAAGCAGCCAGAAGCAATCCCCGCCGAGAGGTTCACCCATGGCAGGCGAGACCGTCATCACGGTCGTCGGCAATCTCGTCGACGACCCCGAGCTGCGCTTCACCCCGTCCGGTGCGGCGGTCGCGAAGTTCCGCGTCGCGTCCACTCCCCGCATTTTCGACCGTCAGACCAATGAGTGGAAGGACGGCGACGGCCTGTTCCTGACCTGCTCGGTCTGGCGCCAAGCGGCGGAGAATGTCGCCGAGTCGCTCCAGCGGGGCATGCGCGTCGTCGTCCAGGGCCGGCTGAAGCAGCGGTCCTACGACGACCGCGAGGGCGTCAAGCGCACGGTCTACGAGCTGGACGTCGAAGAAGTCGGCCCCAGCCTCAAGAACGCCACGGCCAAGGTCACGAAGACCACCGGTCGCGGCGGTCAGGGCGGCCAGGGTGGCTACGGCGGTGGCGGCGGCCAGCAGGGTGGCGGTGGCTGGGGCGGCGGCTCCGGCGGTGGCCAGCAGGGCGGCGGCGGAGCACCCGCCGACGACCCGTGGGCCAGCAGCGCACCGGCAGGCGGCAGCCAGCCGCAGGGCGGCGGGGGCAACGGGGGCGGCTGGGGCGGAAGCTCCGGCGGCTCCGGCGGCGGCTACTCGGACGAGCCTCCCTTCTAGGGCGGGCTCGCACCCCACTTCTTGATCACACAGGAGAGACACCATGGCGAAGCCGCCTGTGCGCAAGCCTAAGAAAAAGGTCTGCGCGTTCTGCAAGGACAAGACCCAGTACGTGGACTACAAGGACACGAACATGCTGCGGAAGTTCATTTCCGACCGCGGCAAGATCCGTGCCCGCCGCGTCACCGGCAACTGCACGCAGCACCAGCGTGACGTCGCCACGGCTGTGAAGAACAGCCGTGAGATGGCGCTGCTGCCCTACACGTCCACCGCGCGATAAGGAAAGGGTGACCACATCATGAAGATCATCCTTACCCACGAGGTCTCCGGCCTCGGTGCCGCGGGCGACGTCGTAGACGTCAAGGACGGCTACGCTCGCAACTACCTGGTCCCGCGCGGTTTCGCGATCCGCTGGACCAAGGGCGGCGAGAAGGACGTGGCGCAGATCCGCCGCGCCCGCAAGATCCACGAGATCGCCACCATCGAGCAGGCCAACGAGATCAAGGCCCGCCTCGAAGGCGTGAAGGTGCGTCTGGCCGTTCGCTCCGGCGACGCCGGCCGTCTCTTCGGCTCCGTCACCCCGGCCGACCTCGCTTCGGCGATCAAGTCCGCCGGTGGTCCGGACGTCGACAAGCGCCGCATCGAGCTCGGTTCGCCGATCAAGACCCTGGGCGCGCACCAGGTGTCCGTGCGTCTGCACCCCGAGGTCGCCGCGAAGCTCGGCATCGAGGTCATCGCCGCGTAAGCGCTGTGCTCGACAGAGCATGGAGAGGGCCGCATCCCGTCAGGGATGCGGCCCTCTCGCTGTTCTCCGGCTCGCATGAGTCCATGCGGTTTGTTTGCGCGTTTCCCGGCTACACGCGAGTTCCATGTTTCACGTGAAACATGACGCTATGCCGGGCTTCAGCGTGTGGCACCCGTGACCAGCCAGCGACCGGATGAGGTCCGCAGCCAGAGCGTAAGCATGCGGATCACCATCATCAGCCCCATCGCCCACCACAGGGCGGTCAATCCGCCGCCCAGCGTCGGGATGAACAGAGCGACGGGTGCGAAGACCGCGAGCGTGACGAGCATCGCCCCGGCGAGGTAGCGGCCGTCCCCGGCACCCATGAGGACGCCGTCCAGGATGAAGACGATCCCCGATATCGGCTGAGAGACGGCAACCACGAGCAGCGCCGGCAGCAGGGTGTCCCGTACGACCTGGTCACCAGTGAACAGCGGAATGAACAGCGGGCGTGCGAGCACGGTCAGAGCGCCGAGCAGCACCCCGGCCATGACTCCCCACTGCACCATGCGGCGGCAGGCCTCCTGGGCGCCCTTCGTATCGCCTGCCCCGAGATAACGGCCGATGATCGCCTGGCCCGCGATGGCGATGGCATCGAGCGCGAAGGCCATCAGGCTCCAGAGAGACAGGATGATCTGGTGCGCGGCGATATCGGCATCGCCGAGACGTGCCGCGACGGCCGTGGCGATCATGAGAACCGCGCGCAGGGACAGCGTACGGATCAGCAGCGGCACGCCGGCCTGTGCGCTGGCCCGTATCCCGGCGGCGTCGGGGCGGAGTGAGGCGCCGTGCCGGCGGGCTCCCCGTACGACGACCACCAGGTAGACGACGGCCATCGCGCACTGGGCGATCACCGTGCCCCAGGCGGAACCGGCGATGCCGAGCCCGGCGCCGTAGACAAGCGCGACGTTCAGCACCGCGTTGGCGCCGAAACCGCCGATGGCGACGTACAGCGGTGTCCTGGTGTCCTGAAGGCCGCGCAGCACTCCCGTCGCGGCCAGGACGACAAGCATGGCCGGGATGCCGAGGCTGGAGATCCGCAGATACGTGACGGCGTACGGAGCCGCCGTGTCCGACGCGCCGAACAGGCCGATCAGCCAGGGCGCGGCGGGCAGCGTGACGGCGATGACGGCGGCGCCGAGGAGCAGCGCGAGCCAGATGCCGTCCATGCCCTGCCGGATGGCGGCCTGGAGGTCACCTGAGCCGACCCGTCTGGCGACGGCCGCGGTTGTGGCGTAGGCGAGGAAGACGAAGATGCTCACCGCAGTGGTGAGCAGGGCTGCCGCGATGCCGAGGCCGGCGAGTTGCCGGGTGCCCAGATGTCCGACGATCGCGCTGTCGACCATCACGAAGAGCGGCTCGGCGACCAGCGCGCCGAAGGCGGGAACGGCGAGCGCGACGATCTCGCGGTCGTGCCGTCGTCGGCCGGGTTTGCGAGCGGCGGGAGCCTGTGTCATGCACTCAATCTAATCTTCCACAGGTAAGAGATGCAATGGGTATCCAGTCCTTACCCGTATCTACAGGGAGTGTGCTTTTGTGTGCCGTTTGTTCTGATCTTGGTCCGGTCGGGAAAGTTTTTCTTCCCCACAGCCGGTGGACGAGAAAAGACCAGGTCAGATGGGTTACGGCAAGAAGGCTATGACTTTGTCCACAGTGCTGTCCCCCGGTCCGTGCACAGGTTCCCAGGGGTTCTCCACAGCATATGGTCCTTCGTCCACATGGCCTGTGGATAACCAGATTGGCTGACGGTGCCGACGGGCCTAACGTGAGCGGGCGTCCGACGCGCTGGAACCGGAGTCAGCCCTCTCGTTTTGTCAGTGTCGTGCCGTAGAAAGAGTGGCACGGCGAGGTCCGCAAAGCGGACATGAGGAGGTGGCCGCGGTGAGCATTCCCGAGCCATTGGACGATCCCTGGACCGATGCCGGTCCCAGTGACCGTCTGCCTGTCTCCCGGCAGCGCCGTGGTGAGGGCAAAGGCCGCGAGGAGCAGCACGAGCGCGGCCGTGATGACGGCGCGTGGGACGGCGGCGGTGCGCCGGGCTTCGAGCGGGTGCCCCCGCAGGACCTCGACGCGGAGCAGTCGGTCCTCGGCGGCATGCTGCTGTCCAAAGACGCCATCGCCGACGTCGTGGAGATCATCAAGGGCCACGACTTCTACCGTCCTGCCCACGAGACGGTCTTCACCGCGATTCTCGACCTCTACGCCAAGGGCGAGCCGGCCGACCCGATCACGGTGGCGGCCGAGCTGGTCAGGCGGGGTGAGATCACCCGCGTCGGCGGAGCCTCTTACCTGCACACGCTCGTCCAGTCGGTGCCGACGGCCGCGAACGCGTCGTACTACGCGGAGATCGTCCACGAGCGCGCGGTGCTGCGGCGGCTGGTGGAGGCCGGTACGAAGATCACGCAGATGGGATACGCGGCGGACGGCGACGTCGACGAGATCGTCAACTCCGCCCAGGCCGAGATCTACGCCGTCACCGAACAGCGCACGAGCGAGGACTACCTGCCGCTCGGCGACATCATGGAGGGCGCGCTCGACGAGATCGAGGCCATCGGCTCCCGCAGCGGAGAGATGACCGGGGTGCCGACCGGCTTCACGGACTTCGACTCGCTGACAAACGGTCTGCATCCCGGCCAGATGATCGTCATCGCGGCCCGTCCCGCCATGGGTAAGTCGACCCTCGCCCTGGACTTCGCCCGGGCCGCTTCCATCAAGAACAACCTGCCCAGCGTGATCTTCTCCCTCGAAATGGGGCGCAACGAGATCGCCATGCGTCTGCTTTCGGCAGAGGCGAGGGTGGCGCTGCACCACATGCGCTCGGGCACGATGACGGACGAGGACTGGACGCGCCTGGCCCGCCGCATGCCGGACGTCTCGCAGGCGCCGCTGTACATCGACGATTCGCCGAACCTGTCGATGATGGAGATCCGGGCGAAGTGCCGTCGCCTGAAGCAGCGCAACGACCTCCGGCTGGTGGTCATCGACTACCTCCAGCTGATGCAGTCCGGCGGTTCGAAGCGCGCGGAGAGCCGCCAGCAGGAGGTTTCCGACATGTCGCGAAACCTCAAGCTGCTGGCGAAGGAACTGGGGCTGCCGGTTATCGCGCTGTCACAGCTGAACCGTGGTCCCGAGCAGCGTACGGACAAGAAGCCCATGGTCTCCGACCTGCGTGAATCAGGCTCCATCGAGCAGGACGCGGACATGGTGATCCTGCTGCACCGCGAGGACGCGTACGAAAAAGAGTCCCCCCGCGCGGGCGAAGCCGACCTGATCGTGGCCAAGCACCGTAACGGCCCGACGGCAACGATCACGGTGGCCTTCCAGGGGCACTACTCCCGCTTCGTGGACATGGCCCAGACCTGAGCGGAATCTTCTGCTGAGTCTCACGATGCTTCGCGGATCAGCCGCTTGCGGTTCGCGGCCTACCCGAGCATGCGGACGCGATCATGCGACCGTCTTGGCGGCGCCGGCATGCCGGCGCCGGAAGCGGTGGCCCGGAGTGTGACGGCCTGGCGAGCGATGACAAGTGCGGAGCGAGGTGTTCGGTGCGGTGCCGTACTTCCGGGCGGAACCGCAGCGACTCTGTCGTCGCGGCCTTTCACAGCTGCGCGATCGATGTGTGATTGAGTCATCACAGCCGGTTGTCGGCCAGTCTGTTGCCCAGCGAGAGGAGTCGGTGAGATGCAGGCCAGTGCGGGAGATCGCCTCGTGGTTCACGGGCGCACGGTCGGTCAGCATGACCATGTGGTCGAGATCGTGGAGGTGCTGGGCCCGGAGGGCGCGCCCCCTTACCGCGTACGGGCCGAGGACGGACACGAGACGATCATGAGCCCCGGTCCTGACTGCGTCGTCGATCACCGCAAGGCCACCGGCCGGTCCTGAGCCCTTCTCGCCACGCCACCGGCCTGCTGGCCATGCCGCCGACCTGATCACCGGACGCCATTGCTGTTCCGGTTGTCCGTCGTAAGACCCCGCGCGCGGTCCGGGGATGGGCGAGGCGTATCCAGCTGTTCGGCTCCTGGAGAGCCGGGCCGTTCAGGCACCGGTGTCTGCGTCTACTCGAGGCGAGGCCCCCAAGGTCTCTCCCGAGGACGTCGTGGAGCTGCCGGGCGAGCGCGGCCTGGACTGCGGTGAGCCGGCCACAGGCCCGCGCTGCGAACCCGTCATGGGGTTCGCAGCGATCAGTCCGCGTTCGAGCCCGGCGAGCACGCTGAGCATGACGCCCGGCCGGGAGAACCCGACCGGGCGCATGCGCGACCTGCTCACTCACCTCGTGTTGCATCGGGCCCGTCAGTTCGCGTCCCCCGGGCCCCGCGGTGCGTGCGCTGTCTAGCCGCAGGCGTCGTCGTACTTGACCTGGCGGGAGCTGCCGATCGTTCCGTACCAATCGACGCAGGAGCCGGCCCCGTAGACGTAGATGGGCCCCGCATAGGTCTTGTACTGGCCCGCGTCATAGCTCCACGTGGACGAGCCGCTCTTCTTGACCCCCGTGTCCATGTAGACCGCCGACCCCGAGCTGTTCCGGACAGTGACCACGCAGTTGTAGCCCGTGGAGGAGTTGTACGTGAGATACACGTTCCCGCCGGTAACGGGCATCGTCTTCCTCACGGTGTACCCCGAACCACAGCCGTTGTTGTACGCGGTTGGGGTCACCACTCCGGTGTCACTCGCGACAGCGGTGTTGTGAGTACCCCGAACCGCCGGCTGCGCCGCGCTCCCGGCGCCGTGAGAGGGCGGCGGGGCCGCCACGGCCGTCGCCGTGAATATCGTTCCGACTGCGGCGACGGCCGCTGCCGCCGCCAAGACATAGGACTTCATGGACAAGTTCCCCCCGTTGCGGTTGATCGCGTCTGGCGACTCTCCGGCGTGGCCTTCGTGACGCCACTTCCCATCGCCCGTTGCTACCTGCCTCTTCAGTATGCGAAGAATGGTGAACTTGAGGAGCGAACGCTTGGATAGTCGCCGGTGCAGCTGCAAATGTCCGTTAGGGAAGCCTGTGGAGCCCTTTACGTCATCGCCTGCGAGAAGAGACACAGGTGGGGGTCTATGCCCCGTCGGGCACATCCCCGACGGGGCGTCACACTGCCTGGCGTATTCGCGCGGGTCGCCCCGAGTGCGGCTCCAGCTCGATCCCCATGCCCCTCCTTTTCCATTCCCAAGATCCGAGACCCGCCGAAAGCCATGCCCGCGCGGCGAGCAGATCAGCCGCGGTGGCTTCGTTGACGAAAACCGACAGCACCTGCACAGGAGAGGGGGAGCCGTCGGCGGCGCGTTGTGGTCGGCGTTCGTGAGAAATAACAGCGCCCCCAGCGCGCCCCGCCGTCTCCGGGCCTCACCTCGGGAAGCTGTGACGAGAACGTGAGTAGCTCTGCGCGGTGTTCAGACTCGTGGCCTCCGGCCACAAAGGCCGTACGAGAACCCGCTTGTCGGACCACGGCGACCACTGCTAAATTCCCGGAAGCCGTGTGACAGAACGAGGAGGTGGTACCCGTGAACGCAGTATCGACATGGGTGCTCCCCTCCGGGGTCACGGTCGGGCGATAGATCGTCCGGGAGCGCCTTTCCAGAGCACTCCCGAAAGGCACGACCGTGCAATTCACTTCCGAACAGCGTCTCGACGACGGCGTCCTCGAGCGCGAATTCACCCTCGGCGAGATCCCCGGCATCCTGTGGACGCCCGGATCCGCCTCCGCACAGGCCCCTCTGATCCTGGTCGGCCACCCCGGCGGACTGAGCAAGATGCGCTCCCGGCTGGCGGGCCGGGCCCGGCACTACGCGGCGCGGTACGGCTTCGCCGCAGCCACCATCGAGCTGCCCGGTAGCGGCGAACGGCCCCGTTTGGCCGCCGTCGAGCAGGCCCGCACCGACCTGCGGAGGGCGATGGTGGCCGGCCAACCGGTTGGCGACGAGATCGTCGATGCCCTCGTCCTCCCGTTGGTCGAAAAGGCGGTCCCGGAATGGCAGACCACCCTGGACACCCTCCTTGCGCTGCCCGAGATCGGCGGCCCGGTCGGGTATGAGGGGGGAGTGATCTCCATCGGCATCCGGCTGGCGGCAGTCGAGCCGCGCATCGCGGCCGCCAATCTGTTCGCCGGGAGTTTCGTGCCCGCCGCCATGTACGAAGAGGCCCGCCAGGTCACCATTCCGCTGCAGGTCCTGCTGCAGTGGGACGACGAAGGGAACGACCGGCAGGCGGCCCTGGACCTGTTCGACGCCTTCGGCTCCAAGGAGAAGACCCTGCACGCCAATGTCGGCGGTCATGCCGGCGTCCCGCAGTTCGAGATCGACGCCGGAGCCCGGTTCTTCGCCCGCCATCTGAGCTAGGCCCTGTCCGGACCCAGCCGCCGACCGGTCTTGCCGTCAGGCCGGCAGCAGACGGCAAGCGGCGTAGGCCGGGATGGTGTTCTTCAAGGACAGGTCCGGCTCTCCTCGGCTCTCCGCGGTGCGGGCCCCTGTCAACTCGACAGGGGCCCGCACCGCCCGAAGCCATGAACTGTTCGATTTCGGCAGAGCTTCGAGTGCTGTCCGATCTCGTGTTGCCCCGGGGCCGGCTGCTGCCGAGTTCGGGCTCGTCCTGGATACGGTCCTGACCAGCGGCATGTCAGCATGGACAGGTGACGACATGGATGCGCTGCTACTGGGACGAGGAGGACGTCTGGTTCTACTTCGAAGTCGACGGCGAAGGCTGGGTGACCCGGCAGGTGGAACTCCAAGGGCCGGAGCGGACTCCGGTCGCAGCGGCCTCCCTTGATGAGCCCGACGACAGGTTCGGTTTCACATCGGAGGCGCCTGTCTCGGAGTGGGAAGGCCACGACCCCGGACAACTGCCCTCCGACACGTTCGAGGAAGTCTGGGGAGCTGCCCGTCGGCAGATCGCGGCTCGACTGTCACGACTTCAGGAGCAGACCTGAGGAAGGCGGACCGCTCTCCCGGCGCTATGTGATCAGAAGTCGGCCACGAAGACGCGGACCCGCGAGATCATCGCGCCATGACTGAAATCGTCTTGATGTCCGACCCCAAGGTCGCGGCTGTCTCTGTTCAGGAGTGTGGTGAGCGGCTGGTGGATGTGCGCCGAGGCTGCTCACTGCTGGTCGATGAGCGGAAATGGCAGGACTCCGCCGGTGCGTTCGCTCATCTGCGAGAAGGAGTGCTCGACCGACTCCTCCAAGCCCAGGCACAGCTGCCTCAGGGCATACAGCTGCTGTTCGTCGAGGGATATCGTCCGCCGTCCCTCCAGCGTCGTTATTTCGATGGATACGCGGCCCAACTGCGTGCTGAGCATCCGGAGTGGGCTGCGGAGCAGGTCCGCTCGGCAGCCAGTCGCTACGTGTCCCCGCCCGAGATCGCACCGCACAGTGCCGGGGCGGCTGTTGATGTGTCACTCGCTGATGGCGACGGGCTTGAGCTCGACATGGGCACTCGTATGAACGCGACTCCGGAGGAGAGCGCGGGCGCCTGTTACACGCAGGCCGACAACATCAGCGACGAGGCTCGCACCCACCGGGACATCCTGGGCACCGCGCTCACCGCCGCCGGCTTGGTCAACTACCCCACAGAGTGGTGGCACTGGTCATACGGCGACCGTTACTGGGCCCTGAGAACGGGAGCGGCGACCGCCCACTACGGGCCCCGGGAAATCGACTGACCCAGGCCGGCTGCCTTGATCGCGCGTTGGGCGAAGACCTCCTCACGGCGGTCTGCCATCTGCCGCAGCGCGTCTCTGCGATCCCGTGTGGAGAGCCGATCGAGATATGTGTGACCGATGAGGTGGTCGGTCTCGTGCTGCAGGCACCGGGCGAAGTAGCCCGTCCCCTCGATGACGAGAGGGGCACCCTCTTTGTCGAACCCGCGGACGACTGCGTGATCGGTGCGGGAAACCACCTCGCCGGCACCGGGCACGGACAGGCAGCCCTCTAAGTCGTCGAGGAGCCGGCGGTTCTCCGGATGGGGGAGGTCCACTACCGGGTTGACGATGTGGCCGACATGGCGGACCCCGGAGTCATCCGGGCAGTCGTACACGAACAGCCGGAGACCGACGTTCACCTGGTTGGCAGCCAGGCCGGCACCGTCGGCCACGTACATCGTCACGAACATGTCGTCGATCAGGGCCGACAGCTCGGGAGAGCCGAACTCGGTCACCTCCTGGCATGGGCGGCCCAGAATCTCCTCGCCCACCACCGTGACCCGGCGCACCGAACCCCGCGCCACCTCCGGTGGCAGAGCTGGGTAGGACTCTACGGGGCGGCCCTGCACATGGACGTGTCGGCCAACGGGACGGGACCGCTCGTCACGAACAGGCATCGCTGTCTCCCCCTTGTGTTTCTGCGCACGCCACACATGCCGCGAACATCTACTGCGGCCTGATGTTTTCAAGCGAGGCCCGCTTGTCAGGCGTTTTGCAAAGTAGCAGACTTTGCAAAGTGACCGAAGATGACCTCAACACCAGGCGTGACCCAACGGGCAGCAGTGGCGACGAACTGCGCGAGCATGAGGTCCGTACCGCTCTGCTCGCGCTGCTTGCCGAAGTCGGCACCGCCACGGCGACCGAAGCCGCCTCCAGGCTGGGTCACAGCTCTGGACTCTGCTCATTCCACCTGCGACAGCTAGCACGCCACGGATACATCGAGGAAGCCCCCCACCGCGGTGGCCGCGCACGCCCCTGGCGCCTGAGGCAGCGCAATCCCGCTGCCGACGCGTCCGCGGAGGAGCAGTTCGGTGACTTGGCCCGAGGGCTGGAGGATGAGAGCTGGCAGCGGTGGCTGGCCCAGCGAGACCAGGCACCGGCCGAGTGGCGACATGACGAAGCCTTCAGCTCCGTCGCCTATCTGACACCCGAGGAGATGAGCCGGGTCGCGGACACGGTCCGACGGGCGCTTGCGCCCTACCAGGATCGCGAACAACGCCCCCTCGCCCGGCCCGGCAACGCTCGACCCGTGGCCCTCATCACCCGGCTGTTTCCCCTGCTTCCCCATGCAACGGACGACGCGGACCGGGATTGAGCAGATGCCGGGCTCGCGGTCGCTCGGGGAAACCTCCTGGAGACGGCAGCCGTCTCTGTCGGGCGGAGGGCGAAGGACGCGGGCTTACGGTTCGGTGACCTTGGCCGCGAAGGCGTTCAGGTTGGTCCACATGCGGGTGAGACGTTCGTCCAGGGTGAGGGATTCCTCGTACATGCCGGTACGTAGCTTCGGCTGGCGCTTGCCGCGTACGTACAGGGAGCAGGCGAGGTCCGCGCAGATGTAGATGCCGACCGAGTTGCCCTCGCGGCCGCGGGCGCCGGCCAAGGGGGCGGCCAGCAAGGAGACGCCGGAGGAGGCGTGGCCCGTCAGGCAGATCTGGCACAGGCTCGACTTCACCGCGCTGGTCCGGCGCACGGCGGGGACGCGCAGAGAGATCCCCAGCGGACCCTGCGCTCGCGGCAGCACGAGATGTGCCCGTAGCGGGGCGCCCGGGTCGACCCAACCCAGGAAGTCCAGTTCCTCCCAGGACAGTTCTGCGAAGTCGAGGGGCAGCCGCAGCCGCGCCGCCTCGCCCTTGGTGCTGTTCACGAAGGAGGAGCGGATCTGTTTCTCACTGAGTGGTTCCACGGTTATCGACCTTATGCCCGCGCCGGAACGTCCCGCATCGCAATATGCGCACGATGCGGGACGTTCCGCGGCGAGCACGGCTGCTGGTCAGAGCAGCGGCTCTGCGGACAGTTCGCGCAGCCACCTGAGGCTTTCGGCTCCGCTCGCCGCGTTCGCGCTCTCGGAGGCTCCGGGGAAAAGGCGGCACCAGGAGCAGGCCCGGCCGATCGTCGCGAGTCTGCACGCGAGACTCACCGCGCGCCGCAGCTCCGGGGCCGTCAGACCGCTGCTGGTCCATGGCTCCAGGTAGGCGTCCCGTAACCGTGGCAGCACTCCCGGTCCGAACCGTTCGCGGGCCGCTCGGGCGGGAACCAGCAGGCTGCAGAAAGGATGTGTGACGGCAGCGTCGCCCCAGTCGAAGAATGTGAGCCGACCCGGTCGGGGCGCGAAAAGCTGCCCGTCGTGCAGGTCGGAGTGATCGAGCGCGTCCGCGATACCCATGCCGGCGAGTTCAGCGCACCAATCCACGAGCCGGGGACGCAACTCGCGTAACTGCTCCACGTCGGCACTCTCCAGCGTGCCGTTGCTCTGAACGATCCGGTCGAAGACCTCGGGGAGCGCGGCCGTGTGCGCTTTGGGGACGCCGAGCGATTCGACCTCTTCGGTGTGTGACATCAGGGTGCGTTGCATGTCGGCGTACCGGCTCAGCGGTTCCTCCCACGCGTACGGGTCGGCGGGGCCTTGATCCAGTACGTCGCGGAAAAGCGGTCCACCGTCCGGCAGCAGCGACCAGCCGCGGTCGCGGTCGACGGCCAGTGGCTTCAGTACGTGTTCCGGGACCCAGCGGCTCAACGCCTCCGTCAGCGTCGCCTCGAAGGAGCTGGCCGGCGGGTTGGCCTTGAACCACACGGCTTCCTTGTCCCCGACGGACAGCCGCACCAGCACGGACCACGGGCGCAGGCGCACCTTCCGCGGCCCTGTCTCGCGCAGGCCGTGAGCGGACAGCTCGCGCCGAGTCCACCCGAGGGCGCTTTCGCGCCAGGGTTCCCGCTCCCACGGTGTCACCGCCTCCGGATACCGACCGCGTCCACCGCGTCCCACATTTCGCTTCCCATCGCGACATCTCACCATCAGGTGCGCTCGGCCGCCGGTGATTTTTGGCCGTTGGCCGGTGGAGGGCCTCTGGGATGCTCGGACCGGCAGACGCTGCGTCCCGGCACATCCAGGTAGCCCGTTGACGGTGAGCGATGTCCGCGTGAAGAGGTCGACTCGGCAGGGTCGTGCGGGTAGATCAGGATCATGACCTCATCTGTAGAAGATCTACTGCCCGAGACTCAACGCGCCCTCCTCCATCGCATCGCCCGTGCCCAGTCCGAGGGGCGCGCGCCCTCGCTCGTCGCGGCGGTGGCGCGTGAGGGGCGGGTGGTGTGGGCGGGTGCGCGCGGCGAAACGGACGGGCAGGCGCCCGATGCCGGCACTCAGTACCGCATCGGGTCGATCACCAAGCCGTTCACTGCGGTTCTGGTGTTGCGGCTGCGGGATGAAGGGTTGCTCGATCTCAACGATCCGCTGGAGAAACACCTCCCGGGCACCGGCGTGGGCGACGTGACCATCGCTCAGTTGCTGGGCCACCACGCGGGCCTGGGGGCAGAGAGCCCCGCGCCCTGGTGGGAGCGGACACCTGGGTCGATGCGCCCCGGGTTGGCCGACGTTCTCGGCGAGCGGCCCGTTCTGCACCCGGCCGGGCGTACGCACCACTACTCCAACCCCGGCTACACGCTGCTCGGTTCGCTGGTGGAGGCGGTGCGTGGCGCGTCCTGGGCGGAGGTGTTGCGCCGGGAGATCCTTGAGCCGCTGAACATGGACCGTACGAGCGTCCAGCCAGCCGCCCCGCACGTCAGCGGCTGGGCCGTGCACCCCTGGGCCGATGTGATGCTGCCCGAGCCCGCCGTGGATCTCGGGCTGATGGCCCCGGCCGGGCAGCTCTGGTCGACCGCCACCGACCTCTGTCGGTTCGCCGGCTTCCTCGCCCAGGGCGACGAGAGGGTGCTGAGCGCTCAGTCGGTCGAGGAGATGCGAAGGCCGTCCGGGCCCCCGCAGGTAGAGGACTGGGACGGCGGATACGGACTGGGCGTGCAGCTTGCTCGTCGGCGCGACCGGACTCTGGTCGGGCATGGAGGCTCGCTGCCGGGCTTTGTCGCCGGCCTGTGGGTGAGCGTGGCGGAGGGCGTGGCCGCGGTGGCGCTGGCCAACGCCACCTCAGGACCTGCTACGTCGACCGTGGCCGCTGACCTTGTCGGCATCGTGGCGGATGCCGAGCCGCGCATCCCTGAGCCGTGGCGGCCCCTGCCCGCGTGCGATCAGCCACTGCTGGAGCTGACCGGTCCCTGGTACTGGGGCACGTACTCCTACGGGCTGAAGCTGACGGCGGACCGCGGTGTGGAGCTGCAACCGCTGCGTGGCACCGGGCGTGGTTCGCGTTTCGCCGCCCAGACGGACGGCAGTTGGACGGGCCTCGACGGGTACTACGCGGGCGAGTCCTTGCGCGTGGTGCGTCGGGAGGACGGTTCCGTGGACCATCTCGACCTCGGTTCCTTCGTCTTCACCCGGGAGCCGTACGACCCCGGGGCGGATGTGCCCGGCGGTGTGGACGGGGGAGGGTGGCGCGGCCTGCCCGGATGATCGGGGCTGGATGTTTCACGTGAAACATCCAGCCCCGGTGACTCTGGTCGCATGTTTCACGTGAAACATGCACGGCCCGGATCGGCTACGCCGTCAGTTCCCGCTCCAGTGGCGTACGGAAGCGAGGAGTGATCCGGGCCGTGCCCACCCAGGAGGACAGCCGTGCCGCCTCCACCTCGATGGCGGTCATGGCCTCCCGGCCGGGGTCGGTCAGCAGACGCCAGACGATCTCGCCGTCCGCTCGCTGCGCCCAGCCCCCGACGATCACGCCGTTCCACCACACAGTCGGACCGATGTTTCCCGATCGGTCGAAGAGGGCGGGACGGTGGCCTGCGTCGAGATGGAAGTCGCGGTCTGCCCAGCCCATGGCGCTGGGATCGAGGCCGGGCAGCAGAGCCGCCCACGGTTCTACGGGCGTTTCCGGCGCGGTATCGCCAGGCAGCACGAACCCGGTGCTGGTGCCGGTGCCGGTGCCGGTGCCGGAGCTGGTGCCGGTGTCGAGTGACACCTGCTCCGCGCCGATGTCGGCCAGCGCCCTGCGCGTGGCGGTGAGGGTCCATCCCGTCCACCACTTCAGATCGGCTTCCGTGGCGGGCCCGTACGCCAGCAGCCAGCGGCGGGCCAGCTCGGCGCGTGCTTCGGCGGGTGAGCCGGCCGGCCGGAGCGCGGAGGCGGTCCAGCGGAACTGGCTGGAGGTCCAGGAGCCGCGTGGCCGGTCCCTGCGGATGCGCCCCTCAGCTGCGAGCACCCTGAGGACCCTGCTGGCGACGCCCTGGACGGCCTCCGACTTCGTGCCGGGGAAGACGGTGATCTTTGTGCGCAGGGCGGCTACGGCGGCGGACAGTTCGCCTCCGGTGGCGGTTCCGTGCGCGGCGAGGGCGGTCAGGATCGCCGCCTCGGTCTCGGCGAGCCAGCGTTCGTCCAGCTCGCCGGACGACTCCGTCAGATGCTTCAACAGTCTCTTGCGTTCCTTGGCGGCGATGGCGCGCGCTGTCGAAGCGTGCACCTGCGGAGCCAGCTCCGACGAGACGGCGAAGAGGGTGTTGCGCATGGAGAGCAGCCGTACGAGCGACACCTCTTCGTACAGGGCGTGCTCCACCGCCGACACGCTCGCGTCGGTGAGCCGGGCACACACGGACAGGAAGACGGTCGCCGCGTCGGTGGCGTGAAGAGCGACCACCGCGTCGGCGACCGCGACCGGATCCTGCGCGCGTACCGAGGGAGCCAGCAGATGTCTGCGGCCGAGCCGGAGGCGCCGCTGTTCGTCGCCGATGTGCCGCGCCATACGGTCCTCCGGATCAGAGCTGGAGCTTGAATCCCACGTGAGAGGCGGTGAAGCCGAGCCGCTCGTAGAAACGGTGAGCATCGGTACGGCTCGCGTCGGACGTCAACTGCACCAGCTGACAGCCCTGTTGCCGGGACTCCTCGACCGCCCACCGGATGAAGCGGGTGCCGAGGCCGCTGCCGCGCTCGTCCGCATGGACACGTACGGCTTCGATGACCGACCGGGTGGCGCCGCGCCGGGACAGTCCCGGGATGATCGTGAGCTGGAGGGTTCCGACGACCCGGCCCTCCCGTACGGCGACGACCACCCGCTGGTTGGGATCGTGGGCCAGCCGCTCGTACGCCGCGAGGTACGGGGCGAGGTCGTCGGAGGACTCGCGCCGCGCCCCCAGCGGATCGTCAGCGAGCAGATCCACGATGGCGGGAATGTCGTCAAGGGTGGCCGGGCGTATCGCCAAATCCGTCATGATCGGCAGCGTACGCCGCGAGGTGTCGCCTCGGTCTGGTAGTCGGCACAGTGTCGGAGGACTGCGTTCGAGCAGCGTTGAGACATGCGGGAGCACACGAGTTCATACGGGGAACGGGGCCGTACGGTCAGCCCGTCGCCAGGCTCAGTGGGGCGAACCGGCGAGTCCAGTCACCCGGGAGGTCAGGAACGCGGTTCGTCATGACCGTGCTGACGGTGACCGGTTCAAGGCCGCGTTCCTTCATCCAGGCCAGCAGTTCTCCGTGGCGCGTGTCGACGGTGGTTCGAAGCGGTCGGCCGGCACCTTCGGCCAGCTTGCTGATCAGGGCTTTCGCCGTCGAGGTGTCCCGGGCGATCACGGGGCCGGACACATCGGCCGACAGAGCGGACCAGGCGGCCGCGTACCCGGTGAGGCCCGAGTCGTCCTCGGCGACCAGCAGCCTGTCGGAGAAGGCGGGAAGGCGGGTGATCATCTGGACGCGGTCCGCCCCGAAGGCCTCGCCGTCCAAGCGCGCGAGGTCCATCAGATCGGCGGCGACAGCGGGCCTGATCCTCGCCCCTGGCGCACTGCCGGCGCTCCGGAAATGCCCTTGGACTGTCTCGGCGCTGCCGATCTCGACGAAACCGAGCTGTTCGTAGAGCGGTTGGCCGAACTGGGTGGCGTACAAGGTGAGCGGGGTGGAGCCGGTTGTCGACAGCACATGCGTCATCAGTCGGCGTCCGATCCCCTGCCGTGCGAACCGCTGCGCGACGAGCATCATGCCGACGGCCGCGAGCGCCGGGCCGTACGAGGTGACCACGCAGGTGGCGGCCAGCCCATCGCCGTCCGGGGCGTCGATTCCATACGCTGTGCCCGCCGCCAGCAGCAGGTTCCATCGGCGCTCTTCGCGCGCCCAGCCGCGGTCCTCGCAGAGGTTGGCACACCACGCGAGATCGCCAAGGGTCAGGTGACGGACGGGGAACGCGGAGAGCGGCGTCGACATGGAGAGCAGGTTGTCGAAGCGGCGATCGTCCGTCCACCTCTTTACAGAGACGAGCGCCGTCCGTTCGCGAAAAACGAGCGCCGTCCGAGAGCGTGCCGGGCCGGAACCGGCAGGTTCTTGGTTTCACGTGAAACCAGCAGGAAGGACGCTAGCCTCGGTGTATGGCGACCAGACTCCATCTTTTCGATCTCGACGGCACGTTGATCCGTGGCTCGGCGGCTGCCGTCGAGATCTCACGGCAGTTGGGGCTCGGCGCAGAGATAGCCGAGCTGGAACGCGAATTCCTGGCACGCAGGCTGTCGCCCGACGAGTTCGCCGTCCGCGCAAGGGAGTTGTGGGCACATCTGACAGAGGCTCAGGTGGCAGCTGCCTTCGAGGGGGCGCCGTGGATGACGGGAATTCGCGAGGTCTGGGCGGACATCCGGGAGCAGGGGAATTACTGCGCCGTCATCTCTCTGTCGCCCGATTTCTTCGTACGTCGGCTGCTGGACTGGGGCGCGCACGCCGCCCATGGCTCTCGCTGGCCCGTTCTGCCCTTCACCGAACCCATCGACCCGACGGGGCTCCTCAACGCGGCCGCGAAGGTGAAGATCGCGGACCAGCTGTGTGCGGAGTTCGGGATGAGTCTGGACGACTGTGTCGCCTACGGTGATTCGATGTCCGATGCGGAGATCTTCGCATCGGTGCCCAGAGCGGTAGCGGTGAACGCGGATCACCATCTGTCAGGACTTGCCACACATACGTATGCGGGGGGCGATTTGCGTGGCGCCTACGAATTGGTACGTCCCCGGCGGTAATTTGGTGCGTCTCCTGCGGTAATACGGCGACCCGGGGGTACGTGCAGGACGCGGCCGGGAGCGGGCACGTGACCAACGCACCCTAACGGGAAAGCAATCGGTGATGCCCGGACTTCGTACTCTCCGCCCCACCCGCTGACGCGGCCTGTCATGCTGCTGCGACAGGAACTGCGGGCAATGTCACACTCCTCCTGCGACTGTTCGAAACGGACGTGCGGCGGAGGTTAATGTGGGCAGCCAGCAGTCCTAGTCGGAGTGGGGAATAGCTAGCGTATTCCGGGCCAGCGGAAGTGCGCAGACGACCGAAAGATGTTCGAGGCGAGGCACACCATGGACGCTCCGACCACCACGTCGGCCGACAAAGGCACTTCCGGAAGCAGCGGAGGGGGCGGCTGGTTCAGCCCCCGCCGGAGCCCGAGCAGCGAGAACCGAACCGAGTCCTCTGTGACCGGCGGGGCTGCGGGCAGCTCCCAGGACCGAATACCCACACCGATCCGCTCGCTGGCCTCGATCCGCCCTGTGGGCTCCGGGACCGCCCGCCCCGCTCCACACCCGCAGGAGACCCCCGAGGGCCCTGTAGGACACGGTGGACGGGGCGAGACGAATCACTGGGAGCCGGCTCCGGCTCCAGCACCGGTGGACGACGTCCCCGACGCCTTCAGACCTCGTAACAGGGGGATGCAGGACGGCGAGGGGCCCGGCACGCATCCGCCGGTCCACGAGGCCGCCGCGACGATGCCTGCCGCACAGGCTCCGCCACGTCACCGGGCACCGGCCCCCCTGCCGCCCGAGACGTTCCAGCAGGAGACGTCCCCGCAGGAGGCGTTCCGGCCCGAGATGCCGCCGGAACGCCCCGCGTGGGAGAACCGACCGGAGCAGGCCGAGCGGCTGGACCTCCCGGAGGCGGACTCCGTACGCCCGGCCCCGGAACCCCAGCCGGAGGCGGCCCAGGAGGCTCCTTCTGCCCCGCAGCCGACCGTGTCGCGGTCCGCTGCCCTGCCTCCCGAAGTCCCCTTCCCGAGTCCCTCCGCTGACGTCCCGGCCGACTTCCCGAGCCCGTCTGCTGAGGCCCAGGACGGCCCGGCTGCCTCCGAGGTCCCGGCCGCGCCCGCAGCGCCGCCCGGCCCCGTAGCCGCGTCCGCTGCCCCCGCCGCGTCCCAGATTCCGCCCGAGACGGCGGCCGCGGCGGCCACCGCGACGGCGGCTCCGATCGTGCCCGATCGTGAGGCCTCCCCCGACGCGATCCTCATCCGCCGCACGCTCGGGGAGATCGCGCCCTTCGCCGACCAGGTCACCGCGTACTTCTACGCGCTCCTCTTCGTCCGCCACCCCGAGCTGCGCGGCCTGTTCCCCGCCGCCATGGACACCCAGCGGGACCGCCTGCTCAAAGCGCTGCTCACCGCCGCCGAGCACATGGACGACCCCGCCGTTCTCACCGACTACCTGCGCCATCTGGGCCGGGGGCACCGTAAGTACGGTGCCCAGTCCACGCACTACCCTGCCGTCGGCGAGGCCCTGATCGGCGCGCTGACCCGCTACGCCCTCACCACCTGGAGCGACGAGACCGAGGACGCCTGGGTCAGGACGTACACCACCATCTCGCAGATCATGATCGACGCGGCGGCCGAGAACGAGCGGCACGCGCCCGCCTGGTGGAACGCCGAAGTGGTCTCGCACGAGATGCGGACCTCCGACATCGCCGTCATCACCGTCCGTCCCGACCAGCCGTATCCCTTCCTCGCGGGGCAGTACACCAGCCTGGAGACGCCCTGGTGGCCGCGGGTGTGGCGGCATTACTCGTTCGCCTCCGCGCCGCGCGCAGACGGCCTGCTCGCGTTCCACGTCAAGGCGGTCCCGGTCGGCTGGGTCTCCAATGCCCTGGTCCACCACGCCCGTCCCGGCGATGTCCTCAGACTCGGTCCCCCGGCGGGCTCGATGACCGTCGACCACAGCACCGACAGCGGGCTGCTCTGCCTCGGCGGAGGCACCGGCATAGCGCCGATCAAGGCGCTCATCGAAGATGTCGCCAAGCACGGTCACCGGCGGCCGGTCGAGGTCTTCTACGGCGCGCGCCATGATCACGACCTGTACGACATCGAGACGATGCTCCAGCTCGAGAGCGCTCACCCCTGGCTCGCGGTACGGCCGGTGATCGCCGAGGGCTCCGGTCAGGGATACGGGCCCAAGGGCCCGCTGCCCGAGGCGGTCGTGCGGGACTACGGCCCGTGGCACGAATTCGACGCGTACCTGTCGGGCCCGCCCGGGATGGTCCGCAGCGGCATAAGCGCGCTCCAGGGAGCCGGGATCCCCTTCGACCGGATCCGCCACGACTCCCTCGACGCTCTGGTGGCCGGCCCCGACGGCGCCTGAGGCCCGTCAGCGCGGCGGAGAAGCCGCACCGAGCAGAGGCAGGGATCATCCCAGGTCGGGGGCGTGCATCGCGCGCACGCCCTCGATATTGCCGTCCAGGTAGTGCCGGAGCGACAGCGGTACGAGATGGACGGCGGCGATCCCGACCCGGCTGAACGGCACCCGGACGATCTCGTACTCCCCGCAGGGCTCTTCCATTTCGGGGCCGTGCCGCAGGGAGGCGTCCATGGACTCCAGCCGGCAGACGAAGAAATGCTGCACCTTGACGCCTGTCACCCCGCCGTCCGCGATGTGCTCCACGGTGTCGACGAAGCACGGCACCACATCGATGATCTTGGCGCCCAGCTCCTCGTCCACCTCCCGGTGGAGCGCGTCGACGACGGTGGCGTCCTCCGGCTCGACGCCCCCACCGGGCGTCACCCAGTAGGGATCCACGCCGGGTTTGGTGCGCTTGATGAGGATCAGGGCGTCGCCGTCGAGCAGGATGGCGCGTGCGGTGCGCTTGACCACGGGACGTTCGGTCATGGGAAGAGGTTCGCCCGCCACGCCCCATCTGAAACTCCTGAGCCCCCGGCCGTTACCGGTCCGACGCGTCTACCAGTCCACCGCGGCGCGCAGCAGCCACTCGTGCGCGCGGGCCAGCGGCGGCAGGGTCAGGGTGCCGGTGCGTACGAGAAGGAAGTAGGTGCGCAGCGGGGGTACGGGCGGGTCGAGCAGCGCGACCACCTCCCCGCGCTCCAGAGCGCCCTCGCAGAGGTAGCGCGGAAGTACGGCGAGGCCCGCGCCGGCCGCCGCGCACTCCAGGACGGCCCGCAGGTCGGGCGCTATGACCATCGCGGCGGCCGCGGGCCGGGAATCGAAGACGGCCGCCCAGTAGCGGGAGACGAGCGGCAGTGATTCGTGCACTTCCACCACTGGCAGCTGCTCCAGCACCACGTGTCCCTCGCGCAGCACGGCATGGCCCAGCCGGGCCGCCCAGCGGGGCGCCGCGACAAGGACATGCTCCTCGTCGCAGAGCGGAGTCGAGGTGAGCAGCCCGCCGCGCGGGCGGGCGGTGGCGATGGCGAGGTCGTGGTGTCCGGCCGCCAGCCCCTCCAGGATCTCCTCGGTGTCGGCGAGGAACGCCGTGCGCACCGCCAGACCCTCGGAGGTCAGCGGGGTCAGTGCGGGCAGTGCCCGCAGCGAGGTGAACTCCGGAGGGCCGGCCAGATGGAGCGTGCGTACGCCGGACTCCTCGTCGAGGCCGGTCTCCGCGATCTCGACCAGTGCGTCGAGATGAGGCGCGGCCCGGTGCGCCAGTTCGTCGCCGATGGTCGTGGGCGTGACGCCCCGCGCCTGGCGCAGGAACAGCGGTCGGCCGAGCTGCCGTTCCAGCGTTCTGATCTGCCCGGTGACGGCGGGCTGGGAGAGCCCGAGCAGCGAGGCGGCGCGGGTGAAGGAGCCGGCCCTGTGCACGGCGACGAAGGTCCGCAGCAGGGCCAGATCCATGTACCGCTCTCCTGTCTCGAACCGTCCCGGCCACGCCCACCGACCGCCCATCTATAAGTAAGTCGATAGGCCGCTGTCGCTACTGTGATTGGACACTGACGCAGAGTCAACTAGCCTAGTCCGGGTGGTTCTTCGCGCACGGAACCTCAGGACGGTCCGAGCCACGAGGGGGGAGGCTCGGACCGTCCGTCCTTTCGCGGTCAGTTCGCTGCGGCGTTCCGGCCCGAAACGCCCGGTCGCCGGAGGTCTCGGGCCGATCCGGCAATCGACCGGACTTACGCGGCCTCGTCCAGCGCGCGCAGCACGTCCGCGATCAGGTCCTCGGGGTCTTCCGCTCCGACGGAGAAGCGGACGAAGCCTTCCGGTACGGCGTCGCCGCCCCAGCGGCCGCGCCGCTCGGCGGTGGACCGTACGCTGCCGAAGCTCGTCGCCTCTTCCACCAGGCTCAGGCCTTCGAGGAACCGCTCGGCGGTGTCCTTGTCGGGCAGGACGAACGAGACGACGGAGCCGAAACGCCGCATCTGGCGCGAGGCGATCGGGAACGAGGGGTCGTCGGGCAGGCCGGGGTAGCGCAGGCCGGTCACGTCGGTGCGCTCCTTCAGCGCCTGCGCCAGCAGCAGGGCGCTCGCGCACTGCCGTTCGGAGCGGAGCTGAAGGGTGGCCAGCGAGCGGTGGGCGAGCCAGGCTTCCATCGGGCCCGGGATCGCTCCGACGACCTTGCGCCAGCGCCGTACACCCGCGGCCAGTTCCGGGTCGGCGCAGGTCACATGGCCGAGCAGGATGTCGCCGTGACCGGTCATGCCCTTTGTGTCGCTGGCCACGGAGAAGTCCGCGCCCAGTTCGAGCGGGCGCTGGCCGAGCGGGGTGGCGAGGGTGTTGTCGACGGCGACGAGCGCGCCCCGGGCGTGCGCCTCCGCGACCAGCCGCCGTACGTCACAGACGTCGAGGCCGGGGTTGGAGGGCGTCTCTATCCACAGCAGCTTGGCGCCGTCCAGGACGCGCAGCTGGCTGTCGCCGCCGGTGGGCGCGGTCCGCACCTCGATGCCGTAGGTCTCCAGGCGTTCCCGGAGCAGCGGCAGGGCCTGGTAGCCGTCGTCCGGCAGAACCACGGCGTCGCCGGCGCGCAGCTGGGAGAAGGCCACCGCGGAGATCGCGGCCATCCCGGATGCGAAGGTGATGGTTTCCACCGCCTCCCCGGGCGCTTCCAGTTCGCTGATGGCGCGTTCCAGATGGGTCCAGGTCGGGTTCTCGTCCCGCCCATAGGTGTACGGGCCCGTCGGCTCGCCCGGCAGGTGGAAGTGCGCGGCGAAAACCGGCCCCGGCAGGGTCGGCTCGTGCTTCACGGGTTCGGGAAGTCCGGCCCGTACCGCCCGGGTGCCGTCTCCGATACTCATGCTGTCTCCGATGTTCATGACGTCTCCCCGTCGGGGAGCGCGAGGTGCAGGGCCCACGCGACGACCGAGATGATCAGGCCGCCGAGCACAGCCGTCCAGAAGCCTTCGACGTGGAAGCTGAGGTCCAGCGTGTCCGCGAGCGATGAGGTCAGCAGCAGCATCAGGGCGTTGACCACGAGGGTGATCAGCCCGAGCGTGAGGATGAACAACGGCAGCGTCAGCAGCTTCACCAGCGGCTTGACGATGAAGTTCACCAGGCCGAAGACGAGGGCGACGAGTACCAGAGTAAGGACTTTTCCGCCGATGTCGTCCCCGGTCAGGGTGATGTCAGGGAGCAGCCAGGCCGCCACCGCCAGCGCCGCCGCGTTGGCCGTCGCCTTGACGAGGAAATTCTTCATGTGTCTGATCGTGGCATGAAGGCATTCAGACTTGATGAGCTGGAAGCGGAACGCGCCGCCAACGACGGCGCGTATCTGCAGTTCGTGCGTGAGCGCAACATGTCCGTGGGGTTGTACGCGCTGGACGCGGGCGAGACGGACCCCCAGCAGCCGCACCAGCAGGACGAGGTGTACCTCGTCGTGAGCGGGCGGGCGTCGATCACGGTCGGTATGGAGACCACGCAGGTCGCCCGGGGAAGCGTCGTCTACGTCCCGGCCGGGGTGGCGCACAAATTCCACCACATCACGGAGGCCCTGCGTGTGATGGTCGTCTTTTCGCCGCCCGAGGGCTGACGGACCCCTCAGACCGGTCTCAGGGTCGGATCAGGGAAGAGCCCGGGATGCGGGACCTCCGATTCCCTTCCCGGCCCTCTAGCATCGAACATGTCAGGCAGTTTGTGAGTACTGGGTGAAGTGAGGTCAGGACGATGGCGGCACGGGAGATATTCGCGGGGATGCCCTGGTGGGTGAAGTGGATCGCGGTACCGGTGATCGCCATCGTCGTGTTCGGCGGTCTGATCGCCAGCGTGGTCGGGTTCCTGATCGGGCTGCTCTTCAAGGTGCTGCTCTTCGTGGCGATCGTCGGCGGACTGATCTACGTCGTCCGGATGTTCATGTCGTCCTCGCGAGGGGACTGACGGGGCGCGCGCGTGGCTCGTCCTCCCGCGGCGACCGGCAGGACCGGCGGCGGCCCGGCCGTTAGCCCGCGCGAGGGAAAGGCGAAGGGGAAACCATCCAGGCGGTCGGCCTGCCCCTAAAGTGGCCCCGCGGGCGGGCTCTCGCCCGTAAGCCCGCCTGGGGGTGACCTTTGGCCACAGTGACAAGAACCGCCGTCCCTACCCTCATCGGATCGGTGCAACGAGCCCTGCGACTCATGGAGTCCGCGGGGGCACACCCGGACGGGGCTCCCGCGAAGCAGCTCGCCCGTGAGGCCGGGCTTCCGCTGCCCACCGCGTATCACCTGCTGCGCACACTGACACACGAGGGCTATCTGCGCCGGGAGAACGGCGTCTTCGTGCTCGGTGACGCCGTGCAGAGGCTGGCGCGGGCCGAGGCTCTGCAGAATCGTCGCAGCAAGATCGTTGATCCGATCGGTCAGTGACGGCCGGATCCCCCGCAGTGGACCTGGCCATTTCTGTGCCGCTTCGGCACCGCTTCCCTGCCGCTCCATCAGGGGAGAAGGCTGCCTGGAGGAGCGGATGGTTACGCAGAGAGACCAATCCCGCTTCTGACCTAGTCAACCCTCTCTATCAGTATCTGAAAAATTACTCCTTGTGATCTGCTAGCGCTTACAGGACGATTGCGTCAAGAGTTTTCAGGGGATGATTCCCAGCCTTATCTACTCCGGAGTGGTGCACGATGCGCGAGTCCGTCCAAGCCGAGGTCCTGATGAGTTTCCTCGTCTCCGAGGAACTCTCGTTCCGGATTCCGGTGGAGCTCCACTACGAGACGGGGGATCCGTACGCGGTGCGGATGACCTTCCATCTGCCCGGCGATGCCCCGGTCACCTGGACCTTCGGCCGTGAGCTGCTGCTCGACGGCATCAACACCCCCAGTGGGGACGGTGATGTGCACATCGCGCCGACCGAGCCGGAGAATCTGTCGGATGTTCATATCCGGCTGCAGGTCGGCGAGGACCACGCGCTTTTCAGGGTGAGCGCTCCGCCGCTGGTCGCTTTCCTGGACCGCACGGACCGACTGGTCCCGCTCGGCCAGGAACGCACGCTCGGTGACTTCGAGGGGAGCCTGGAGGACGCGCTCGGCCGGATCCTCGCCGAGGAGAACGCCGGCTGACCGAACCGCGGACCGGCGCCGCAGGGGCCGGGCGGGCGGGCCGGCCGCATCGGGCCCGCCGTAAGGAGCCGGGCAGGCGGGCCCGCCGTAAGGGGCCGGGTGAGGCGGGCCGGGCCCGGCGGGCCGCGGCGCGGGCGGGCCGGGCCGCTGCGTGAGCTATTTCTTGCGGCGCCGGCCCCCGCCGCCCCGCCCGCGCTGCGGCGCGCTCTGCTCCGGTACGGAGTACCCCGCGGGCAGCTCCGGTGTGCCCGTGGACGGGCCTGGCGCGCTCGTCCACGGCTTCGCCGCGCCCGCCCGGTCCGCGGACACGACCAGCGCCGCCAGTGCCGTCGTCACGGGCACTGCGGCGACCAGGCCGATCGAGCCCACCAGGGTCCGTACGATCTCCTCCGCCACCAGCTCGCTGTTGGCCACGGTGACGACGCTCGACTCCGCGACCGAGAAGAGCAGCAGGAGCGGCAGCGCCGCGCCCGCGTACGCGAGGACCAGCGTGTTGACCACCGAGGCGATGTGGTCTCTGCCGATCCGGATGCCTGCCCGGTACAACCCGCGCGGGCCCATCGTCGGGTCGGCCTGATGCAGCTCCCAGACCGCCGAGGTCTGGGTCACCGTCACATCGTCGAGCACACCGAGCGAACCGATGATGACGCCAGCCAGCAGCAGACCGCTCATGTCGATGTGGGGGTAGAGCCCGTGGATCAGGCCGGTGCTGTCGTCGGTGTTGCCGGTCAGGCTCGCCCAGCCGATGAAGACCGATCCGAGCAGCCCGATCAGCAGCAGTGAGATCAGCGTGCCGAGGACCGCGACCGACGTACGGGCCGTCAGCCCGTGGCACATGTAGAGCGCGATCAGCATGATCGCGCTCGATCCGACCACCGCCACGATCAGCGGATTCGAGCCCTGGAGTATCGCCGGAAGAATGAACAGCGTCAGCACGGCGAACGAGACGGCGAGCGCGATCAGTGCCATCACACCGCGGAGCCGTCCCACCGCGACCACGACCAGCGCGAAGATCCCGGCCAGCAGGGTCATCGGGACCTTACGGTCCATATCCGTCACGGAGTACTGGAGATCGTGCGGCGCGTCCGGTGCGTATGCCACCACAACGCCTTGTTTCACGTGAAACTGCCGCGGTGCGTCCGGCTGGACCACCTCGACGAACTTCCGTCCCTTGTCCTTGCCGCTCGTGACCTCGATCGTGGCCTTCTCGCACTCCCCGGTCTGTGCCCGCTGCGCCTCGCGTCCCTGCGGGGTCGAGGTGTCGCCCGTCGACGGGACCTGAGCGGCATTCATGTCCTTGCAGTCCACCTGGACGATCTGCACCACGCGGCCCTGCTCGGTCTGCCGGTCGAAGCCGACACCGGTGCGTTCGTGGGCGGGAGCGCCGCCCGGCCAGAGGATGGCGAGTCCGACGACCACGGCGGCCGTGAACGGAATCAGGACCGCTGCGATCACCTTGCGGAGGTGTCGGGAAACCGGCGCGGCGGGCCCGTGGCTGTGCGTGTGGGCGCCCGGTTCGTGGGTCTGCTGGGGTGAGGTCACCGCCAGATCATCGCAAGAACGGGAGGGGCCCTCTGTTCAGCGCGCCCGGCCGGGCGTTAGCGTGGTGACGCCTTTGCACACGCGGGAGCTCGGAGCACCGGGCTGAGAGGGCGCTGACCGAGTGGTCCCGGGAGACTCCGGACCCCACGCTGCGCCGACCGCTGAACCTGTTACCGGGTAATGCCGGCGTAGGGAGTAGGTCTCATGACCGTTCAGGACGCACGCACGCCTGCCTCGAACCAGGCAGAAAAGTCCATCGGCTGGCACAAGGGATACGTCGAGGGCTCACGCCCGGACCTTCTTGTGCCGGTCCGTCAAGTGCACCTCACCAACGGCGAGGACGTGACGCTGTACGACACGTCAGGGCCGTACACCGACCCCGCTGTCGAGACCGACGTACGCCGTGGTCTCGCACCGCTGCGGGAGAACTGGATCACCGGGCGCGGCGACACCGAGGAGTACGCGGGCCGGCCCGTCCGCCCCGAGGACGACGGCCTCAAGCACACCGCACCGCGCGGCGGACTGCGCAACCTCGACGCCGTCTTCCCCGGCAGGCCACGCCAGCCGCGCCGGGGCCGTGACGGCCGGGCCGTCACGCAGCTCGCGTACGCGCGGCGCGGGGACATCACGCCGGAGATGGAGTTCGTCGCGATCCGGGAGAACGTCGCCCCCGAGATCGTCCGCGACGAAATCGCAGCGGGTCGCGCCGTACTGCCGGCCAACGTCAACCACCCGGAGATCGAGCCGATGATCATCGGCAAGCGGTTCCTGGTGAAGGTCAACGCCAACATCGGCAACTCCGCGGTCACCTCGTCCATCGAGGAGGAGGTGGACAAGATGACCTGGGCCACCCGGTGGGGCGCGGACACGGTCATGGACCTCTCCACCGGCCGCAATATCCACACCACCCGCGAGTGGGTACTGCGGAACTCCCCCGTCCCCATCGGCACCGTCCCGCTCTATCAGGCGCTGGAGAAGGTCGATGGCAAGGCCGAGGAGCTGACCTGGGAGATCTACAAGGACACGGTGATCGAACAGGCCGAGCAGGGCGTCGACTACATGACCGTCCACGCGGGAGTGCTGCTGCGGTACGTACCGCTGACGGCCCGCCGCAAGACCGGCATCGTCTCGCGCGGCGGCTCGATCATGGCGGCCTGGTGCCTCGCGCATCACCGGGAGTCGTTCCTGTACGAGAACTTCGAGGAGCTGTGCGACATCCTCGCCGCGTACGACGTGACGTACTCCCTCGGTGACGGTCTGCGGCCCGGCTCCATCGCCGACGCGAACGACGAGGCGCAGTTCGCCGAGCTGCGCACCCTGGGCGAACTCAACGCGGTCGCCAAGCGGCACCACGTACAGACGATGATCGAGGGTCCGGGACATGTCCCGATGCACAAGATCAAGGAGAACATCGACCTTCAGCAGGAGATCTGCGAGGAGGCGCCGTTCTACACGCTGGGCCCGCTGACGACCGATGTGGCTCCCGCGTACGACCACATCACCTCGGGCATCGGCGCGGCCATGATCGCGTGGTGGGGCACGGCGATGCTCTGCTACGTCACGCCCAAGGAGCACCTGGGCCTGCCGGACCGCGACGACGTGAAGACCGGCGTCATCACCTACAAGATCGCGGCGCATGCGGCGGACCTGGCCAAGGGCCATCCGGGGGCGCGGGAATGGGACGACGCGCTTTCGGACGCGCGGTTCGAATTCCGCTGGGAGGACCAGTTCAACCTGGCCCTGGACCCGGACACGGCGCGTCAGTTCCACGACGAGACGCTTCCGGCGGAGCCGGCCAAGACCGCGCATTTCTGCTCGATGTGCGGTCCCAAGTTCTGCTCGATGAAGATCAGCAGGAGCATCACCGAGCAGTTTGCCCCTGATCTGGTCCCCTCAGCCTCTGCCTCGGACGAGGAGATCGCGGCCGGGATGCTGGAGAAGTCAAAGGAGTTCGCGGCGAGCGGGAACCGCGTGTACCTGCCGCTCGCGGACCGATCGGACGACTGAGCCGCCTGAACCGCGGCGGCCTGAAAGTGCGTCGCGCCGACTCGTCCGCTTGCTCGGGCCCGTGTTCGGGGCCGCCGTGGCCGGGGCTGGAGAAGCCCGGTCCGCGGTGGCCCCGGCGGCGCCTGGGGCGGAGCCGTCGGCCGGGCTGGAGAAGTCCGGGCGGCTGTAGCCGATCGTGGGAGTTGCGGGGCAGCCCGGCGGCGGGGGCACGTCAGGCCCAGGCGCGGCGGTCCGCAGGAACGGCTCGATGCCACACGCCAGCAGTGCGTCGCGCCATGCCTCCCGCGCCACCGCCAGCTCGGCGGGCGGCTCCTCGTCCGGCGCTTCGGTCCGGAGGTGCGTGGAGGCATTGCGCAGGGCCGCGATGAGCGGTCCGACGGCGGCGGCAGGCAGGTCGATCACGGTGACGGCGCCGGAGAACCGGCCGACGGCGAAGGCGGGTGGTGAACCGAGCGCCTTGAGGAGATGGCCGACGAGCAGGTAAATCACTGCCGCTGCGCCCGTGAGTACCGGGACGAGGACCGCGATCATCGCGGCCGGCCCGGCGCCTCTCCGGGCCCCGTCGCCCAGAGGAGAGGCCTGGGGGAAGCACGTACCGAACGCGCGGGAGACGGTTCCCCGCGCTCCTCGCACAGCTTCGCGTAGTGCTCGTACTCGGCGGCGGCCGTCGTGATCGATGCTCTGGCGGTCAGGGCCCTGGTGCGCAGGTGTGCTGTGCTGAGCCGCTGTCCGGGCCGGTCAGGATCAGGACGTTCGTGTGCGTGGCGCAGCGCCTCGTCGAGGCCTGCTCGAAGTGGCGCAGTGCCTCGTCGAGGACCCGCTCGAAACAGGCGCGGTCCTCGCCGGTCAGGTGCGGAGCGCCGTTCATCGCATCCCCCGATGCTCCGGAGGGCCGGATTGCCCCCGTGGAACGGTCCGTTGGCAGAGACGGAGGAAAGCTTGTCACGGATGATCCGAAAGCAAAGCTGTTCCGGCATCGCGCGACAGAGGGTTTCCGGAAATCCCCTGCCCACCTCGATTTCAGTTGTGCAGGGGGAGTTGGACCACCAGCAGTTTTCCTTCCATGGTCACGCCGCCGTCCATGGCGATGGCAAGTCCGTCCGCATATACATGCGGCCCTTCCACGACAGGACTTCGCTCCTCGTCGTCGGAAGAGTCTTCGGTGCCGACTTCCCCGAGCAGATAGGGAATAGGGCTGTGGCCGTGGACGATGCGTGTTCCGCCGTACTGGGAAAGCAGTTCCTGAACGGCCTGCGGGCCTTCGTCGCGGAAGGCGAAACGTTTGGTGAGTTTGCGGAACAGTTCCCAGCACTCATCGACATCATTGCGGGTGAGGATCTGGTGAACGGTGTCATTCACGTCCTCGATGCTGGACCCGTAATCGAGATAGGCCGTCGTGTCGGAATGCATCAGCAGATGCCCGTCCTCCTCGACCACCGCGTCCAGCCGGGACATCCACTGGAGATGGACGTCCTGGAGGCGTTCCATGTCGTGCCGCTGCCCGCCGTTGAGCAGCCACGCGGCCTGGAAGGTGGCGGTTCCCGCGCCGGAGTTGACGGGCGTGTCGGCGAACCGCTTGGCACCGAGGAGCAGCAACTCGTGATTGCCCATGAGGGCCTTGCAGTAGCCGCCGGCTGCCGCCGCCTCGGCGGACAGGCGCATGACGAGGTCGATGACACCGACGCCGTCGGGGCCGCGGTCGGTGAAATCGCCGAGGAACCAGAGCCTCGCGGTGCCCGCGGCCCAGTTGCCCCCGGTGTCGATCAGGCCCTGTTCCGCGAGGGCGGCGAGCAGTTCGTCGAGGTAGCCGTGCACGTCGCCGACGACGAAGAGCGGGCCGAGACCGTCCGGTGAGGGCGTGTCAGCGGCCGCGACCCGTACCTGGACGGTGTCGCCCCTGTTGATGACCGGCAGATCGCGCACGGTGGGTGTGTAGCCCTCCGGCAGCTCGTCCTCCGGTACGGCGTTGCCGGGATGCACCGACGCGGCGGCGCCCGGCGGGGCGTCCGGTCCGGTCGGCGCGAACTCGTCTGACTGCACGGGCACCAGTGCGTACGGCGGTACGCGGAAGTCGCGCAACGTCGCCGTACGCACCGCGAGTCCCTGGCCGGCCCCCTGTGTCATCGACCCCTCCACCACCGTCGCGCCGCCGTACACCTCCCGGCCCGGCCCGGCCTGGTGGGGGTGAGCCCACCGGAGGTCGGGAGAGGTCCGCAGTGTCGTGCGCCCATCATAGGAATGCGGCCCGTCCTGTGTGACGCACCAGGGGCGATGAATCCGCTCCCTCTCTCCGATCACCGGCTGTTTTCCTACCGATCGTCCCCATTGTGAAAGGTCTGGACTTTCGCCCCGGTCTCCGTCCGGAGCCGTCAGTCTCCGGCGGGGGACCGGGGAGGGCTGACCGTGGTGCGGTGCGGACGCCGTTGGGACGACGTCCTGATGATGAGTTCGGTCGGTATCACCTGTTCGAGCGGAGCGCCGGTATCGATGCCCTCGATGGCGTCGATGAGGAGCTGGATGACGGCGGTGCCGATGCGGCGCGGCTTGAGCGAGAGCGTGGTGATGGGCGGTTCGGTGGCCGCGTACACGGTGGACTCGCTGCAGCAGACCAGCAGCAGGTCGTCCGGTACGCGCAGGCCGTAGCGCCGGGCGGCGGCGAGCAGATCGGTCCCGTTGGGGTCGAAGAGGCCGTAGACGGCGTCGGGCCTGTCGGGGCGCGCGAGCAGCCGGTCGGCCGCCACGGCTCCGGCGCACGGGTCGTGGGCGGGGTAGGACTCGTAGACCGGGTCCTGGCCGACGCGCTCGCACCAGTGCAGATAGGCGGTGGTGGACAGGCGGGTGTAGGTGTCGGTGGTGGTGCCGGTGAGCAGACCGATCCGGCGGGCGCCGGCGGCGGCGAGATGGTCGAGCAGATCGAGGACGGCCGCCTCGTGGTCGTTGTCGACCCAGGCGGTGACGGGGAGGGTGCCCGCGGGGCGTCCGTCGGAGACGACGGGCAGGCCCTGGCGGACGAGTTCGGTGACGACCGGATCGTGGTCGGAGGGGTCGATGACGACGGTGCCGTCGAGGGCGACGTTCGACCAGACGTCATGGCGGGAGGTGGCGGGAAGGATGACGAGGGCGTAGCCGCGGGCCAGCGCCGCGGAGGTCGCCGCCCTGGCCATCTCGGCGAAGTAGGCGAATTCGGTGAAGGTGAAAGGTTCATCCCCGTACGTCGTCACGGTCAGGCCGATGAGGCCCGATTTGCCGGTACGGAGGGTTCTGGCGGCGGCGGACGGCCGGTAACCCAGCCGTTCTGCGACCTCTCGGACGTGGCGTCGGGTGGCGTCGGGTAAGCGGCCCTTGCCGTTGAGCGCGTCCGAGACAGTCGTGATGGAGACACCGGCTGCGGCGGCTACGTCCCGGATGCCCGCCCGACCCTGCCGGCTTCCCCGGCGGGTCGTGCCCGTCCGGCTCACCTGGTGTTTCCCTGCTGCTGTCATGGCGAGCCGATAGTAGGGCGCAGGCGGGCGGTTGGGCCGGTCGCATATTCACCCGGTAACAGGCACGTTTCTGCAAGATCGAAAACGACCGATGGCTACGGAAGGAGAGGGAGAGACGGCCTCTGACGCTCGACTTCCATGTGTGGAGCGGCATGGACCTGTCGAAGGGCCCATGTCTCGAAGAGGTCTCAACTCACCTCTACGAGGGACGCGCGCCACGGCGCGCGCCACCAGCGCGCACCACAGAGACGAGCGCCCCCCTCTCCCCGTCACCCTCTCCGTCTCTCTCTGCGACCGTCATTCGCAGCGACCGCGAATCCTCATAAGGTGAGCAGCATTGACGGTGTACGAATCCATGACTGGCCAGGAGGACCTGCGGTGAGTGAGACGAGCCCCAAGCTGCGAGCCGAGCTGGACGGCGTGCCCCTGTACAAGCCCGGCAAGCCCGCGGGGTCCGACGGGCCGGCGGCGTACAAGCTGTCCTCCAACGAGAACCCCTATCCGCCGCTGCCCGGCGTGATGGAGCGGGCGATCGAGGCCGCGGGCACCTTCAACCGGTACCCGGACATGGCATGTACCGGACTGATGGAGGAACTCGCCAACCGATTCGCTGTGCCCGTGTCGCACCTGGCGACCGGAACCGGGTCCGTCGGCGTGGCGCAGCAGCTGCTGCAGGCCACCTCCGGCCCCGGTGACGAGGTCGTCTACGCCTGGCGGTCCTTCGAGGCGTACCCGATCATCACGCAGATCTCCGGCGCGACATCCATACAGGTGCCGCTGACTACCGGTGAGGTGCACGACCTGGACGCGATGGCCGGCGCGGTCACCGAGCGGACCAGGATGATCATCGTCTGCAACCCCAACAATCCGACCGGCACGGTCGTGCGCAGGGCCGAGCTGGAGCGGTTCCTGGACCGGGTGCCGAACGATGTGCTGGTGGTGCTCGACGAGGCGTACTGCGAGTTCATCCGGGACGCCGAGGTGCCGGACGGCGTCGACATCTACCGTGAGCGCCCGAACGTGGCCGTGCTGCGCACCTTCTCCAAGGCGTACGGTCTGGCCGGGCTGCGGGTCGGTTTCGCGATCGCCCATGAGCCGGTGGCCGCCGCGCTGCGCAAGACCGCGGTCCCGTTCGGCGTCAGCCAGATCGCCCAGGACGCGGCCGTCGCCTCGCTGCGGGCCGAGGACGAACTGCTGGGGCGGGTCGGCGCGCTGGTCGGTGAGCGCGAGCGGGTTCACGGGGCGCTGGTCGGCCAGGGCTGGACCGTCCCGGAGACGCAGGCGAACTTCGTCTGGCTGCGGCTCGGAGAGCGCACGCTCGACTTCGCGGCCGCGTGTGAGCGGGCCGGTGTGGTGGTAAGGCCCTTCGCCGGCGAAGGCGTACGCGTCACGATCGGTGAGTACGAGGCCAACGATCTCTTCCTGCGGACCGCGGAGGGTTTCCGCAAGGAGCTGTAGGCCTCGCTGGGGTCGCGGCCCTTCGCCCTGCCATGGATGCTGCCAGGGTCGCGCTCCCTGTGCCCTGCCCCGGATGTCCGGGACGCCCCTGACCAGTGCGGTCCGGGGCGTTTTGCGCTGGAGGGACCCCCCGTCTTACGAACCGAAGAGGTGTGCGACATAATGCCTTGTGAATGTGAACGCATTCACAAGCGTGCCCGGTTCCCGCCGCTACGTCCGGGACGAAACGGGCGAGCAGCGCTGCACCACGGCGATGTAAGGAGAGACGACGTGGACCTCGCTCTGGCGCCGGAGACCCTGGCGCGATGGCAGTTCGGCATCACCACCGTCTATCACTTCCTCTTCGTGCCCCTGACGATCTCGCTGGCGGCGCTCACCGCCGGACTGGAGACCGCGTGGGTCCGTACCGGGAATCCGAAATACCTCAGGGCCACCAAGTTCTGGGGCAAGCTCTTTCTGATCAACATAGCGATGGGGGTCGTCACCGGTATCGTGCAGGAGTTCCAGTTCGGCATGAACTGGTCCGACTACTCGCGATTCGTCGGTGACGTATTCGGCGCTCCTCTCGCCTTCGAGGCGCTGATCGCGTTCTTCTTCGAATCGACGTTCATCGGATTGTGGATCTTCGGCTGGGACAAGTTGCCGAAGAAGATCCATCTGGCCTGTATCTGGATGGTCTCGATCGGCACGATTCTCTCCGCGTACTTCATCCTGGCGGCCAATTCCTGGATGCAGCACCCGATCGGTTACCGGCTCAACGAGAAGTCGGGACGGGCCGAACTCACCGATTTCTGGGCGGTGCTGACACAGAAGACCGCTCTCACCCAGTTCTTCCACACGATCACGGCCGCCTTCCTTGTCGGTGGCGCGTTCATGGTCGGAATAGCGGCCTTCCATCTGGCCCGCAAGAGGCACATACCGGTGATGCGCATGTCGCTGCGCCTCGGCCTGATCACGGTCGTCGTCGCGGGGCTGCTCACCTCCATCAGCGGCGACCGTCTCGGCAAGGTCATGTACGAGCAGCAGCCGATGAAAATGGCCGCGGCCGAGGCACTGTGGGACGGCCAGGCGCCCGCGCCGTTCTCCGTGTTCGCGTACGGAGACGTCGACAAGGGGCACAACACCGTCGAGCTGGAGATCCCCGGGGTGCTGTCCTTCCTCGCCCACGACGACTTCAGCTCGTTCGTCCCCGGGATCAACGACGTCAACAAGGCCGAGCAGCAGAAGTACGGTCCCGGCGACTACCGGCCCAACATCCCCGTCGCCTACTGGGGGTTCCGCTGGATGATCGGCTTCGGCATGGCGTCCTTCTCGCTCGGGCTGCTCGGGCTGTGGCTGACGCGGAAGCGGTTCCTGCTGCCGCCGGCGCTGCGCACCCGCGAGGACGAGGTGCCGAATCTGGTGCTCTTCCGGCGGAAGGCGCTGCGTCCGGGGCTCGCCAAGTGGTACTGGATCACGTCTCTCTGGACGATGCTGTTCCCGCTGATCGCCAGCTCGTGGGGCTGGATCTTCACCGAGACGGGACGTCAGCCCTGGGTCGTGTACGGGGTGCTGCGCACGTCCGACGCGGTCTCGCCCGGCGTCTCCCAGGGTGAGGTGCTCACGTCGCTGATCGTCTTCACCCTGCTGTACGCGGTTCTCGCGGTGGTCGAGGTCCGCCTGCTCGTGAAGTACATCAAGGCCGGACCGCCCGAACTCACGGACGACGACCTGAACCCGCCCACCCGGATCGGCGGCGACCAGACGGACACCGACCGCCCGATGGCCTTCTCGTACTGAGGACTTGAGGAGCTGGTGCCCCTCGGGCACTGGGAAGTAGGAGCAGAAGCTATGGAACTCCACGACGTCTGGTTCGTCCTGATAGCCGTTCTCTGGACCGGTTACTTCTTTCTCGAAGGGTTCGACTTCGGGATCGGCATTCTGACCAAACTGCTCGCCCGCGATCGCGACGAGCGGCGGGTCCTGATCAACACGATCGGGCCCGTCTGGGACGGCAACGAGGTCTGGCTGCTGAGCGCGGCCGGAGCGACCTTCGCCGCCTTCCCCGACTGGTACGCCACCCTTTTCTCCGGGTTCTACCTGCCGCTGCTGCTCATCCTGGTCTGCCTGATCGTGCGCGGTGTCGCGTTCGAGTACCGGGCGAAGCGGCCGGAGGAGCGCTGGCAGCGCAACTGGGAACACGCGATCTTCTGGACCTCGCTGGTCCCGGCCCTGCTCTGGGGCATCGCCTTCGGCAACATCGTGCGCGGCGTGAAGATCGACGCGCGGATGGAGTACGTCGGGACCCTCGGGGACCTGTTCAACCCGTACGCGATCCTCGGTGGTCTGGTGACGCTGAGCCTCTTCACCTTCCACGGCACGGTGTTCGCCGCGCTGAAGACCGTGGGGGACATCCGGACACGGGCCAGGAAGCTGGCGCTCGTCCTGGGCGCGGGCGCCGCCGTGGTGGCACTGGGCTTCCTGATCTGGACGCAGGCGAACAGCGGTGACGGCACGAGCCTGATCACGTTGATCGTCGCGATGACGGCGCTGGCCGTGGCGGTCGGGGCCATCGCGGCAGGGCACGAGGGGTGGTCGTTCGCGCTGTCCGGGGTGGCGATCGTGGCGGTGGTCGCGACGCTCTTCCTGACGCTGTTCCCGAACGTCATGCCGTCCTCGCTGAACGGGGCATGGAACCTCACGGTCACCAACGCCTCGTCGTCCCCGTACACCCTGAAGATCATGACCTGGTGCGCGGCCGTCGCCACGCCGGTCGTGCTGCTCTACCAGGGTTGGACGTACTGGGTGTTCCGCAAGCGGATCGGTACGCAGCACATCGCCGACGCGCACTGACCCGTGTCGAGGTGACTGACATGTTTCGAGGTGTGCTGACGCGCGGGGTATCCCGGCGCTCTGCGCCTTTTCACCACGCACCGACCGAGGACGGGTGTTTCACGTGAAACCAATCGACCCGCGACTGATCCGGTACGCCCGTGCCACCCGGTTCTTCCTGATGGCCGTGGTGGTCCTCGGAGCGGCCGGTGCGGTGCTGGTCATCGCTCAGGCGATGCTGATCGCCGACGTGGTGGTGGGGGCGTTCCAGCGCGGACACGACGGTTCCGAGCTGAGTACTCCCCTGCTGCTGCTCGGTGCGGTCGCCGTCGGGCGCGCTCTGGTCTCCTGGCTCACCGAGCTGGCCGCCCACCGGGCGAGCGCCGCGGTCAAGTCCGAGCTGCGGGGGCGGTTGCTGGCCCGGGCCGCTCTGCTGGGGCCGGGGTGGCTGAGCGGGCAGCGCACCGGGTCACTGGTGGCGCTCGCCACGCGTGGCGTGGACGCTCTGGACGACTACTTCGCGCGCTACCTGCCGCAGCTCGGGCTCGCGGTGGTGGTGCCGGTGGCGGTCCTGGCGCGGATCGTCACCGAGGACTGGGTCTCGGCGGCGGTCATCGTGGTGACCCTGCCACTGATTCCGCTGTTCATGATCCTCATCGGCTGGGCCACCCGGACCAGGATGGACCGTCAGTGGCGCCTGCTCTCCCGGCTGTCGGGGCATTTCCTCGACGTGGTCGCCGGACTGCCCACCCTCAAGGTCTTCGGCCGCGCCAAGGCGCAGGCCGAGTCGATCCGGACGATCACCTCGGAGTACCGGCAGGCGACGCTGCGTACCCTGCGGATCGCCTTCCTGTCGTCCTTCGCGCTGGAGCTGCTGTCGACGCTGTCGGTGGCGCTGGTCGCGGTCGGTATCGGGCTGCGGCTCGTCCACGGCGATCTCGACCTGTACACGGGTCTGGTGGTGCTCGTCCTCGCCCCCGAGGCGTATCTGCCGATCCGGCAGGTGGGCGCCCAGTATCACGCGGCGGCCGAGGGCCTTTCGGCCGCCGAGGAGATCTTCGCGGTGCTGGAGACCGAGCCGCCGGCCGGTGGCACCGGGGAGGTGCCGGGCTCGCCACGGCTGGAGCTGGCCGGGGTGACGGTCCGCCGTCCGGGACGTACGGAACCCTCGCTGGACGCGGCCACGCTGACTGTCGAGCCGGGGGAGACGGTGGCGATCGTCGGACCGAGCGGTGTCGGGAAGACCACGCTGCTCGATGTCGTGCTGGGGTTCGCCCTGCCTGACGAGGGCCGCGTACGGGTCGGCGGACGTGACCTGTCGGCCCTGGACCTGGACCGCTGGCGCGAGCGGATCGCGTGGGTGCCGCAGCGGCCGTACCTCTTCGCGGGAACGATCGCCGAGAACGTACGGCTCGCCAGGCCCGGCGCGGACGACGCGGCGGTGGAGGACGCGCTGCGGGACGCGGGGGCACACGACTTCGTGGCGGCGCTCCCGGAAGGTGCCAACACTGTGCTCGGCGAGGACGGTTCCGGGCTCTCGGCGGGTCAGCGCCAACGGCTCGCGCTGGCCAGGGCGTTCCTCGCCGACCGGCCGCTGCTGCTGCTCGACGAGCCGACGGCGGCGCTCGACGGCGAGACGGAGGCGGGCATCGTCGACGCGGTCGGGCGGCTGGCCGCGGGCAGGACGGTCCTGCTGGTCGTTCACCGGCCGGCGCTGCTGGCGGTCGCGGACCGGGTGATCACCCTGGTGGCGAAGCCGGCCGTGGCGTCGGCAGCGCCGGCGCGGGTTCCGGCCGCGCGTGTGTCCCCGGAGCGCGTCGCCTCCAGGGAACCGGAACCGTCTTCCGGGACTGCCAGGGAGCCTGTGACCTCCGGGGCGTCCGGTGAACCCAGGCATCCGCTCGCGCGGGTGCGGGCCGCCGCAGGGCCGCTGCGGGGGCGCTTCGTCCTGGCGCTGGTGCTGGGCGCTCTCGCCCTCGGCTCCGCCGTCGGCCTCATGGCGGTCTCCGGCTGGCTCATCTCCCGTGCGTCCCAGCATCCTCCGGTCCTGTATCTGATGGTCGCGGTGACGGCGACCCGCGCCTTCGGTATCGGGCGGGCCGTCTTCCGGTACGGAGAACGGCTGGTGTCCCACGACGCCGTGTTCCGGATGCTCGCCGACCTCAGGGTCTCGGTGTACCGGCGGCTCGAACGCGTCGCGCCCGCCGGGCTCCGCAGGGCCAGGCGGGGCGACCTGCTGTCACGGCTCGTCGCCGATGTGGACGCGCTCCAGGACTACTGGCTGCGCTGGCTGCTGCCGGCCGGCGCCGCCGTGCTCGTCGGAGCGGGCGCGGCCGGCTTCACGGCCGTGCTGCTGCCCGAGGCCGGCGCCGTACTGGCGGTGGGGCTGCTCGTGGCCGGCGTCGGCGTACCGCTGGTGACCGGCGCCCGCACCCGGCGCGCGGAGCGGCGGCTCGCACCGGCGCGCGGCCTGCTGGCGGTCGGCGTGGTGGATCTGCTCAGGGGCACCGCCGAACTGACCGTCGCGGGAGCGCTCAAGAACCGGCTGCGGCAGGTGCGCGAGGCCGACAGGACGCTGACCGCCATCGCCTCGCGCGGCGCCACCGCGACCGCGCTCGGCGCCGGGCTCTCCGCCCTGGTCTGCGGGCTCACGGTGACGGCCGCGGCGGTCGTGGGGGTGCAGGCCGTACGGGAGGGCCGGCTCGCGGGAGTCGAGCTGGCAGTCGTCGTCCTGACCCCGCTCGCCGCGTTCGAGGCCGTCACCGGACTGCCGTCGGCCGTGCAGTACCGGCAGCGGGCCAGGCGCGGCGCGGAGCGGGTGTACGAGGTGCTGGACGCGCCCGTCCCCGTACAGGAACCGCAGGCACCTGCCGCCGCTCCCGTATCGCCGTTCCCGCTGGAGGTACGGGGTCTCTCGGCGCGGTACGCGGGGCAGCGGCGGGACGCGCTCAGCGGTTTCGACCTGACCCTGACCGCCGGCAAGCGGGTCGCTGTCGTCGGGCCTTCCGGCTCGGGCAAGACCACCCTCGCGCAGGTGCTGCTGCGCTTCCTGGGCGCGCGGGAGGGCGACTGCCTGCTCGGGGGCACGGACATGGCGACGCTCGACGGTGACACGGTCCGGCGCTTCGTGGGGCTGTGCGCGCAGGACGCACACCTCTTCGACAGCTCCGTACGGGAAAACCTCAGGCTTGCCCGTACGGACGCGACGGAGGACGACCTGCGCGACGCCTTGCGCAGGGCCCGGCTGCTCGACTGGGCCGACCGGTTGCCGCACGGTCTCGACACCCTCGTCGGCGAGCACGGCGCTCAGCTCTCCGGAGGCCAGCGGCAGCGGCTCGCGCTGGCACGGGCGCTGCTCGCCGACTTCCCCGTTCTGGTGCTGGACGAGCCGGCCGAGCACCTGGACCTGGCGACGGCCGACGCGCTGACCGCCGACCTGCTGACGGCCACGGAAGGACGTACGACGCTGCTGATCACCCACCGGCTCCAGGGGCTCGACACGGTGGACGAGGTGATCGTGCTGGACGGAGGCAGGCCCGTACAGCGCGGTGGGTATGCCGAGCTGGCCGCCGAGGAGGGGCCGCTGCGGCGGATGCTGGAGCGCGAGCGGGCGGGTGACCTGCTGGGCCGCCGGTGACCTCGCGGCTGCTGATCCGGCAGCCGTTGACCCCTGCGGTTGCCGATCCCGCAGCCGGCGACCCGGCGCACGATCGGGTGTGGGCGGCCTGCTTCACCTGGCCGACTTTCCCTTGTAAATAGGACTAACTACGCTCAAGTGCATGAAAGCGTCCGAGTCACCCGAGTCCACGGGCCCGGAGCAACCGGATCTGGCGAATCCAGATCCGGTAGAAACGGCCCTGGAGGAGACGGACCCGCTCGAAGCCGCCGCGAGCGCGGCCCGCAATCTCCAGGGCCAGTCCACCGAACTCACCGCGCGCGTACCGCAGCTGCTCGAAGCGCTGCGTTCCGTCGGCATGGGGCTGGAGCTGCACACCACCCTCGACCGGATCTGCGAGACGGCGGCCCAGCTCACCGATGCCCGGTTCGCCGCGATCGGCGTGGTGGACGAGACGGGTGACGGCCTCTCCGACTTCGTGACGTACGGAGCCGACACGGCCACGACCCGGCTGATCGAGGCGCTGTCGGGGAGAAGCGCCGAGGACCTGCCCGGAGCGGGTGAAGGGGTGCCCGGAGGGCCGGCCCGCCACTCGGAACCGTTCGGGCTCGCCGATCTGATGGCGGATCCGCGCTCCGCCGGCCCGCCGCTCGGTCATGCGGCGACCCGGTCGTTCCTCGGTGTCCCCATCCGTGTCCACGGCGCGATCTTCGGCAACCTCTACCTGGCTGAGAAGGGTGACGGCGGGGCGTTCAACGACCAGGACCTGCACATGGTGCGCGTGCTGGCCACCGAAGCCGGGATCGCCATCGGCCATGCCCGGCTGTACGAGGCGGCCAGGCAGCGTGAACGGTGGATCGACGGCTCGGTCGCCGTCACCACGGCCCTGCTCTCCAGCTGGGGCGCCGACGACGCCCTGTCGGTCGTCGCGGAACAGGCCAGCAGGCTCGCGGACTCGGACGCCGGGATCGTCATGCTGCCCAGCGCGGACGGCGGCCTGGAGATCGTCACGGTCTCCGGCGACAACCGTTCGGCCCAGCTCGGCGTCATCGTCCCGGCCGAGAGCCCCATCGTGCGTGCCGTACTCGCGGGCGAATCCGTCTTCGTGGACGACTGCCTCACCGACTCACGCATGATCACCAAGCTGGCGGAAGGCTTCGGGCCCTGCATGCTGCTGCCGCTGCACAGCGACGGCCGGGTACTCGGCGCACTGGTCACGCCTCGGCTGCGCGGCAGGCGCCGCTTCAGCGAGACGGAACGCATCCTCGCCACCCAGTTCGCCTCCCAGGCCGCGCTGGCGCTGATGATGGCCGAGGCGCAGCGCGACCGGGAGCGGCTGGCGGTCCTCGAGGACCGCGACCGGATCGCCCGTGACCTCCATGACCTGGTCATCCAACGGCTGTTCGCCGCCGGCATGATGCTGGAGGGCGCCCAGCGCGGACCGGTCACGAGCGAGACGCACGAGGGCATCGGCAAGGCCGTGGACGAGCTGGACGTCACCATCCAGGAGATCCGCACGGCCATCTTCGCGCTTCAGCAAGGCCCGGCCGAGGCGCCGTCGGCGCTGCGGACCCGCGTCCTGCGGGAGATCAAGATGGCGGCAGTGCCGCTGGGCTTCACGCCGTCCCACCGCTTCGCCGGCCCGGTCGACTCCGCCGTCGGCGAGCTGACCGGGAAGAACGTGATCGCCGCGCTGCGGGAGGCGTTGTCCAACGCGTTCCGGCACGCGCACGCCACCCGTATCGAGGTCGTCGTGGACGCCGGGGCGCGGCTGGCGGACGGCCGGGACGCGGTCCGGGTGACCGTCGCCGACGACGGCGTGGGCATCCCGGAGGGCGGCCGGCGCAGCGGGCTGCGCAACCTCAGGCGGCGGGCCGAGTCGCTGGGCGGATCGAGCACGAGCGAACCGGGCATCGGACCGGACGGCGGCGGTACGACCGTAGTGTGGGAGGCCCCGCTGTAGCGCGGTGGCACCGCTGTGGAGCGGCAGCCCTGCCGTTCGGTGGCACCGCTGTCCGGTGGCCTCGCGGTAGCCCGGTGTTGGGTTCGCGGAGGTCTGTCTACAGTCGCGCCAGGATCTGTTCGATGATCACCGCGACGCCGTCCTCGTTGTTGGTGACGGTACGGCCGGACGCGGCGGCCAGCACATCGGGATGGGCGTTGCCCATCGCGTACGACGTCCCGGCCCAGGACAGCATTTCCAGGTCGTTCGGCATGTCGCCGAAGGCGACGACCTCGTCGGACGAGATGCCGCGTTCGGCGCAGCAGAGCGCGAGCGTGCTCGCCTTGCTGACGCCCAGGCCGCTGACTTCGAGCAGTGCGCTCGGGCTGGAACGGGTGAACTCGGCGCGATCGCCCGCCACCGTACGGGCCAGCGTGAGGAAACCGTCCGGGGTGAGGTCCGGGTGGTACGCGAGCAGCTTCACGACGGGGGCGCCGGATTCACCGGGGGCGCTCGCCGCGGTCGGGTCGGTGGTCGCGTCCGCGTCGTCCTGGAGCAGTTCCTCGGCGGTGTCGATGGTCGCGCCCGGGTCCAGGTCGAAGCGCGGATAGCCGGGCTCGTAGCTGATGCCTGTGGTCAGCTCGACGGCGAAGGTCGTGCCGGGGGCGGCGTCGCGCAGCGCCTGTACGACGTCACGGGCCGCGTCACGCGGCAGAGGACGGACCCTGACGACCTTGCCGCCGTCGTGCAGGTCGGCGACCACGGCGCCGTTGGCGCAGATGGCGAGGCCGTGGCCGTGCACGTGCGCGCTGACGACGTCCATCCAGCGTGGCGGGCGTCCGGTGACGAAGAAGACCTCGACGCCGGCCTTCTCCGCGTTGGCCAGCGCGGCGATCGTACGAGCCGAGACGACCTTGTCGTCGGGCAGCAGCGTGCCGTCCAGGTCCGTGGCGATCAGCCGGGGCCTGGCGGGAAGCGGAGACGCGTCAGTGGAGGTCACCGCGCCATTCTCGCGTACGGGAGCGCACGGGCGTGCGGAGGGGCGCACGTCTGAGAACGCACGCCCCTCCGCCCGGCCCGGCTCACTCAGCTCAGCTGGGCAAGGGCCTCGGTGGCGATCTGCTCGAACACCTTCTCGTCGGCGGCGAAGTCCGAGTCCGGGATCGGGGCGTGGATCACGATCTCCGTGATGCCGAGCGCGAAGTGAGCACCGGCGAAGTCGACGAACGCGTCCAGGGACTCCATCGGGCGTGCGCGGTCCGGCGTGAAACCGGTGAGCAGGACTTTGTCCAGCTCTTCCGGGTCCCGGCCGGCCTGCGCGCAGGCGGCGGCGAGCCGGTCGATCTGTCCGCGGACGGCGTCCCTCGACTGCTCTGGCGTACCGGCCTCGAACAGCTTGGGATCGCCCGTCGTCACCCAGGCCTGACCGTGCTCGGCGGCGAGCTTCAGCCCGCGCGGTCCCGTCGCCGCGACCGCGAACGGGATACGGGGGCGCTGCACGCAGCCCGGGATGTTGCGTGCCTCGTCGGCGGAGTAGAGCGCGCCGCGCTGAGTGACCGAGGGCTCGGTCAGCAGCCGGTCCAGGAGGGGGACGAACTCGGCGAAGTGGTCCGCGCGCTCCCGCGGCGTCCATGGTTCCTGGCCCAGCGCCGTGGCGTCGAAGCCGTTGCCGCCCGCGCCGATCCCGAGCGTGATCCGACCGTTGGACACATCGTCCAGCGTGATCAGGTCCTTGGCGAGGGTCACGGGGTGCCGGAAATTGGGCGAGGTCACCAGGGTGCCGAGGCGGAGGCGGTCGGTGGCCGCCGCTGCCGCCGTGAGCGTGGGGACCGCGCCGAACCAGGGGCCGTCGCGGAAGGTACGCCAGGACAGGTGGTCGTAGGTGTACGCGGTGTGGAAACCGAGCCGTTCGGCCCGTTGCCACTCGTCGCGGCCGCCGTCGGACCAGCGGCGGACGGGAAGAATCACGGTACTCAGACGCATGGCCACGACCCTACGCGGCGGCTCGTCCGCCCCGCACGCCCTCCGGCTGCCGGTGGCAGTTCATCGGGTATTCGGTTATTCAGCCCTCCGGTCGTTCCAGTCATCGGATCAGCGGCTCGGGGGTGGACGTGCGGTGCCAATGGATGTGAATCAGTAGTGGCCGAGAGGTTTAGTCCACAGCCAACTCGCTTTATCCACAGTAAATCTGACAGCTCTGTGGACAACTGGCGCTCGTTCTGACCCATTTGGTCAATATGGCCATTTTGGTTGTGGATTGATGTGCGGGAGCCCAAGGCCCTTGCCTGGGAGGCCCGTTCTGTCGCCCCGGCTCCGAGCACCCCCTCATCTCCTTGCCAGATACTCCACGGCCCTGTGCGGCGAACCTTCCTGTGAGGGGTGGTACGACCGGCGGAAGTAGCGGGGTATCGCCGCTCCGAGCCGACCCCACGTAGGCAACAGCCCTTTCCGTACGGCCAAGTTGTGCGCACGCACTGAGTAGCGCGCCCGGCCCGCGAGTTGAGGATCGTGCCGGATCAGGAAGGCGGCGCCCCAGATCCACATCCACAGCATCACCGGCGCGGCGACCGCCATGGTCCCGATCCGGCGGGCGTACCTCCGCAGCCCGGTTCCTCCGCAGTGCTGGTACATGTCGTAGGCCACGGAGCGGTGTTCGACCTCTTCCGCGCCGTGCCAGCGCAGCAGATCGAGCATGACCTCGTCGGCCCCCGCCGCGTCCAGCGCGTCCGCGTGGAGTATCCAGTCGCCGAGCACCGCGGTGAACTGCTCGATCGCGGCGACGAACGCCAGCCGGTAGGACAGCCACCACCCGGACGGTATCGGTGCCCACCACGGCGGCCGGTCGCCGAGCAGCCGCTCGAAGAGAAAGTCGATGTGCCGGGTGTACGGTCCGGTGTCCAGCCGCTGATCTGCCAGATGGTTCAGGACATACGAGTGCTGCACGCCGTGCGTGGCCTCCTGGCCCATGAAGCCCTTGACGTCCGACAGCAGTTCCGGGTCCGTGATCAGCGGCAGCCCCTCCTTGAAGACCCTGACGAACCAGCGCTCGCCCGCGGGCAGCAGCAGATGCAGCACATTGATGACATGGGTGGCGGTGGGTTCGTCCGGGATCCAGTGCAGCGGCGTCCCGCGCCAGTCGAACGACACCTGACGCGGCACGATGCGGCCGCGCCGCGACGCCCGGCGCTCTTCCCCTCCGCCGGCTTCCACGGGTCTCACAGCGGCGGCTCCACCCTGGCGAGCGCGCGTCGTGTCCTGGGAGCGATGTGGGAGAGCAGACGGGCGCCGCGCGCCTCCGGGGTGACCGGCACGACGGCCTCGTCGCGCACCACCGCGCGCAGTACGGCGTCGGCGACCTTCTCCGGCGGGTAGTCGCGCAGGCCGTACAGCCGGGACGCCTTCCTTCTGCGTCGCTGCTCCTCCGCCGGGGAGACGCCGGTGAAGCGCGCGGTGGTGGTGATGCCGGTGTTGATGAAGCCGGGGCAGATCGCGGAGACCCCGATGCCCTGCCCGGCCAGCTCCGCCCGCAGGCATTCGCTGAGCATCAGCACGGCCGCCTTGGACGTGCTGTACGCGGGCAGCGCCCGGGAAGGCTGATAGGCGGCGGCGGAAGCGGTGTTGACGATATGGCCGCCCTGGCCACGGGCCGCCATCTGCGCGCCGAAGAGCCGGCAGCCGTGGATGACCCCCCACAGGTTGACGTCCAGGACCTTCTTCCAGTCCTCGGCCGTGGTGTCGAGGAAGGCTCCTGACAGCCCGATTCCGGCGTTGTTGACCAGGACGTCGACCACGCCGTATCCGGTGGCCACCTTCTCCGCCAGTTTCTCCATCGCCGCGCCGTCGCCGACATCGGCCACCTCGCCCCATGCCTCGGGCGCACCGAGCAGCCGGGCCAGTTCAGCGGTCTTCGCCGCCCCTTCCGCGTCCAGGTCGACCGCCACGATCCTGGCGCCCGCCTCGGCGAACGCGAGGGCCGTCGCCCGGCCGATCCCGCCTGCCGCGCCGGTGACCAGCACGAGCTGTCCGCCGAAGCGGTCGGCATACCGGCCGCTCGCGCGAACAGCCGCCTCCGCGGCCGCGCTCCCGCCTTCCTGGGCGGTGACGAAGTCGCCTATCCAGGAAGCCAGTTGGTCGGGACGGGTGCGGGGAATCCAGTGCTTTGCGGGCAGTGTGCGCCGGGTCAGCCGCGGAACCCACTGCTCCAGGTCGTCGTACAACCGCTCCGACAGGTACGCGTCGCCGGTCGGAGTGATCAACTGGACCGGAGCGTGCGCGTGGGCGTCCGTACGCGGCCCGCGCATCCGGGCGCGGACGTTGTCACGGTAGAGCCAGGCGCCGTGCGCCGCGTCGCGGGGCAGGGAGGTCGTCGGATACCCGCTGCCGTGGACCTTCTCCAGCCGCCGCAGGATCCCGGGCCACCGCCTGCCGAGCGGCCCGCGCCAGGCCAACTCCGGCAGCACGGGCGTGTGCAGCAGATAGATGTACCAGGACTTGGCTCCCTGGCCCAGCAGTTGGCCGACCGCCCGCGGAGTCGGCCGGGCCGTCCGCCGTCTGATCCAGTGGCCCATATGGTCCAGGGACGGCCCCGACATCGAGGTGAACGAGGCGATACGGCCCTCGGTCCGCGCCACGGTGACGAACTCCCACGACTGGACGGAACCCCAGTCGTGACCGACCAGATGCACAGGCCGGTCCGGGCTCACCGCGTCGGCCACCGCCAGGAAGTCGTCCGTCAGCTTCTCCAGCGTGAAGCCGCCGCGCAGCGGGACCGGCGCCGTCGAACCACCGTGCCCCCGCACGTCGTACAGGACCACATGGAAGCGCTCGGCGAGCCGCCCCGCCACCTCGGACCAGACCTCTTTGCTGTCGGGGTAGCCGTGCACGAGCACGACCGTCGGCCGCGTCACGTCGCCCAACTCCGCCACGCACAGCTCGATCCCGCCCGTCAGGACCCGGCGCTCCCGCGCGCCGCTGAGCCCCGTGCCGGCGCCTACGCCGCTGTCCGTACCGCCTTCCGCCCGGCCTTCCGTGCCGCCGTTCGTGTCCGTACTCACGCGGCCTCCTTCCAGCGCCGCACATGCGGCAGATCGTCATCGAGCCAGTACGCGCTCTGCTCGGGATCCCTGGAGTCGGTGACCACCAGGATCTCCTCGAACTTCGCGCCTGCACCCCGGAATCCGAGGTGGGGTTCGACCGCCCAGAGCCCCGGCGCCGGCGGATGGTCGGAGAAGCTGTACGGGCTCCACAGCGGCGACCACCCTTCCCGGTGGCCGCGCAGGGCGTCGCTCGCCAGGCCCTTGAGCGCCTGGGTGCCGAAACCGAGCACATGAGGCGACCAGCGGCGCTCCTTCACCCGGTCGATCGTGTGCGCGACGAGGCCGAAGGGATACGCGCGGTGCCGGTTGGCATACCCCTGGACAGCCATCAGCCGGTCCACGTCCTCGTAGATCTCGCGCAGCGGGCGCCGTTCGCGCACCTCCCGCAGAATCAACTCGCGATGGGCCTCCAGATCGGCGATCAGCCTGTTCTGCACGGGATGGGGTCCCAGGCTGCCCGAATAGCCCACGTCAGCCGTGAAACCGCGGTGCACCGGCGCCAGATCGAGGATGAAGGGCATTCCCTCCTCCAGCCGGCGGCCGGTGGGAAAGAACTGCGTCGGTATGCGGAAACCCGCGAACGCCGTGCGGTCCCCGAACCACGCGAAAGGCAGATGGAACCAGTCCCGTACGCCCCGGGCACGCAGCCACTCGCGCTGCATCCGCGCCGCCCCGCGCTCCGTCACCCCCGGCCTCAGCCGGGCGGCGACAGCCTCCGCGCAGGCGTACGCGAGGCGCTGCACATCCCTGAAACCCCGCAGTTCCGCGGCCACTTCGGGCCTCACCGCAGACGTCATGCACCCCGCCCCGTCCCGTGTTCGTGTGCGGACCGTATCCGTCACGTGACTCAAGATCCTGACACCCACGAATGTGACAACGCCCGGTGATGGAGTCAAGGGACCGATCTTGCCTGTGGACAACTCCTTCCCCCTACGGGTCCCTACGTCTCCAGGGGGACGCCGATACAGCCGTCAGGTCTGACGCCCTCCGGCACGGACGCGGCTACCGTCGGACCGTGACTGTGATCGCGACAGAAAGCCTGAGCAAACGGTTCCCGCGGGTGACCGCGCTCGACCGGCTCTCCCTGGACATCGGGCCCGGCGTGACCGGCCTGGTGGGCTCCAACGGGGCCGGCAAATCCACCATGATCAAAATACTGCTGGGTCTGTCCCCCGCCACGGAAGGCCGGGCCGAGGTCCTCGGGCTCGACGTCGCCACCAGCGGCGCCGCCATCCGGGAGCGCGTGGGGTACATGCCCGAGCACGACTGCCTGCCGCCCGACGTCTCGGCCACCGAGTTCGTCGTCCATATGGCGCGGATGTCCGGCCTTCCCCCGTCCGCCGCCCGTGAGCGCACCGCCGACACCCTGCGCCATGTCGGTCTCTACGAGGAGCGGTACCGTCCCATGGGCGGCTACTCCACGGGTATGAAGCAGCGCGTCAAGCTCGCGCAGGCTCTGGTCCACGACCCTCAACTCGTCCTTCTGGACGAGCCGACCAACGGTCTCGACCCGGTCGGCCGCGACGAGATGCTCGGTCTGATCCGGCGCGTCCACACCGACTTCGGCATCTCCGTCCTGGTCACCTCACATCTTCTGGGCGAGCTGGAACGCACCTGTGACCACGTCGTCGTCATCGACGGCGGGAAGCTGCTCCGGTCGAGTTCGACCAGCGACTTCACCCAGATGACCACGACCCTCGCGGTCGAGGTCACCGACTCCGACACCCACCCCGACGGCACCGGCGCGCTGCGTGACGCCCTCGCAGCGGCCGGCGTCGACCTCCTCGCGAGCACCGAGGAAGGGCTGCCGGGCGCGGGCCACGTCCTGCTGGTCGAGGCCGAGGGGGAGCAGACGAACGACCTCGTGCGCGACACCGTGGCCGGCCTCGGCCTCGGGCTCGTACGGATGGAACAGCGCCGCCACCACATCGCGGAAGTCTTCCGGCCCCAACAGGCGCAACAGCCCCAACTGGCCCAGCAAGTCCCACAGGCCCACGTGATCGGGCAGACCGGCGGCCCGGCCTCCGACGACGCCGCAGACGCGGCGTACGCACCGAAGAAGGGAGGCGGCAGCGATGAGCGCTGACCAGGCGACGCACCCGGACACGAGCCAGATCCACAACATCGGATACCGCGACTACGAAGGCCCGCGGCTCGGCCGCGGTTACGCCCGCCGCTCCCTCTACGCACAGTCGCTGCGCGGCGCGTACGGACTCGGCCGCTCGGCCAGGTCCAAGATCCTGCCGATGCTCCTCTTCGCCGTGATGTGCGTGCCCGCCGCGCTCATCGTCGCGATCGCCGTCGCGACCAAGAGCACCGAACTGTCCGTCGCCTACACGCGCTACGCCGTCGTCACCCAGGCCGTCATCGGCCTCTACCTCGCCGCGCAGGCTCCGCAGTCCGTCTCGGTCGATCTGCGCTACAAGACCGTGCCGCTCTACTTCTCCCGCCCGATCGAGCGCACCGACTACGTGCTGGCCAAGTACGGGGCGATGGTCTCCGCCCTGTTCATCCTGACCGCCGCGCCGCTCGTCGTCCTCTACGTGGGCGCGCTGCTGGCCAAGATGGACTTCGCCCACCAGAGCGCCGGGTTCGGGCAGGGCCTGGTCTCGGTGGCCGTGCTCTCCCTCCTCTTCGGCGGCCTCGGCCTGGTGGTGGCCGCGCTCACCCCGCGCCGCGGCTTCGGTGTCGCCGCCGTGATCGCGACGCTGACCATCACGTACGGCGCGGTCTCCACCGTCCAGGCGATCGCCTGGCAGAGCGACGCGGGCAGTGCCGTCACCTTGCTCGGCCTCTTCTCGCCGATCACGCTCATCGACGGCCTGCAAACCGCCTTCCTGGGCGCCGGCTCCTCCTTCCCCGGAGGGGAAGGCCCCTCGGCCGGCTTCGGCGTGGTCTATCTGCTGGTCATCCTCGCGCTCATCCTCGGCTCGTACGCCGTCCTCATGAGGCGTTACCGGAAGGTCGGACTGTGACCACGATCAACATCGACCACACCTCACGCTGGTTCGGCAACGTGGTTGCCGTCAACGACATCACGATGACCATAGGACCGGGTGTCACCGGCCTCCTCGGCCCCAACGGCGCGGGCAAGTCGACCCTCATCAACATGATGGGCGGCTTCCTCAGCCCCTCCACCGGCACGGTCACGCTCGACGGGAAGCAGATCTGGCGCGACGAGTCCGCGTACCGGCAGATCGGCATCGTGCCCGAGCGGGAGGGGATGTACGACTTCCTCACCGGCCTCGACTTCGTCGTCGCCAACGCCGAACTGCACGGCCTCGGCGCGAAGGAGGCCCGTACGGCGCTCGCCACGGTCGAGATGGAGTACGCGGCCGACCGCAAGATCGCGACGTACAGCAAGGGCATGCGGCAGCGCGTGAAGATGGCGTCCGCGCTGGTCCACGATCCTTCGGTGCTGCTCCTTGACGAGCCGTTCAACGGCATGGACCCGCGCCAGCGGATGCAGCTGATGGATCTGCTGCGGCGGATGGGAGCCGACGGCAGGACCGTGCTGTTCTCCTCCCACATCCTGGAGGAGGTCGAACAACTCGCCTCGCACATCGAGGTGATCGTGGCGGGACGGCACGCCGCGAGCGGCGACTTCCGTAAGATCCGCCGGCTGATGACCGACCGGCCGCACCGTTATCTCGTCCGGTCGAGCGACGACCGCGCGCTTGCCGCCGCACTGATCGCCGACCCGTCGACGGCCGGTATCGAGGTGGACGTGACCGAAGGCGCGCTGCGCGTCCAGGCGGTCGACTTCGGACGCTTCACCCAACTGCTGCCGCGGGTGGCCCGTGAGCACTCCATCCGGCTGCTCACGGTCTCGCCGTCGGACGAATCCCTCGAGTCGGTCTTCTCCTATCTCGTAGCGGCCTGAGCGGCCTGAAAGGAGCTGTGACGTCATGTACAACCCCACAGTCGCCCGGCTCACCTACCGGGGTCTGCTCGGCAGGCGCAGGGCCGCGATCCTCTTCGTCCTGCCCGCGCTGCTGATCGTCATCGCGGCGGCCGTCCGCGCGCTGAACGGTGCGGACGACCAGGTCGCCTCGGACGTACTCGGCGGCTTCGCCCTCGCCACGATGGTGCCGCTGATCGGCGTCATCGCGGGCACGGGCGCGATCGGGCCCGAGATCGACGACGGCTCCATCGTGTATCTGCTGTCCAAACCGGTGAAGCGGCCGACGATCATCCTGACCAAGCTGTTCGTGGCGGTCGGCGTGACCATGGCCTTCTCCGCGGTCCCCACGTTCATCGCCGGATACGTCCTGAACGGCAACGGCCAGCAGATCGCGGTGGCTTACACGGTCGCGGCGCTCGTCGCCTCGATCGCCTACAGCGCGCTCTTCCTACTGCTGGGGACGGTCAGCCGCCACGCGGTGGTCATCGGACTGGTCTACGCGCTGGTCTGGGAAGCACTCTTCGGCAGCCTGGTCCCGGGCGCGCGCACGCTCAGCGTCCAGCAGTGGTCGCTCGCTCTGGCCCAGAAGATCAGCGGCGAGGGTTTCATCAGCTCGGACGTGGGGCTGCCGGTGGCGGTCGTCCTGCTGGTGGCGGTGACGGGTCTCGCGACTTGGTACGCGGGCCAGAAGCTGCGGACGCTGACGCTCGCGGGCGGGGAGTGAGCGACGGCGCACAACGAGCGCGGGTGTGCGGTGAGCGCGAGTTCTCACGGGGATCTCGCCACGCGCACCGGGAAACCCCTGCCGGGTAGGTGGGGGTTTCTGCGCAACCGTACGCTTATCGGTTCGTTGTTCACTGAGCGTGGAGGCAACTGGAGTTTGTGACGTCGAGAGTTCGTGAATCTGGGGATTGCCGGTACGGGATCGAAAGTCCTGCCGGTCATTGAGTGAGCAGCCACCGTGAGCCGACCTCCGCCCCTGAAGCCCGGGGACAGGGCCGTCAGTCACTGGTTCACGAACGAAAGGCATGCTCATGCCACCAGAAGGTGCCCTGCTTGAATCGCGCTTGATGCGCGACAGCGTCATGGGGCGGGTCGACATGCTCGACAAGGTCAAGATCCTTGCCATGCTTCCGGACGGTATTCACGTTCGCACAGAGGATCTTGCCGGGTACTTCGAAGTATCCACAGCCGTCATCAGGCAGCTGACCGCACGCCATCGTGCCGAACTCACTGAGAATGGGATGCGCGTACTGCGAGGCTCTGACCTGCGACGCTTTCATAGTGACATGGTGTCACTATGGAGCGGGGGCCAGGGGGAGGGTTATCCACAGGCGGCCACCCAGCTCACCCTCTACCCCCGCCGCTCGGTGCTCAACATCGCGATGCTTCTTCGCGACAGCGACATCGCCCGGTGCGTCCGTACGTACCTCCTCGACGCCGAGGAGGGCTGGCGTGAGGGGTACGCGTCTCTCGATCGGCGCGTCACCAGGATCGAGGTCTGCCTCGCGGGCGTCGGGACCGCGCTCCAGGAGCTGGGCCCCGTGCTCAACCGGATGTCACTGCGGCTCGACAACCTGGACCGGCGGCTCGACGCCACCAACCAGGTCGTGGCCGCCATCAGCAACCGGCTGTGTGACATGTCCGACGACATCAGCCGTCTGGACGCGCGGGTGGACGATGTCGTCCGTCAGCTGAAGGATCTGCGCCGCGGCCGCAAGCGCCGCTGATTCGCCGGTCCTCGTCACGGAACCCGTGCCCGTCCGCGGCACCACAGCGGGCGGGCACGGGCCGACCGGCCCGTAGCGGATATTCAGTGGCGGCCAACAGCCTTCCCGGGCAGAGTAGTTGAGGCCGGGGAGGTCGGGCGCACCACAGAACCGGGAGTGGAACGCGACGGTGGCGGGGGATGCGGGTCCGTCGGGTTCCCAACAGGGCGGCAGCACCAGGCGGGCACCGGAGTAACCATCACACTCCGCGCAGCCGCCGGAGCGCTGCCCGGGGGGCGGCCGCTTCGAGCGCGCATTCGCGCGAGGCCGCCCCTTCCCGAGGACCGGCGCCCCTTCCCGAGAGCCGGCGCCTCTTTGCGAAGACCGGCGCCCCTCCCGGAACAGGTCTGACGCCTCCACCGATCAGCCTGCGCCGGGAACGTCGGCTCAGCCCTGGAGCAGCTTCTCCAGTACCACCGCGATGCCGTCGTCGTCGTGCGACGCCGTGATCTCGTCCGCGACGGCCTTCAGCTCCTCGTGCGCGTTCGCCATCGCCACGCCGTGCCGTGCCCAGCCGAACATCGGAATGTCGTTCGGCATGTCACCGAACGCGATCGTGTCCGCCTTCGTGACGCCGAGCCGGCGCGCGGCCAGTGACAGGCCCGTCGCCTTGGTCAGTCCCAGCGGCAGAAGCTCCACGATGCCCGGGCCCGCCATCACCACGTCCACCAGACCGCCGACCGTCGCCCGCGCCGCCCGCGTAAGGGCGTCGTCGTCCAGATCGGGGTGCTGGACGTACACCTTGTTCAGCGGCGACGCCCACATCTGCTCAGGGTCGTCGACGGACACCGAGGCCAGCGGCCCGTCGTGCGTCCGGTACCCCGGGCCGACGAGCACCGCGCCGTCCAGGCCGTCCTGGCTCACGGCCAGGGACAGCGGGCCGACATCCGCCTCGATCTTGGAGAGCGCCAGCCGCGCCAGCGGCCGGTCCAGCGTCACCGATGTCAGCAGCCGGTGCTCACCCGCGTGATAGACCTGCGCGCCCTGGCCGCAGACCGCGAGGCCGTCGTACTCCAGGTCGTCCAATATGTACCGGGTCCACGGCACCGCACGCCCGGTGACGATGATGTGCGCGGCGCCCGCCGCGGTGACCGCGGCGAGCGCTTCGCGTGTACGTACCGAGATCGTGCCGTCGCCGCGCAGCAGCGTGCCGTCGAGGTCCGTCGCGACGAGCTTGTACGGGAACGACGCCCCCGGCGCGGGGGCGTCGGCGGCCGCAGAAGCAGGGCTCACTTGGCGATCGGCTCCAATACCTCACGGCCTCCGAGGTACGGCCGCAGCACCTCGGGCACCCACACGGAACCATCGGCCTGCTGGTGGTTCTCCAGCAGCGCCACGATCGTGCGCGGTACGGCGCACAGCGTGCCGTTCAGCGTCGACAGCGGCTTGACCTGCTTGCCCTCCCGCATCCGTACGGAGAGCCTGCGCGCCTGGAAGCCGTCGCAGTTGGACGCGGAGGTCAGCTCGCGGTACTTGCCCTGCGTGGGGATCCACGCCTCGCAGTCGAACTTGCGCGAGGCGGAGGCGCCCAGATCGCCGGTGGCCACGTCAATGACCTGGAAGGGCAGCCCGAGGCCGGTCAGCCACTGCTTCTCCCAGTCCAGCAGCCGCTGGTGCTCCGACGCGGCGTCCTCGGGGTCGACGTACGAGAACATCTCGACCTTGTCGAACTGGTGTACGCGGAAGATGCCCCGGGTGTCCTTGCCGTACGTACCCGCCTCGCGGCGGAAGCACGGCGAGAAGCCCGCGTAGCGCAGGGGCAGCTTGTCGGCGTCGATGATCTCGTCCATGTGGTACGCGGCGAGCGGTACCTCGGACGTGCCGACCAGGTAGTAGTCGTCCTTCTCCAGGTGGTACACGTTCTCCGCGGCCTGGCCGAGGAAGCCCGTGCCCTCCATGGCGCGCGGGCGGACCAGCGCGGGGGTGAGCATCGGGATGAATCCGGCCGCGCCGGCCTGGGCGATCGCCGCGTTGACGAGCGCGAGCTCCAGCAGGGCGCCGACACCGGTCAGGTAGTAGAAACGCGAGCCCGACACCTTGGCGCCGCGCTCCACGTCGATGGCGCCGAGCGCTTCGCCCAGCTCCAGGTGGTCCTTCGGCTCGAAGCCCTCCGCCGCGAAGTCACGGATCGTGCCGTGCGTCTCCAGGACGACGAAGTCCTCCTCGCCGCCGACGGGGACGTCGGGGTGGACGACATTGCCGAGCTGGAGGAGCAGCTGCTTGGCCTGTTCGTCGGCGTCGTGCTGCTCGGCGTCGGCCGCCTTGACGTCGGCCTTGAGCTGCTCGGCCTTCTTCAGCAGCTCGGACCTCTCCTCGGGAGAGGCCTTGGGGATCAGCTTGCCGAGCGATTTCTGCTCGGAGCGGAGTGCGTCGAAACGGAGACCGGACGACCTGCGCCGCTCGTCGGCGGAGAGCAGGGCGTCGACAAGGCTGACGTCCTCTCCACGGGCGCGCTGGGAGGCGCGAACACGGTCGGGGTCCTCACGGAGCAGGCGAAGGTCAATCACCCCACCAGGCTACCGGTGCCCACCGACACCACCCCACCCGATATCGACAGGCGTGTCCCTTTGTCCCAATTGCTGCATTTGTGGAATGTGTCGGAATATCCCGGACGTGCCGTCCGGTGTTCGTCAATAAGAGAGATTCAATTCCCTGGAACGAAGTATTCGAGGATGCTCCCTTGACTCACTTCCCTTGCGGGGAAGGGGACTTGACCTCCTGGTTGTCCACAGGGGTGTGGCAAACCCTTGAGTTATCCACAGGCTGTGCGGGGTGTCTGTGGATCACGGAACTGATCGTTTCCGGGCCCTCTCGTGCGGCGGGCAATTCCCTGCTCAAACCGACTCCACGCGCTCATTTGGGTGGGAATTCCTCGCCCTAACGAGTTGATCACGAGAATCGGGGTGACGGGAGAGGTCTCGGCGTCCCTGTGGATGAAAGGGGGTGACTGGACCGATATGTCGACTGTGTCGGCTTACGTTGTCGACTTGTCCCCAGGCGCGGATCCAGCCTGTGGATAACTCGGCGCTACATCCACAGGCACATGGCCGTCACAAGATCGTCAGGCGCGGCCGTCCTGGCTGCGTGCCAGCCAGTCCGCGGCGTCGATGAACGACGCGTCGGAAGTCCCGGCCCGCAGCTCCCGTACGTCCGGGACGGACACCCCCGCCCGCGGGTACGAACCGAGGAACCGCACCTTGGGGCAGATGCGCTTCAGACCCATCAGCGCCTCGCCCACCCGGCGGTCCGAGATATGGCCCTCCGCGTCCACGGCGAAGCAGTAATTACCGATGCCCTCGCCGGTCGGCCGCGACTGGATGAGCATCAGGTTCACCCCGCGCACCGCGAATTCCTGGAGCAGTTCGAGCAGCGCGCCCGGCCGGTCGTCGCCCATCCAGATGACCACCGACGTCTTGTCCGCGCCGGTCGGCGCGGCGGGCCTGGCGGGCCTGCCCACGAGGACGAAGCGCGTCTCCGCGTTCTGGGCGTCGTGGATCTCGGTGACCAGCGGCTCCAGACCGTACGTCGCCGCCGCGAACTCACCCGCGAAGGCGGCGTCGTACCGTCCCTCCTGCACCAGCCGCGCCCCGTCCGCGTTCGACGCGGCCGACTCCCACAGGGCCTCGGGCAGATGAGCGCGCAGCCAGTTCCGCACCTGCGGCTGCGCGACCGGATGGCCGGTGACCGTCTTCACCTCGGAGAGCTTCGTCCCCGGCCGTACGAGCAGGGCGAAGGCGATCGGCAGCAGCACCTCGCGGTAGATCATCAGCGGCTCGCCGGAGGCCAGCTCGTCGAGGGTCGCGGTGACCCCGCCCTCCACCGAGTTCTCGATCGGTACGAGCGCCGCCGCGGCCTCTCCGTTCCGTACGGCGTCGAGCGCCGCCGGTACGGACACCATCGGGACGAGTTCCCGGGTGGCGGCCTCCGGGAGCGTACGGAGGGCGGCCTCGGTGAAGGTGCCCTCGGGGCCGAGATAGGTGTAGCGCGTCGCCGACATACCGTCACCCTAATAGGCCGACGGAGTGGACGGCTCCACGGCTGTCGGCGCACTGCGGGCGGTACCACGCGTGTTCGAGGCCGTGTTTTCCCGGCCCGCACCCGCGGTCAGGACTCCAGGAGCCGCTGTCCCACGTACTCGCCCGGCCGGGCGCCGCCCGGCACCGCGAACAGCCCGCTCGCTTCGTGCCGGACGAACGGCGACAGCGCGTCCCCCCGGTCGAGCTTGCGCTGCACCGGTACGAACCCCTTGAGCGGATCGGCCTGCCAGCAGATGAAGAGCAGTCCCGCGTCCGGTGTCCCGTCGGGCCTGATGCCGTCGTGGAAGGAGAAGGGGCGGCGCAGCATCGCGGCCCCGCCGTTGGCGTCCGGTGCGGAGATCCTGGCGTGCGCGTTGGCGGCGATGACGGGACGGCCGTCCGGGCCCGTCCTGTCGAGGTCGAGCGCGGTGGTCTCGGTGCCGCCGGTGAGCGGGGCGCCGTCCGCCTTGCGACGGCCGATGACCTGCTCCTGCCGCGGGACCGAAAGCTGCTCCCAGTCGTCGAGGAGCATGCGGATGCGGCGTACGACGGCGTAGGAACCGCCCGCCATCCAGGCCAGGGAGTCGTCTGCCGGGGAAACCCCGCCGGCCGGGGAGGCCGGGACGAAGATCGTTCGTTCGAAGTTGGGAGCGGAGGGCTTCGGGTTGCCGGTGCCGTCGACCTGACCCATCAGATTGCGGCCGGTCATGGGATGCGGAGTGGCGCCCGGCGTGCGGTTGAAGCCGTTCATCTGCCAGCGCACCCGGGCGGCGGCGCCCGCGTCCTTCTGGAGGGTGCGCAGCGCGTGGAAGGCCACGAGCGCGTCGTCTGCGCCGATCTGGATCCAGAGGTCGCCGTTGCTGCGGCTCGCGTCGAGGTGGTCGGAGGAGAAGGCGGGCAGCGGGTCGAGAGCGGCGGGGCGGCGGTCCGCCAGGCCCGTACGGTCGAAGAAGGTGCGGCCGAAACCGAAGGTGACGGTGAGAGAAGAAGGACCCGCGCCGAGGGCGACACCGGTGTCATGACCACCGGCCGGGCCCGCGGCTCCCGCGGCCGGTTCACCGGACGTCATCGCCCGGGCGGAGGCCGACCAGCGGCGCAGCAGCGCGGCGGCCTCCTTCCGTCCCGCATCGGGTGCCAGGTCGAAGGCGACGAGATGACCGCAGGCCTGCTGCGGGGTGGTGATGCCGGCCTGATGAGTCCCGTGGAAGGGGACGGAGCCCGTGCCGATCGTGGTCAGCGGTGCCGGTTCCTCCGGGCGCGTGGCGGCGTACGCGCCGGCTCCGCCGGTGGCTCCGAGGGCCAGGCCGGCCGCGCCGACGGCCCCCGCCGTGCCGAGCAGCCGGCGCCGGGAGAGGGCGCCGGGGGCCTGCGCGCCACGGGGGTCGCCGCTGTCGCGCCGTGCGGCGGGTTCTTGCCGGGTCGTCTCGCTCACGGTGGGTCAGCCGATCTTCACGTTCTTCTCGACGGTCGTCTGGTCGATGTCCGAGGTCCGTACGGTCACCTGGAGCAGCCAGTCGCCGGGCATCGGGATCTGTATGCCGTCCGCGCTCCAGTGTCCGGGAGCGAAGCGCTCGGGGACGATGGGCAGCGGGCCGATCTTCTGTGACTTGAGGGTAAAGGCGGCCTTCACCTCAGGCACGTCGAGCGGCTTGCCGTCGGGTCCGTTGACATAGAGGTGCATCAGGTTGGCGCCCGTGCGGGCGGGATCGAGAGCGAGTTCGACGGTGCCCTTGCCGTTCCGGCCGCCGGTGTCGAAGGGCAGGGTGAGGTTGACCGGACCGGCGGACGCGGGGGCCGACGCTGCCGGAACGCCGGGCCGTTTCGCTTCCTGCCCGGCGGTACGGCCCGGTTCTGTGGCGGTCAGCACGGTTGTGACGGCGAGGAGTACGACGGCGACCCCGGCCTCCGCGAGCACGGAGCGGCGCAGTCCGGAGCGGACGGGATCGGCGTTCCTGATCCGCTTCTGGCGTGTGGTCGCCAATGCGGCTTGCTGCCGGGCGAGCTGGGTAGCTCTTACAGTGCCACCGGCCGAGCCCCCCGATCCGGCCGTCGCCGCAGCAGTCGCGGCCACGGTTCCGGTTCCCCTCACGGTCTCCGACGATGTCTCGGAGTCCCCTCCAGCTTCGGCCGCCGCCCGCGCGACCGGTTCAGCGTGCTCGACCGGCCCGGTCTGCTCGACCGGCCCGGTCCGCTCAGCCGGTTCGAGCCGCTCCACCGGTTCGGCGTGCTCGTCCTGCTCGCTGCGCGCGACGTGACCGATCGACTCGTCGCGCCCGCCCGCCGGCCCGAGCCGCGCCGTCCACTTCCGGGAGAACCACGCCAGTGCGACCAGTACCGCGACAAGACCGACCTTGACCAGCAGGAGCTGCCCATATGACGTATCCACGAGCGCCGACCACGACCCGACCTGCCGCCAGGACTGGTAGGTCCCCGTCGCGGCGAGTACGCAGACGCTGACAAAAGCGGTGCGCGAGAAGCGCCGTACCGCCGCGCTGTCGATGAAAGGAGTCCGGTGGAGAGCGACGAGCAGAGCTGCCAGTCCGCCGAGCCAGGTGGCCGCGGCGAGCAGGTGCAGGACGTCCACCGGCATGGCGAGTCCGGTCTGGATCCCGGTCGAGGCGTGTTCGGACAGCGCCCAGGTCGCGGCTATCCCGGCCGCGACGACGGTGCCGCCCATGACGAGGCCGAAGGTGAGGTCCTTCTTCTCCCTGCTCTCTTTCTCGTCGGCCTCTTTCTCGTCCTGCGCTGTCTCGCGCTTGGCGAACGCGCCGAAGAGGACGGCGACGAAGAGTGCGGCCGCGCCCAGGAGGAGCAGCCGGGAGATCAGAGTGGCCCCCTCCTTCGTCCCCAGGACGTCCTGGAGTCCAGCGAGGTCGAAGGCGTCGGTCAGTCTGCCCGAGCCGGTGTACGGCGAGCGAAGGAGGAGCAGTACGAGAGTGGCGCCGGTGAGGGTGACCCATCCCTGGACGACGAGGCGCTGCAGGGGGCGGGCGGACGCGCCGCGCTGCCAGCAGCCGAGGATGAAGGCGGCTCCGCCGACGAGCAGGATGAACCCCGCGTAGGAGGCGTAGCGCGCGACGCCGTAGAGGAGGCCGACGATTCCGCCGCCGACCTGCTCGTCGGGCAGCGCCGCGGTGGTCTCGGAGGGTGCGCCGATGGAGAAGGTGAAGGCGCCGGAGACCGGATGGCTGTCCTCGGACACGGCCTGCCAGGCGACGGTGTAGGTGCCGTCGGGCAGCCCCGCGTGCAGGGAGACGCCGTAGCGGGCGGAGCCTCCGCTGCTCAGGTCGCGGATCGTGGCGGTGTCCGCGCGCTTGTTGGCGGGGTCGAGTACGCGGATCGAGTTGTCGCCCAGGGCGACCTTTTCGGAGAAAGTGAGAGTGATGTCCTTGGGCGCGGTGGCGACCACCGCCCCGTCTTCGGGGGTGCTCCCGGTCAGCGCGGCGTGCGCCGACGCCGTGCCGGACAGCACGGTGAAGACGGTGCCGAGGAGCACCGCGGTGATGAGCAGTAGCCGCACGAGAGGTGCGGGTCCGAAGCGCGGGGCGGTGTCCGACATGGCGTATCAGTCCCTCACTGCTGGGCCGGGTTGTAGGTGGTCTCCTTCACGGGAAGCTCGACCTTGAGCAGGCCGGTCTTCTCGAAGTGCAGTTCGATGCTGACCTTCTGGCCCTGTTCGGGCCGCCGGGTGAGTTTCGCGAACATGATGTGGCTGCCGCCGCGCCGGAGATCGAGCGTGCCGCCCGCGGGGACGGCGAAGGACTTCACCTCCGTCATCCGCTGGTTCTCGGTCCGGTGGATCGTGATGCTGTCCGAGAGATCGCTGGTGACGGAGGTGAGCCGGTCGGCGGCGCCGCCGCTGTTGGTGACGACGAGGAAGCCGGCCGCGAGGTCGCTGACGGGCTGCGGCATGAAGGCGCCGCTGACCTTCAGCTTCGGGACGCCAGGAACGGAAGCGGAAACGGAATGGGAGGTGGAGGCGGAGCCGGACGAGTCCGAGGAGCAGCCGGCCAGCGCCGACCCGGCCGCGAGGCTCAGGGCCAGAGCGAGGGCGGCGCGCCGGTTCACGGGTTCTCCCCCTTGATGATCTTCGGCAGGTCCTTGGCGTAGTCGTCGGCGCTGGTGTCGTCGTTGTAGAGGACGTACCCGGCGTCGGTCTTCGGTGAGAACGCGATGACCTGCGCGCCGTGCATGGACAGGACGGTGCCGTCCTTCTGCTTCTCGGGCGCCTCGATGGCGATGCCGAGCTTGCGGGCACCGGCCTGGATGTCGGTGAAGTCGCCGGTGAGTCCGGTGAAGGAGGGGTCGCCCGCGGCGGGCAGCCACTTGGCGAGTTCGGCGGAGGTGTCCCGCTCGGGATCGGTGGTGATGAAGACGACCTGGAGCTGGTCCTGTTCGGCCTTGGTGAGCGACTTCCTGGCGATGGCGAGGTTGCTCATCGTCAGCGGGCAGACATCGGGGCAGTTCGTGTAGCCGAAGTAGATGAGCGTCGGTTTGCCCTTGGTCGCCTCGCGGAGGTCGTACGTCGCCCCCTTCGTGTCCTTGAGGACGAGGTCCGGCTTCTCGAAGGGCTGGTCGAGCACGGTCGCCGGCTTCTGCTGCCCCTGGGTGGAGACATCGGCGACCGGCTTCGAGGAGCTGTCGTCGCTGTCGCTTCCACAGGCGGACAGGGTGAGCACGGCGGCGATCGCGAGGGCGGCGGCCGGCACGAGGTTCTTGCGCATGAGGAGTTTCCTGGTGGTGGAGTACGGGGCGCCCGCGGCGCGCGGGGCAGGGTCGGCCCAGCCTCGCGCGCCGCGGGCGCGTGGTGCGTCAGGCGGTGCGGCGCCGTCCTGCGAGGACGCCGTAGGCCACCCCGGCGACGCCGACGACGATGCCGATGATGCCAAGAACACGGGCCGTGGCGTCGGTGGAGTCGCCGCTGTCGGATGAGGACGAGGCGGTGGTGGTCTTCGTTTCGTCGCTCTTCTCCGCGCCGTTCCCGGCGGCGCCCGGGGCGGTGGAGCCGTGGGCCGCGCCGCCCTCGTCCGCCGCGGGTGCGGTGAGCTTCAGGACGGGCGCCGGGTTCTCGGGCTCCGCCGCGCCTTCCTTGGCCTCTTCGATCCAGCGGACGACTTCCTTGTTGTCGTACGTCTGGATGGCCTTGAACACCAGCTGGTCGGTGTCCTCGGGGAGCGGGCTGACGGAGAGGGGGAACATCTGGAACTGGCCCGGCGTGATCTTGCTGTCGCCGGTCGCGGTCCAGGTGACCTTGGAGACGGCCTCGTCGACCGGGCTGCCGTGCAGCTCGATCGGCTTGGCGAGCTTGGTCTTGACGATGTCGGTCTTCCAGCCGGGCACGGCCTGCGCGGAGACGTACGCCAGGGGGTGGTCGGCGGGAAGATTCACCTCGACCTTGATGGTGGAGGCGTTGTCACGCTCGTTGGGCACCTTGAAGTCGATGACGGCCGAGCCGCCCTGGGCGGCCTCGCCCAGCGGCTGCACGCTGACGTGTGCGGAAGCGGGGCCCGCGAGCAGCAGAAGGGCGGACGCGGCGACGGCCCCGGCGACGGAGACACGGGCCACGTTCATGGCGTTCGCGGCGGGGAACTTCACGGCGGGGAACTTCACGGCTGGGAACACAGAACACTCCACGGTGTGGTCGCGGCCTCAACAGAGGCTGCGGCGAGGGACGGTGATGTGGAACGGTGAGAACGGATCGCGGTACAGCTCGATCGCAGCGCCGTCGCGCCGATGTGCGACGGCATGGCGGCAGCGCCCCCATCCGTGCGGGGCGAGGACGGCGCGTCAGGCTGCGAGAGCGTGGGCGGCCGGAGGGCCGCGCCTGATCACCGTGTGCTGGAGTGTCTTCCCGGCGGACGCCGGGGGAGGGCCGTACGAGGTGCGGGGCGCGCGGCGGTCCGGCGCGGGTACGCCGGGCAGTCCGCCGAGCAGGGCGCGTACGAGCGTGAGCGCGGCCCGCAGCGCGCGCAGTTGCGCGCTGTCGGTGATCTCACCGATGCCGTGCGCGGACAGCCGGACGAGCCGGACCAGAGCGAGATCGCCGCGGTGCAGCAGCCAGCCGGTCGCGAGAGCGGCCAGCAGGTGCCCCAGCACCATGGGCAGGCTGGGCAGCATCCCGGCCGCGGCCAGGTCACTCGAACCCGGCGCCGGGGCGGGCCCCATGTTCATCCGGTGATGGTGGACGCCGACGGTCATCGGCATCGCCATGCGCTGCTGTCCGAGGCCGAACAGTGTGTGCAGCGCGGCCTGTCCGCCGGTGAGCCCGGCGGCGACGGCGAGGGCCGAGCGCGGCCGCCCGGCGAGCGGAACCGCCACCGCGAACATCCCCAGGAGGCCGAGGAGCAGACTCCACCAGGGGACGGGCGCGCAGGCCGCCAGTACGTGTCCCGTCGCGGACAACACGACACAGACCGCGGTGAACACCGCGGCCCTCAGCAGCCGCGGGGCGGCTCCGGCGCGTGCGACTGGGTCAGTCATGGCGGGCTCATCATCGCACTGCGGACCCGGCCGCCACAGGGCAGGTCCGGAAGATCAGCAAGTGTCCCTTACCTTGCCGTGCGCCGTATTCGCGTCGGCCAAACGAGGGCCGTCATGGGAACCGCGTGCTTACGCCTTGCCCTCAAGGGCAATACGTATCGGTATGTCGAGCCGAAGTCAGGAGGCTGGAACATGAGCATCTGGTGGTCTCTGCACTTGCGGCGCGAAGCCGCGAGCGTTCCGCTCGCCCGGCGTCTTCTGGTCGGCGCCATGGAAACCGCGGGTGTCGACCCGGACGTTTCCTTCGACCTGTCACTCGCCCTCACCGAAGCCTGCGCCAACGCCGTCGAGCACGGCGGGGAGACGAAGGCGGGGGAGAAGCCCGGGGGCTACCGGGTCACCGCGTATCTGGACGGCGAGAAGTGCCGTATCGAAGTGGCGGACTCCGGCCCCGGATTCCCCAGACGGGTGGTGCGGCGCACTCCCGCACCGGCCCCCCTCGCCGCACCGGCGTCCGCCCCCGCACCGGCCCCCGCAGCGGCACTGGCGTCCGCCGCCGCACCCGGACCCGCTCCGGCCGCAGGACCCGCCGCCGCACCCGGACCCGTCACCGCAGTCGCCCCCGTGCTCCCCGCCGTCACCGCCGAGAACGGCCGGGGCCTGTGCCTGATCGAGCAGTTGGCCGATCATGTGCACTTCCGTGACCGCCCCGGACGCGGTGTGGTGGTCAGCTTCGACAAGATCCTGAAATGGCGGGAGGACGCCCTGCTCGGAGCCCTCTGAGCCCGAGCGGAACGCCCTCCGGACGCGTACGTGCGCGTACGACCACGTATGCGCACGTACGCGTACGACTACCCCTTGAGCGCCGCCATCCAGGCCTCGACCTCATCGGCCTGCCGGGGCAGCCCGGCCGACAGGTTCCGGTTGCCGTCCTCCGTGACGAGGATGTCGTCCTCGATCCGGACGCCGATGCCGCGGTACTCCTCGGGCACGGTCAGGTCGTCGGCCTGGAAGTAGAGTCCCGGCTCGACGGTGAGGCACATCCCGGGCTCCAGCGTGCCGTCCACGTACGCCTCCCGGCGCGCGGCCGCGCAGTCGTGCACGTCCAGACCGAGCATGTGGCCGGTGCCGTGGAGGGTCCAGCGGCGCTGGAGTCCCAGTTCGAGGACCCGCTCCACCGGTCCCTCCACGAGGCCCCACTCGACCAGCCTCTCGGCGAGGACACGCTGGGAGGCGTCGTGGAAGTCGCGGTACTTGGCGCCGGGCCGCACAGCCGCGATGCCGGCCTCCTGCGACTCGTACACCGCGTCGTAGATCTTCCGCTGGATCTCGTTGTAGCGGCCGTTGACCGGCAGCGTCCGCGTGACGTCCGCGGTGTAGAGGGTGTGGGTCTCCACACCGGCGTCCAGGAGCAGCAGGTCGCCGGAGCGTACGTCGCCGTCGTTGCGCACCCAGTGCAGGGTCGTCGCGTGCGGGCCCGCGGCGCAGATCGAGCCGTAGCCGATGTCATTGCCCTCGACGCGGGCGCGCAGGAAGAACGTGCCCTCGATCCAGCGCTCGCTGGTCGCCTCGGCCTTGTCGAGGACCTTCACGACGTCCTCGAAGCCGCGGACGGTCGAGTCGACGGCCTTCTGCAGCTCACCGATCTCGAAGGCGTCCTTCACGGCGCGCGCCTCGGACAGGTAGACGCGCAGTTCCTCGTCGCGCTCGGCGGTGACCTTGTCGGTCAGCGCGGCCTCGATGCCGGCGTCGTGTCCGCGGACGGCACGGACGGCGCCCGTGGCCTCCGTGAGGGCGGCGGGCAGCTCACGTACGTCCTCGGCCGGGATACCGAGCAGCTGCTCGGCCTCGGTCAGCGAGTGCCGCCGGCCGACCCACAGCTCGCCCTGGCCGTCGAGCCAGAACTCGCCGTTCTCCCGGTTGGAGCGCGGCAGCAGATAGACCGTCGCCTTGTGCCCGCCGTTCTCCGGCTCCAGGACGAGGACGCCGTCCTGCGTCTGGTCGCCGGTGAGGTAGGCGTACTCGGTCGAGGCGCGGAAGGCGTACTCCGTGTCGTTCGACCGGGTCTTGAGATTGCCGGCCGGGATCACCAGACGCTCGCCGGGGAACCGCGCGGAGAGGGCGGCGCGGCGCGCGGCGGTCTCCGCGGCCTGGGCGATCGGCTCCAGGCCGTGCAACTCGGTATCGGCCCAGCCGGACTGCATGTTCTCCGCGAGTTCGTCCGACACGCCCGGATACAGTCCGTTCTTCCGCTGCTTGATCGGCTCTTCTTCCGATTCCGCGCTCTCGGGGGTGAGCTCCTCAGCCACGTCTTCTTCTCCTCGCGTACGACACTGAACCGTCCGTCCATCGTATGTGCGAGGGCAAGACCGTCCAGGCCGTGCGGTCCTGGACCAGTGTGAGGAATCAGTCGAAACGGACGGCGAGCAGCACGATGTCGTCCTCCGGGGCCGCCGCTGTGCCGGGTGTCCCGGCTGCCCCGTACCGGCCGCGGCTCTCCGGCAGCACGGTCCGCAGTACGTGGTCGGCGATCGCGTCCGGATCGTGCCGCAGCGCCCTCGGTACGCCCGCCGCCGCCGCGTGCAGCCGCGCGAAGGCCCGGTCCATGGAATCGCCGGTACGCCTCAGCAGCCCGTCGGTGTACAGCAGCACCGTTTCTCCGGGTTCGGTCTCGACCTCCACACTCGGTGCCTCCCAGCACGTGAGCATCCCGAGCGGCGCGGACAGGGACGTCTCGATGAACTCCGTGCGCCGGTCCCCGACGAGGAGCGGCGGCGCGTGCCCGGCACCGGCCAGCAGGATCCTGCGCCTGGCGGGTTCCGCGTACGCGAACAGCGCGGTGGCCGTACGCGCCGGTTCCGTCAGCCGCAGCAGCAGCTCCAGGTCGGACAGTACGGCGACGGGGTCCTCGCCCTCCATCACGGCGTACGCGCGCAGGGACGCGCGCAGCCGTCCCATCGCCGCCACGGCGCAAGGGCCCGAGTCGTTCACCGAGCCGACGGAGAGGCCCAGGGCGCCCTCGGGCAGGGGCAGCGCGTCGTACCAGTCGCCGCCGCCTCCCGGCCCCGTGTGGTGGCGCGCGGTGAGCCGGACTCCGGGGACGAGGGGCAGCCGGCCGGGCAGCAACTCCGCGGAGAGGGTGGCGACCCGGGTGCGGGCCCGTTCCAGTTCGAGCAGGCGGGCGAGGTGGTCGGCCGCGTAGCGCGCGTACAGACCCGCCAGATGGCGCTGGCGCTCCGCGGGCTCGGCGGGTTCGTCGTACAGCCAGACGGCGGCGCCGAGCTTCCCGGAGATTCCGGCGGTAAGTGTGCCGGGCGCAGGGGCGCCGGTCGCGGGGGCGTCCGCGTTGGGGGCGTCCGCGGTGAGCGGTACCGCGTAGCTGGCGCCGTAGCCGAGCCGGGCGGCGACCTCGCGCTGGCGGGGGTCCAGGGACGTGCCGTCGACGAGGTCCGGTTCGACCACACCGATGTCGGCCACCGGCTGTGTACCGGTCCCGGTGGAGTCCTCGGAGCCGATCCCGGTGCCCGACCCTCCTGAGGAGGCTCCCGAGGCGCCCTCCAGGAGCCTTCCGTAGGAGGTGACGCGGCGCGGAACCGTCTCCAGATGGCCGAGATCCGAGTGGGTGAGCCCGAGGGCGAGCGTGCGGGACGTGCTGAGACCGTCGGCCGGTTCGAGGATGACCAGCCCCCGGCGGGCGCCGACCAGCGCGGCTCCGGCGCGCAGCAGTTCGTTGAGCGCGTCGTCCAGGCAGCAGGTTCTGGCCAGGCGCTCCGTCAGCTCGTGGAGGGCGGTGAGATCGGAGACCCAGCCGGCGAGCCGGTCCTGAATCAGCAGGCCGGGCGGGGCGGCGAGATCGTGGAAGGGCGTGGGAGTGTGCGCGGGGGCAGGAACTGACGGATTGATTCCAGCCACTTTCGGCACGTTCGGAGCGGTCATGGCAGCCGACTTTCCGACGGGTGCGTTTCGCTCAATAGCATCGCAAACCCCTAGGTGATTCTGCGCGGCTATCAATGCATCCACATGTACACGCACAACAGGCGTAATGTCCAGCATTGTCCTGGTGGGCTGCCGGATGTCTGCGCGTCGATGAACGTGGCCGGAAAATCGCCCCCTCGCCAGGTTTTGCGATCGACTGAGTGCGATCAAGCAGCAGATCCTCCGGGGTCCGTGTTCACGCGCGGCCCGGGCGGAGCGTCATTCCGAACGTGATGGGTACGTAAACGGTGACGGACAGGGGCGGTTGCGACGCCCCCGGAACCTGGCGGCGGGTCCAGGCGTCTTAACCGCCGTATGCCGCGCCCCGTCCCCGGAGTGGCGCGGAAAGCACAGCGGGACAGCACAGGACAGCAAGCGCCACGCGCACGGCACCCTTTGCCGCGCGTCCAGGGAAGACGGTCCGCGCTCGACCCGGTACGGCGTGAATCGCCGCAGGTCAGAACGGTCCGTCGGGCCCCGAGCAGGGGCGGCGCGGCGTCGAACGTACGCACAGAACGTACGCACAGCGAAGTCATACGCACAGCGAAGTAATACACACATGGTGTCAACGTCATGTGGACCTCGGCGTTCAACGGAAAGGAACGAGCGCTCATGCGCGAGATCCCCGGAAGGCGACGCAGGCTCGGATTCCTCGGGCGCGAGGAGAGGCCGGCCCCGCATCTCGATGCGGCGCTCACCTGCGCCACCGAGTGGAGATGGCCCGTACTGCCGGGTGCCGGGCTGATCGCCGCCGACGGGCGCGCGACGCACGGTCATGGCTGCGCCTGTCCTGACCCCGAGTGCGCCGTGCCAGGCGCGCACCCGTTCGACCCCGGGCTGCTGGCGGCGAGTACCGACGAGCGGATGGTGCGCTGGTGGTGGACGAACCGCCCGACGGCTCCCCTCGTCCTGGCCACCGGAGGCGGCGCTCCGTGCGCGGTGAGCCTGCCGGCCGTCGCCGGTGCGCGGGCGCTGGCGGAGCTGGACGAGCTGGGGATGCGGCTCGGGCCCGTCATCGCGACGCCCACGCGCTGGTCGCTGCTGGTGGCTCCGTACACCCTCGAACAGCTCGGCGAGCTGCTGTACGCGAAGGACTGGGTGCCCAGTTCGCTGCGCTTCCACGGGGAGGGCGGCTATCTGATGCTGCCGCCGTCCGAGGCGGTCGGCGGGCAGGTCCGCTGGGAGCGCGCGCCGCTGGCCGGCTCCGCCAGGCCGTGGCTGCCGAGCGTGGAGGCGGTCGTGGACGCGCTCGTCGAGGCGAGCACCGGCGCACCGGACGGCGGCAGCCGGCTCGCTTACTGAGGCGGGCCGTCGCGTACCGAGGCGGAGCCGGTGCGGCTTGAGACCGGCGCGTCGGTCCCGCTTGACGCGCTTCAGGCTGCTCGGCGCGCGTTGAGGCCGCGCCGGTGCGGGTGCCGTGGACGTCTGTCACTCGTACGGGTGTGAGGCGAGCGGCGTTGTACGGGGAAAGGGCGCGCGGGGCACCGCGCGCCCTCGTTCCGCCGATATCTTCGGGCGACCGAAAGCGACATCCCCGGCAGTGGCAGATGGGCCCCACCATGAACCTCCGCATGATCGGGCTCGCGGCGGTGGTGGCCTCCACCGCGCTGCTGCCGCTGGCCGCCTCGGCAGGACCACCCGTACCCGGATCACCGGCGGGCCCGGTCGCGCTGCTCACGGACGACCTCTCCGGCGGTCCGGCGGATTCCGCGCCGGAGCGGGACTCGGACACGGCTACGGAGGCGGTCCCGGCGCCGCCTTCGCGGCCCGCTCCGGACGGCGGGGGAGCGGCGTCGCGCAAGACCGAGCTGTGCGGTCCGGACGTCACCTCCCGGGACGGGGTCGAGGCGCAGACCTGCGTACTGGCCGAGGGACACGAGACCTGGGCGCGTACGTACTACCGCAACGCGACGGGCACCGAACTGCTCGCCGCCCTGAGCCTGATGGGCCCCGGCGGGCGGACCGTGCAGACACACTGCGCGGTCGGAGCGGGTGGCGAACCGGCCACCTGCGAGACACGGCGGGAACCGTCCCGGGGAGCATCCGCGCGGTACCTGGCGGTGGCGGAGTTCGCGGGTGCGGCCGACGGCGGGGAAGGGGAGGCGGCCGGGCCTCTGCTGCTGCGGTCGGGAAGCGGTCCGGAAACAGTCGGTGAGTGACGTCGTCAACGACTCCGCGAATGGCCGGGAAAGCGACGCGGAACCCAACTCCGGAGGCCCTGCGGACCGTTGAAGGACCGGGGCGTACGCGCAAACGCAGACGCCCGGTCGCTGGCGACGGGGGATGCACCAGCGACCGGGCTTCTAGAACCGTAACAAGAGATCGGCGGTTAGCAAATTCGATCCGACGGATTCGGACAGAGAATGGCTTGCCGATACGGCGGTGTCCGGGGCGATGTGACGGGTTCCACGCCACGGCGGCCGGACCGCGGGCAGCAACTGGTGCTGCGGCACGGCGCAGGTCCGGCGCGCCGGGCCGTGGTCCGTCGGAGAGACCGTCGTGAGTCGCTGTCCTGAGTCACTGCCCTGGCCGGCGCCCCGAGTCACTGTCCTGAGGTGCCGTCCGGAGCCGGTCCGGTGCTCCGAGCCGTCGCCCCGAGCACCGTCTCCGGCCCTGTCTTCGCGTCCGGTCCTGTCTTCGTGACCGTCAGCTGAGCGTCACCTGGCGGTTGGTGAGTCCGCCCCGCGCCCTGCGTTCCTCGGCGGTCAGCGGCGCGTCGGTGGCGAGCGCCGCGGCCAGCCGCCCGGCGAACTCCGCCGCGGGCTTCTCGCAGTCCTCCGCGGTCATCGAGGTCGGCAGGTCCCAGACCGGCACGGTCAGTCCGTGTGCGCGGAAAGAGCCCACGAGCCGTGTTCCATCGCCAAGTCCCGACGTACCCGCGGCGTGCAGCCGCGCGAGAGCGTCGAGCAGCTTCTCCTCGGGGTGCGGCATGACCCAGCGCAGGTGGTTCTTCTCCGGCGTCTCGCACCAGTACGCGGCGTCCGAGCCGGTGAGCAGCACGGTCGGAATCGCGGCCTCGTTGGCGCGCTCCAGCGAGGCGGTGACCTCGGTCGTCGCGTTCGCCGCGTCGGGCACCCAGAACTCGAAGCCCGAGTGGACGACCGGCGTGAAGGTGGCCTCGGGGTCGAGGAGGTCCTGCAGCCTCGGTCCGTCGGCGGGCACGCGCTGCGCGGCCACCGGGTTGCCGGGCTCCGCGGTCAGCGCGCGGAGCAGGGTGTCCGCGAGATCCCGGCTGAGATCGCCGGACGAGGTGTCGTTCTGGAGCGCGAGCAGCACGGTGCCGTCTTCACGGCGCAGCGCGGGCCAGGCCATCGGGAGGACGGTCGCCAGCGTCACGGAGGGCACGCCCTCGGGCAGACCGTCCTTGAGGGTCAGTTCGGCGGTCGCGGCGGGCACCAGCTCGCGCAGCGCGATCCAGTCGCACTCACCGGCCAGGCCCTCGAAGGGGCGCTGGACCAGCTCCGTCACGGCGTGGGCCGCGGCCCGGCCGTGACAGGCCTTGTAACGGCGGCCGGAACCGCACGGGCAGGGCTCACGAGCCCCGACCACCGGGACGGGACCGTCCTTGGGCTGAGCCTGCGCGGCCTTCGTCTGGGGGCGCTTCTTGGCCATGGTTGGCTTTCTCCCGGTAGCGGCGGTGCGGTACGGGCGCGAGCCTAACCCTTGGCGGTCCCGCCGACCGTACGAGCGGCCGCTCAGCGCTCACACGAACGGGCGATCCATCGCGCACGCGTTCGTACGTTCTTGTTCGGTACGCCTCTGTTCGGGGCGGCTCCGGGCGCGGTACACGCCTGCGGAGGCGGAATCCCGGGGCACGGTCTGCGGTTCCGCACGCGGACCGCCGGGTAGCGGTGCGCGGCTCCGGACGTACGACGCTGTACGTACGAAACCCACCGTCGCGACGACTGTCGGGCGCCGGCTGGCGAACGCCAAGCGTCGGTCGCCGGTCAGCCCACGTCGTCGAAGGCGTCCAGCAGATCGAGGCCGCCGATCCTCGGGACGTCCGGCACCCCCGGACGGGAGACGCGCAGGCCGAAATCGTCGCGCCGGCGTCCTTCCTTGACGAGCGCCCACACGGTGACCTCACCGGACGCGCTGTCCCGTACGCCCCATTCCTGGGCGAGAGCGGTGATGATGTTGAGCCCGCGGCCGCCACGCGCGGTGACCGAAGGGGTGGCCGGCACGGGGCGCGTCGGGCCTCCGCCGTCCGTCACCTCGACCATCAGGCGGCCCGCCTTGTCGACACGCCACGCGGCGCGTATGTCGCCGTCTCCGATATCGGCGCGTCCGAGCGGCCTGCCGTGCCGCCAGGCGTTGCTGAGCAGTTCCGAAAGAATCAATACGCCGTCGTCGACGACCGCGTCCGACACCCCGCTGCGGATCAATTGCTCACGCATGCGATGTCTGGCCTGACCCACACCGGCGGGCCCATGCGTTACGGCCATGCTCGACGACGCGGGCACTTCCTGTACCACCATCAACGTCACCCCCGATACCTCCTTCGTCCCACGCCACGGTGTGAATGCCCCATTGGCCTGGACCGGAAACCGGCCACACATGAACCATTGACGCACTCATGACGAACCCATACGGAACGAATGCGCCGGTGCACACCCCGTGACGCGTGCGGTGCCTGAACGCGTCGTGGAGGCGGAACGATCTCAGGCAAGCCGTCCCAGCTGGGACAACACCTGTTTGGGGCGGTTGGTGATGATTGCCTCTACGCCGATACGGACACAGAGTTCGACATCTTCCGGCTCGTTCACCGTCCAGACATGGACACGGTGGCCCGCTCGGTGCAGCCGGGCCACGTACTCGGGGTGATTGCGTACGATCCGGATCCCGGGCCCCGCGATCCTTGCCCCGGCCGGCAGTCGTCCGTCGCGCAGCCGCGGTGAGAGGAACTGCATCAGGTAGACGGTCGGCAGCTGGGGCGCGGCGTGCGCGATGCGGCTGAGCGAACGGGCCGAGAAGCTCATGACCCGGACGGACGACCGGCCGTCCGCCGGTTGTGGAGCCATCAGGCCGAAGCGCTTCAGCAGGTGCAGCAGCCGTTCCTCCACCTGCCCGGCCCAGCGGGTCGGGTGCTTGGTCTCGATGGCCAGCTGGATGGGGCGCCCGGCGTCCGCGACGAGTTCGAGCAGGCGCTCCAGCGTCAGTACGGAGGTGAGTCCGTGGTCCCGCCAGTCCGGGCTCTCCTCGCTGTCCTTCCAGGAGCCGAAGTCGAGCGTGGCGAGATCGGCGAGTTCCAGGGCGGAAACGGCGCCGCGTCCGTTGGAGGTGCGATTGACGCGCCGGTCGTGGACGCAGACGAGATGGCCGTCGGCGGTGAGCCGGACATCGCATTCCAGCGCGTCGGCGCCGTCCTCGATGGCCTTGGTATAGGCGGCCATCGTGTGTTCGGGAGCGTCCTCCGAGGCTCCGCGGTGGGCGACGACCTGAATGCTGTGCTGCCGTGCTTGAGTCACGGCGTCATGGTGTCATCGCGACGGGGTAGGGAGTGAACGAAGGGGCGCCTGGCCGGTCGGCTCCGGGTGCGTTCTTTTTGTCCGGAATAAAGGATGGCGGGAAGACGCACAGGTCCTGCTTACAGTGGCCTGACGTGCTGTGGGAAAAGCTGTCCGCAGATACTTGCAGAGCGGAACCTTTGCCGACGACTGACGTGGAACCGAGGAGAAAGAGCTGTGAGCACCGAGAACGAGGGCACTGCGGCCCCCGCCGCCCAGGCCGTACCTCCCGTACCGGATGCCGCTCCTGTGGGCACGCCCGCCTCCGCTCCGAGAGACGCCGCGTACGAGCCCGGCGCGGCTCAGGGTCAGGCTCCGGCGTCCGGACAGGCTCCGACGTCACCTGCAGGGCCGCCCCAGGGGCCTTCCGATGGATCTTCCCAGGGGCCGGCGTACGGCTCGCCGGACCGTGAGCCGACGGGAAGCCCGGCGGGCGCACCGGCGGCACCTCCGGCAGAACCGCCCACGCATGCCTCGGGCGCCGGATGGCCGCCGCCCCCGCCCGTGTACCCCTCCTACGGAGGAGGCGGTGGCAATGGCGGCGAAGGCGGCGGTCACGGCTGGGGCACGCCGGAGCCCGCGCACCACGCCCCCCGCAAGCGGCCGGGCGGGCTGATCGCCGCGGTGATCATCGGCGCGCTGGTCGCGGGCGGCATCGGCGGCGGCATCGGCTACTGGGCCGCCGAGAGCAACAACGGCGGTTCGGGTTCCACGACCATCTCGGCCGGAGAGATCCCGCAGAACGTCAAGCGCGACGCGAGCACGGTCGCCGGAGTGGCCGCCAGGTCACTGCCGAGCGTGGTCACGATCCAGGCCGAGAGCGGCGACGGCGAAGGCGGTACGGGCACCGGCTTTATTTACGACAAGCAGGGCCATATCCTCACGAACAACCACGTGGTGGCCTCCGCGGCCAACGGCGGCGATCTGACCGCGACCTTCTCCAACGGCAAGAAGTACGACGCCGAGGTGGTCGGCCGCGCCGAGGGCTACGACGTGGCAGTGGTGAAGCTGAAGAACGCCCCGGCGGGCCTGACCCCGCTGGCCCTGGGCAACTCGGACCAGGTCGCGGTCGGCGACTCGACCATCGCGATCGGCGCGCCGTTCGGCCTCTCCAACACCGTCACCACCGGCATCATCAGCGCCAAGAACCGCCCGGTCGCCTCGGGTGACGGCGGCAGCAGCAGCAACTCGTACATGAGCGCCCTGCAGACCGACGCCTCCATCAACCCCGGCAACTCGGGCGGCCCGCTGCTCGACTCCCGCGGCGCGGTCATCGGCATCAACTCGGCGATCCAGTCCACGGGCAGCGCCGGCATGGGCCAGGCGCAGGCGGGCTCGATCGGCCTGGGCTTCGCCATCCCGATCAACCAGGCGAAGAACGTGGCCCAGCAGCTGATCAAGACCGGCACCCCGGTCTACCCGGTCATCGGCGCCACGGTCACGATGGCGGACACCCCCCAGGGCGCCGCGAGCGGCGCGGGCGCCACGATCGCCCCGGAGGGCGAGGGCAACACCCCGTCGGTCACCCCGAACGGCCCCGCGGCGAGCGCGGGACTGAAGGCGGGCGACGTGATCACCAAGTTCAACGACACCCCGATCGACAGCGGCCCCACCCTGATCGGCGAAATCTGGACCCACAAGCCGGGCGACAAGGTCACCCTGACGTACAAGCGCGACGGCAAGGAGTCGACGGTCCAGGTAACCCTGGGCTCCCGCAAGGGCGACAGCTGACCTGCCGGAGAGCAGCCGGCGCAAGAGGCTGAGGCGGGACCCCGGTTGAACGCCGGGGTCCCGCCTCAGCTTTTTGGCGTGGTGGGCTTGCTGATGCGGGACCTGTCCGTGTGGCTCCGGGGCGGGAAGAGGTCAGCAGCGGACTCATAATCCGTCGGTGTGCGGGAGCCGCCCCGTAGAGGCCGTCCACGGGGCGACCCGAGGAGAGGGCCGCCATGTGGTGGTCGACACCGTGCGCAACGCGCACACCCCCGGACGGCCGTGCGGATGGTCGGGACCCGGTGCCGGGTTGTCCTCGTCGGCTGCACGGGGCAGTCCGCCGCTTTGGACGTACTGGACGTCGTCGTCCGGGAGACCGAGATCAGGAGTTCTGTGGGAGCGACCCTCGCCGACGCCCACACGGTCATGCGGATGGCTGGGGGCAGGACTCATTGGCGGGCACGTCGGAGCGAGTATCCCCTGGGACAGGTCAACAAGGCATTGGCCCGCCGGGCCGACGGAAACGTCACCGGGCGTCTGGTCGTCGTCCCCTGATGAGACAGGGACGCGTCTCTCTGTGGGCCGACGACCGCACCGACCCGCGAAGTTGAACGGCAGGCGCAGAACAAGCGAGGGAAGCCGCCTGCCAAGGTCTACGGGTCACGGATCCGCCAACCTCGGCCTCACAGTTTGCCGACGACGACGCCGCGCCAGGTCCAGCCCGCGCCCAAGACGGCTTCCTGCAGAGGGTTCTTCAGATCAGAACTGTCGACGCTGAACGTCTCGGTCGCGAGGCCGCCGTCTTCGCCCTCGCCGAGCGCCCAGCGCTTCGAGGTCGTCCGCACCTGGCCACGTTGGGCCTCGGCCACCATCGCCAGCCTGGGGGTGTCGCCGACCCACGTGACCTCGTACTGCTGGTCAAGAGAGCGGACTTCGTTCTTCTCCGGGACCAGGCGCATACGGATCTGGAACACTCGGCGCACCCGGGTGCGGATGAAGAATGTCTGCCAGGCCGGCTCAAGGATGCGCCACTCAGCCACTACGTCAGCGCCCTCCTCGTGGCTGTCCCGGACGACGTACGGGACGTCAGGGCGGTTGAGGCCGAGCAAAGCCGCGTGGATCTCAGCGGCGGATCGCGGGGCGATACCGTCGGCGGGGCGCCTGGTTCCGGTCAGCTTGTCGAAGAGTCCCATGAACTCAACCTACGAGGAACCGGTTTGCGGGTGGCAGGTCTGCCGCCTCCCCGCGACGCCGTGAGGCCGCGCCGCGTCGGTGTCCGGGCAGGCTGTGCACGGACGCAGCGGGACTGCTGCTGCCAACGGCTCGCGGCGAAGACGGGGGACCTCGGTCGGAGAGGAGCCGGAGTACACCTGCGGACAGCCAGGCCGGCGGGCCCTGGCTACCCTGGACATCGTCCCGCCTAACGGCCCGTTTCGGACCCTACGGGCCGGGGACGGACCAACGGCCACCAGGACGGGCTGCGCCCGGTAGGCTGTAGCCGCCTCGTCGCTGGTCGGCGGGGCAGAGGTGGGTTGCCCGAGCGGCCTAAGGGAACGGTCTTGAAAACCGTCGTGGCAGCGATGTCACCGTGGGTTCAAATCCCACACCCACCGCAGCAGGTCAGCGTAGTTGCTGGTCAGAAGGGGTGCTCCTCAGTGAGGGGCACCCCTTCAGCCTTTGACGTGTCTCACGCTGTCCCGCCTGCGGGTCACTGGGGATCAGAGTTCGTCCCCCAGACGTCCCCCAGGGCCAGGAAGCCCCGTGGACCGATCGAGCCGGGTAATCCCGCCCGGCCCAGGGCCAGTTGTACCCCTGAGTCACGACCTTTTCTACGGTTGCAAGCGCCGGCTGCCTCCGCTTGGGCGGCTCTGCTGTGCCCTGCGCTCCTGGTTCGGCCCGTGCCGCGCACGGGGCTCCCGCGTGCGCCTGCATCGGGATGGGCGGGTGCCGGTGCCTCCGTCGCTGTGAACGCAAGGCAGAACACCTCCTCGCCTTCGTCGGCACAGCCGCAGCCCTCGTCTGGCGCCGTTCGCTCGACCGGCGCATCTATGCGAAGCGTGCGAGGATATTTCTGCCGACTTGCTCCGAGAGAACGGCGGAGGGCTTATGAACGGGATACCTGAGATCGCGCCCACTGGGACAACGGCCGAATACCTTGAGCCGTCGGCCACACAAGCGCTTCCCGTCGGCGCGAAGGTCGATCACATCTTCCGCAGGAACATCGAGCAGCCATATGTTCTCCAGCGGCTGACCGAGCGGGTGTGGTGGGTCTCCGCCCGTAACTACACCACGCTGATCTACGTGGGACCGGACTCGGTATTCGTCCTCGACCCGCTCGACAACTGCTACGACAGAATCGTCGCGGCCGTGCGAGAGATCACGGACAAGCCGATCGGGGCCATTCTCTACAGCCATTTCCACGTGGACCACATCGGAGACGCCGGGCGGTTCGTCGAGCACGATGCCGACATCCGGATCATCGCGAGCGCGAAAACGGCGGCCAAGCTCGATGCGGCGCGCAGCGTCCTTCCCCGCCCCAATCAGGTCATCGACTGGCCGCGCGGCTCCTTCAACTACGAGGGGCTTCATGTCGAGCTGTACGGCTTCGAGTGGGCGGCTCACACAGAGGATCACGCCGCGTGGCTGCTGCCGGAGGAGCGCATCCTCCACTCGCCCGACCTCGTGAATCCGGACGAGCCGCCCTTCTGGCGCTTCGCGGCGAACGAACGCTTCCTGTTCACCGAGGACAATCTCCGGGAAGTGACCCAATTCGACTGGGACTTCTTCTGCGGTGGCCACGGAAATGTCGGGTCCCGAGCCGACATCGAATTCCAGCTCGCGTTCATCGCCGAACTGAAGCAGGCCTGCGTGGAGGAGATCGCCAAGATTCCCCGCGCTGATTTCGCGCGGCCCGAGCGGGGTTCTCACACCGCGTGGCTCGCGGATTATCTCGCGGCGGTCGGCGAGGCCGCCACCGCACGGCTCCGCCCCACCTACGGCGGCACGTACGGATTCGAGGTGGCGACCCGGTCCAACGCTGAGATGATCGCCTTCGATTTTCTCCAGTACCGGTAATAGATCCGATTTCCGCGGGGCCTGCATCCGATAACCGGGTGCAGGCCCCGCGGGTCGCCCGGCCTCGGCTCGGAGAACCGGCCCGTGTCCGCCCGGATCGGGAGCGCGCTTCCGGTGCTGATTCCGGTCCGCTCATGGACCAGCCGGTGAGCTTCCCCGTCATGGGCCCCAGCGCGGCGCCCGTGGGGAGACCGCGTCCCGCCACGGGCGACCCGCACGCCTGGGATGGGAAGTCGTCTCGTGACAGCGTCCCGGGCCGCGGTCGCCCGGTTCGCCGTCCCACAACACGCGCTGACCCTGGGCGCCGGTCGTAGCCACGCCGCCAAGTGCCTTTCACGCAGGGGAAAAGGCATGCCCGGTGGAGCGCGTAAGGCACCTGTGTAAGTGGTCGAGTGGCAGTGCCCGGGCTGTGGCCGGTGGGGTCAGTACACCTGTTTGGGCTGCTTGTTACGTGTCAGAGGGGCGTCAGCAGTGGTGGGCACAGTGGTGTTGTCGCCCGGCGGCGCGTTGGCGTCCATGGCGGCGGCGCCGGAACAGGACGTCGTGGACGTCTTGGACGTCCTGGACGGCGGCGCTGGAACGGCACACTCCCCACAGCGGCGGCACGGCCGCGTGTACAGGACCGAAAGGGATTACCCATGAGCGACCTTGCCCACATCGTCACGCAGTACCTCGACATCTGGAACGAGGCGGACGCGGACAAGCGTGCTGCGGCCATTGCCGATCTGTTCACCGCGGACGCCCCCTACATCGATCCGCTGGCCGCGGTGGCCGGGCACGACGGGGTTGCCGCCGTGATCACCGCCGCGCGCGAGCAGTTCGCCGGGCTGTCCTTCGAGCTGCTCGGGGACGTCGACGCCCACCGCAACCTGGCGCGCTTCCGCTGGGGTCTGGTGACCGCGCCGGGCACCGAGCCCATCGCCATCGGGTTCGACGTCATCGTCACCGGTGAGGGCAGCCGTATCGAGGGCGTCTACGGCTTCCTCGACAAGGTCCCGTCCGCCTGACCGGGCGTCCACGCATCCCTCCACGGCGCTGACGGGCCGGAGGCGGCCGGGCGCAGCGCGCCATCCAGCCTCCGGCTCCTGTCCGTATCCAACGAAGGGGTTGTCCTTTCATGACGTCGGTCTCGAGTGACGGCATGGTCCATACGTCTCCCGCCTCCGGCACCCCGCTGGAGGAACTGGCCCGCTGGGCAGCGGAGTTGCGCCCGCAGGACATACCCGGCCGGGTGCTCGATCTCGCAGCCAGCCAGGTCCTGTCCCAACTCGCCTCCATCCGAGCCGGCTTGGCTCATCCGCTGGGACGGAGGCTGGTTGCCGCCTTCGGTCATCCCCTGCAGCGCGATCCGCGTACGGCGGCCAGTGTGCTCGCGGCCCTGGGATCGTGGCTCAACCTTGACGACACGGCGTATGCCGGTCATCTGTCGAACTCCACGGTCGCCGTGCCTCTCGCCTTCGCCCACGCGCGGCAGTTGGACGGGGTGTCCCTGCTGACCGCGGTGGTGGCGGCGAACGAGTGCGCCGCCCGTATCACCGCGTCGGCGACCCTGGGGCCGCTCCGGGGGCAGAGCGCCGTGCACACGCATCTCGCCGGAGCGGTGGCGGGACGTCTGCACTGTGATCAGGCCTCCTCGGAGCTGTGGGAAGACTCTCTCGGTCTTGCCTTCTCCATGCCCAACTGGCCTCTGATGCGCGGCTTCCTGGCCAGTGACGCGCGGCTGCTGAACGCCTTCACGCCGGTGCGTACCGCCATGGACGCGTGCGACGCCGCGGTCGCGGGGCTGCGGGGCGCGCCCGACATCCTTGACCATCCGGACGGCTTCCTCGCCCGGTTCGCGACGGTCCCGTTGCCGCAGGCCGTGGCGAAGGGGCTGGGTGAGCGCTGGCACACCGACACGCTGTCGTTCAAGATGCACCCCGGAGGACCGGGCATCGACGCCGCGGTCGACTGCGCGGCCGAGATACACGCGGAGTTGGGGCCGCTGCGCCCGGAGGACGTGGCGGAGGTCGTTGTCGAGGCCTCGCTGTACACGCTGTTCGCCGGCCGGTACGCCAGCAGCTATGTGGACGGGCCCGGTTCGCCGCTCGGCGCGCTCGTGCTGGACGTGCCGTATCCGGTGGCCACCGCGCTGCTGACCGGTGAGTTCAGCGTGGACGACTTCACCTCGCCGCGCGTGGACGATCCGCGGCGCTGGGAGTTGACCCAGCGGATCCGGCTGGTGCACGACACCGAGATGACACGCCAGTTGTTCCGCTCCGAGGCCCCCTTCGGTGAGGCCGTACGGGAAGCGGGAGTCCGGGCCGTCCCCTGGCTGAAGAGTTTCGGCGGCGACGAACTCGTCGAACTGGTGGGAACGTTCGAGGAGGGCGACCGGGACTTCACCCGTGCGACCAAGGCGACCGGTTCCCGGGTGAGCGTCCGGCTGAAGGACGGACGTGTGGTGACCCGCTCCCGTCTCATCCCGGTGGGTGCCGCGGGTCCGGAGACCCGGTCACGGCACGCCGAGATGATGCGGGCCAAGTTCCTGGCCGTCGGCGGACCCGAGAGCGTCGCGGACAGCGCGTCCGGCCTGCCGTACATGACGCCTCCGGAGGTGCGTCGCTGGATCGAGTCCGCCCTGCTCGACTGAACCGGGCCGCACGAGCCGCGCGGCCCGGTCCGTCGCCTGGGGCGAATTCCGTTCCGGTCCCGTCCTACGAAGCCGAAAGACTCCGAGGAGCGGTACCCGGCGAGGGCTCCGCTTTCAGGGAATCACCGAGGAGAGAACCACCGAGGAGAGAACCACCGACGAGAGAGTCGCCGAGGAGAGAGTCACCCGCCAATGAGTCACCGACAACGACCGGGTGCCCGACTTCGAGGAGCATCGGCAGGTCGGAGGCGTGGTCTCCGTAAGCGAAACAATCCGCGGGATCGACATCCGGACGGCTCGCCAGGAGCCGGCGTATCTGCCGGGCCTTTTCCGCACCGATCATCGGCTCGCCGATGATTTCACCCGTCCATGTCCCGCCGCACCGTTCCAGAACCGCGCACAATACGTGGGCGGCTCCCACCGCCTCGGCGATGAGGTGCAGCAGAGGAGGAAAAGAGCCGGATACGAGTGACACGGCGGCGCCGGCCTCACGGTGCGCCCGCAGATCGCGGAGGGTGGTGTCCACGAAGAAATCAGGTGCGGTGCCGCGTTCGTCGAACCAGCGGCGGGCCCACGCGGTGGTTTCCGCCACGGGAGTTCCGCGCCAGAGCCTGTGATACGCGCGATTAGCCTTCTCCCGCGGCAGCCCCGCTGCGATGCGTGCGGTCAGGTCCGCCGTCCAGGCCTCGGCCCGGCGCGCGCCGGCCGGTCCGTCCCTGCCTTCGTGGTAGTAGCGGAGGAAGTCGAAGGGGCTCTTGCACCGGATCAGGGTTTCGTCGACATCGGTGAACACCAGGCGTTCAGGCAGGGACACGGGATGTCTCCGATGCGGAAATGCCCGGCGCGGAATGAAGCTGTGCGGGAGAAGAGTCGCGCAACCCGGAAAAGATGGAGTCGGCGTAGATCAATGCGGCCGGCTCGGACCTCAGCACTGCATGGTCGGCGATGGTGTTGATATCGCGCCAGCAGCGCTCCAACACGTCTGAATTTTCATGGATATGAACACCGCCGGTACGGAAGAGCCTGTCGACGCTCTTGACCAGCAAGTCGATCGCGGTCGTGGCCACGTAGCTGTTTCGGGCGACATCCTGTTCGGTCCAATTCCCGGTGTCCACCCGCCGGGCCGCGTCTTCCAGCAGGAGCCGCGCGGCATCCAGGTCGGTGGTCGAGCGGGCCAGCGTACGGTGCAGCGAGCGGTCCGCGCCTTGGCTGTGGCTCCGTTGGGCGGCGTGCTTCGCCCAACGCGACCACGTGTCAAGGGCGTTGCGGGCCGCTCCGAGAGCAGGAGCGCAGAAAATCAGCCCGCCGACGAGCTGGGAGGGTACGGTATGGCACTTCTGCCGGCCGAAGCCGGGCGCACCGGCCATCAGTTCGGCGACCGGGAACGCGCGGTGGCGGGGCACCTGGGCTCCGGTGACCACCACCGTGTGACTGCCGGTGCCGCGCAGCCCCAGACTCCGCCACGATTCGAGGACCGCGAAATCGGCGCGCGGCACGGCGTACAGCCGCGGTCCCGCATCCCTCTCCTCAGCGCCCCGCGCGCTGAGGAGTGCCCAGTCCGCGTGGTCGACACCGCTGACACAGTGCCACTCGCCGCTGAGCGTCCAGCCGTCCGGCGCCGGACGTGCCTCCCCGGCCGGTCTGATCGCAGTCGCGATCAGCACATCCGGGGTGCGGCCCCACAGGTCGTCCTGTCCCCGGGCGGGCAGGTAGGCGGCGAAGCGGCCGTGCGCGGCGAACAGCGCGCCGCACCAGCCCGCGGAGGCGCACCCCTCTCCCACGGTGGCCGCGGTCGCCAACAGCCCGCCGAACGTGCCCTCTTCACCGCCCCAGCGGCGGGGAACGAAGTGGCGCGCCAGGCCGGCGCCGGTCAGCTGCCCGACCGTCTCCCGCGACAGCCGTCTCGCGCTCTCCGCCGCGGACGCGTGCGCGGCTGCGGTCCGTACCGTGACCGGCAAGCGGGCCGCTGCGGTGCCGGATGAGCCCGAACCACCCTCCGTGAGTGTGGGATTCACGCGCGAGGCAGCGTCGAATGATGGTCTGTGCATAGACTTCTCTCCTGGTAAAGCGTGAGTGATTTTTTGGGAGCTCATATAATTCGTTCTGGAACGCTTTATTGCGGATGACGTCATCGAGCCGAAAGCCAGGAGGTCCACATCGTGCCGAAGCAGGCTCGGGCCTTTCGCACGTACGACCGTGTTCTTTATGCCGCTGCGCACGAGTTCGCCCATTACGGATACGCCGGGGCCAACATGCAGCGCATCGCAGACAAGGTGGGGTTGACCAAAGGGGCGCTCTACGGACATTTCGCCACGAAAGAAGACTTGGCGGCGGTGTTCGCCGAGCGGCTCTCCAAGGTGACCGCCACGCTGTCCACCGTCGACAGCGAGCCGGTCGGCCGGCCCTTCCAGGAGCTGCGTGAGCTGTTGATGACCGCGGCCACCGTGTTTCAGGAGGACGACATCACGCATGCGGCCTTCCGGCTGGCGGCCGAGGAGGCAAGCGCGACGGATACGCAGATTCCGCTGATGGCGGGGATGCGGGAGTCGGTGTGGCACCTGGTGAACCGGCTGCAACAGGAGGAGCAGTGGGCTTCCCCGGTGACGACGGCGCACTTGACCGATCTGATCGTGGCGGCCTTCTTCGGTACCTACTGGACCAGTTCGGCCGAGGATCGGAATGAGCTGATCCGCCGGACGGACAACCTCTGGGAGATGCTGAGCGGGGCGCTCATGCGGGGGTCAGCGGAATGCTGAGGTCCCGGCCGTGCCGCGTGCGGCGGTCTCGTCCTGGCCGGCGGGGTCCGCGGGGTTCCAGGTCAGCTCGGCCGCGGCGATCGGCCGGCCCTGCTGGAGGGCGGTGATCCGCATGCGCCGCTGCCCGCTCGACGCGTCGTGCGTCCGTTCCTCGCAGGCGAGGTCGATGGGCTGGTGGAGTTCCCCGAAGGCCAGGCAGTCCACGGTCGCGCCGGTCAGCGCGTACGCCTGGCCGGTGCCCGCGCCGGATGCCTCGTGCGCCATGAGGTGGCCGAGCTGCCGGAATCCCTCCAGCATGGCCATCATCGGTACGTGGTCGGTGGGGTGGTCGAACAGTACGGCGTGGCCGCGGTCGAGCCGCAGCCGCCAGGGGCTGTGCGGAGTGGGCTCCTGGAGCACGCAGTCCCGGCGTCTGAGCCTTCCCACCCGTTCCGGAGACGCGATCACCGGGTTCGGCGGTGTGATCACCGGGCTCGGCGTGAGTGCCCTGTCCGGCGCGATGGCAGCGTCCGGCGGCGTGTTCAGCACATGTGTGAGTCCGTGGTTCGCCGCCGGCGGTGCCTGGGCGCCGGTCGCGGGTCTCGCGCGCAGTAAACGGTATCTTCGCTCGTCGAGCACGAGCGAGCGCACCTGGCCCGTGGCGAACGGCCGGCCGTCGGCGGTGAAGGTCACGTCCAGCCGGGCGAGGGCGCGGTTCGGCCGCTTGTCCTCCCACGTCCAGTCGATCTCCAGTACGACGGTGAGCGGAGCGGGGCCGACGCGCAGCGCTTCGAGGTCCGTGATGTCGAACGTCACCCCGTATCCGACGAAGTGACTGCCGAGCGCGATGCCCAGGTGCGAGTGGGAGACGTACAGCAGGGACTGCCGAATGGTTTCCGCCAACAGGAGCGGATCGCTGAATCCGTTGCTGTCGGGATGGTAGAGCGCGTGGTCGCGCGGCCACTGCGCGGCGACGGCGAAGAGGGTGTCATTCAGGCGAAGACCGTCGGTGACGAACACCTCGGCCACGGAGTTGCGGTGGACGAGCGAGCGGGGAACAGGTTGGAGGAAGGCCAGCTCAGCGGGGGTGCTCACTGCTGAGGCCGTCCCATCCCGGTGATCATTGACTGACGCGACCGATACCAGGGACATCGTTTCTCCCGACTGGCATACGAGTGACTGGGACACGTAGTTCGTCATGGCGATTCGGGTAATATACCTGCGTGAAGGTATGAAGGAACCGGCGTGTTTCCGCCACGTGTGGATGACCAACAAGCCACGCACGGAGGCCGGTTCGCCGGACGGACGACGCCGGGCATTCACCTCACGCCCCGTACCTGGGAGAATGGTCTTCGGTAGGAACAGGGGAGGGACGCACGGACGACGTGGCCGAAACGGCTCCTCCTGAGCCGGCATCGTCCGAGGTCCGGTTCCGCGACTCCCGCGAAGGGCACCACTCGAGGAACGGTTGAGCACGATATGAACAGGCCGAACTCTTCCACGACACCTCGGGTCCGTACGGCCGGTGAGACGTCGGACCCCAAGCAGGAGCGTGCGATCCGCACACGCGGCGCCATCCTCGTGGCCGCGGCCGAACTCTTCGCGGAGCACGGATTCCCCGACGTCACGATCAAGAACGTCGCGGACCGGGCCGAGTTGACCAAGGGCGCGATCTACTTCCACTTCGCCAACAAGGAAGCGCTGGCCGTGGCCGTCACCGACCACTTCTACCGGCGGCTCGGTGCTGTCGTGCGGGCGGCGCACGAAGGCAACGAGGCGTCACCCGCGGTCGTCAGGGACTTGTTCCTCCAGGTGGCGACCGCGTTCCGCGACGACCTCATCGTCCAGGCAGGCACCCGGCTGCAGCTGGAGCGCTCCTACATCAAGGCGCCGCTGCCCACCCCCTATACGGAGTTCACCGAACTCATCAGCGAACTCCTCACCGAATGCCGGGATTCCGGCACACTGCCGGAGACCGTGGACCCCGCGGCGCTCGCCCGCGTCCTGCGCTCGGCTCTGTTCGGCGCGCAGCACATCTCCTGGGTCTCCGAAGGGCGTTCGGACATCGTCGAGAGGGTCCAGGAGATCACCGAGGCTCTCCTGCCGGCGACCTGACGGGCCCGGTAGCGGCGGGGCGACCGGTTGACGCCGCCCTGCCGCGTCCGGCCCCGGCTCACTCCACCGGCGCCCAGGCGGTCAGAGCGCCGGGCATGACCTCGAACGTCGCGCGCGGGCCGATGCCGTGCTGGTAGTCGCCGTCGTGCTCCAGGGGGAGCCGGCGGCCGTCGGTACGCTCGACGACGATCCGCCGGCCACGTGCGTAGACGGTGGCCGGATGCGTCATGTGCGCGGCGTTCAGGGTCAGTCCGGGTACGTCGACGGCGGCCACGCCGTCACCGATCACGCAGATGTCGAGCAGTCCGTCGTCCAGCAGGGACTGCGGCAGGACGAGGTACTGGCCGCCGCGGTAACGCCCGCCGCCCACATTGGCGAGGACGGTGGGCCCCTCGTGCACCACCCGTCCGTCGACCGTGACCCGGCCGGGGTACGGCTCATAGGCGCGGGCGGTCTCGGCGAAGGCCCGTGCGTACCGGGCCAGTCCGGTCTCCGGGAGGGTCGCGGCGGTGATGAGGGCATCGGCGATAACGCCGGTGCACGCGCCGAGAAAGACCGGCTGCCCCGTCTCGGCCAGCCGGGCCAGGTCCAGTTGGGCCCGCCGCACACTGCCGCCGGGGCCGGAGTCGGCGAGCACCGCCTTCAGCGCCTCGGGCCACGGGCGTTCGCCCCACACCATTTTGTAGCCGGAGTTGCCGGTGCCGCCGGGTACGGCGAAGAAGACGGCGTCGCCGCCGGCCCCGGCCAGGGACCGCACGACTTCCTGGACGGTGCCGTCGCCGCCGATGGCGACGACCAGGTCGGGCGGGAGGGGCCGGGCGAGGGCCCGGCGTACGGCGTGGGTGGCGTCGCCGGGGCCCGTGGTGGAGTGGACCTCGGTGTGCGACAGATAGGCGGCGCACAACGTCTGCACGTCGTGGACCAGTTGGGCGCTGTGACTGCCCGATGCCTCATTGGCGATGATGAACGCCCTTGTCGGGGACGTGGCGTTGACGTGGTCGGCCATGTCGGTCCTCCTTCTTCGGCGGCGGGTGTACGAGGGGGCACGCCAGGGGGTGCGGCCGGCGGCGCCCCGGCCGGTGCCGCCACACCGGTCGAGGGCCCACCGTGCCCGGCGTTGCTGGTGGTTCGTCGCAGGAGATGGAGAGACGGAGGACGGAAAGGCCACGGCCCGGTACGTGTCGGCCCGAGGTGCGAAGGCCGGTCGGCCGGGCCGTGGTCAGCGCGCGCGGCGGACGACGGCTCCGCCGCCCGCGTGCGGCGGCGGGAACTGCCGTACGGGCGCCCCGGGCGCCGGTTCCACCGGACGGAGCCAGCTACCCGCACCGGACGTGAACCGGCCCGGGGCCGTGCTCACGACGGAGCGTTCGCCACGGTGATCTCGCGGCCGATCGCGCGTACCGCAGGCACCAGCACCTCGGCGATTTCTTTGAGTTGGGGTTCCGGGTCGAGTGATCCGACCCGCAGGACGACGTGGCGCGCGCCGGCCCGTACGTACGCGCCGAGCCATTCGGCGCAGCTCTCGGCGTCGCCGAACGCGTACGCCTGGATGGTGGACATCTGCTCCAGGGTCCGGCCGTAGTAGTGGCTGATGTAGTGCTCCAGTTCGGCCCTGGCCGCCGCCCGGTCCCGGTTGACGGTGACGGTCGCGTAGAGCCCCGGGGTCACCGCGTTCGCGTCCCGGCCTGCCTCGACGGCGAGTTCGGCGATGCGGCGGCGGGCCCGTCCGTAGGCGTCGGCGGACGGCAGGAAGGGCAGCCACCCGTCGTACTGCCGGGCGACCCGGGCCAGCACCTTCGGGGTGTCGCTGCCCGCGAGCCACAGGGGCGGGCCGCCCGCCGTGACCGGGCGGGGCAGCCGGTCGAGATCGGTGACCTGCCAGTGGCGCCCGTCGAAGTCCTTGGGCGCGTCCGCCTGCCAGGCGGTACGCCACAGGGCGGCGATCTCGTCCAGGCGACCCGCCCGTCCGGCGAACGAAGCGCCGACGGAGGCGAATTCGGCCTCGGTCTCCGGCATCGGGAATCCCGAGCCCAGGCCGAGGACGAGTCGTCCCGATGCCACGTGGTCGAGGCTGGTGACCATGTTGGCGCCGATCAGCGGGTGCCGCAGCGCCGGGGTCAGAGCCGCGGTACCCACGGTCATCGTGCTCGTCGCCGCGGCGGCCGCGGAGAGGACGACGAGCGGGTCCAGACGCGGCCGGGCGGTGAGCGAGTCACCTGCCCACAGCGAGTCGAAGCCCAGCGACTCCGCCTGCCGCGCGAACTCGATCAGGGGCGCTGCCGCGAAGGTGCCGGTGATGGCCTGTTCGCGGGTGGGCAGCAGGACTCCCACCTTCAGTGGCTCGGCCGGCGAGGACATGGCTGTCTCCGTTCGTGAAGGGAAGCGTGAGGGGGAAAGCGGGGGCGGGCAGGTGCGCGGGAGGAGCAGGGTGGTCTCAGCCGGTTTCCTGCAACCGCTCCCGGACCGTGCGCCGCAGGATCTTCCCCGAGGGGTTGCGCGGCAGGGCCTCGACGATGTGGAAGTCCGTGGGGATCTTGTAGTCGGCGAGCCGGCCGCGCAGCGAGAGCACCAGCTCCCGCGGTGTGACGGTGGCTCCGGGACGCAGCACGACACAGGCGTGCACCGCCTCGCCCCAGCGGGCGTCGGGCAGGCCCACCACGGCCGCGTCGGCCACCGCCGGGTGGCTGTCCAACTCCTTTTCCACCTCGGCCGGATAGATGTTCTGGCCGGCGACGATGATGGTGTCGTTCATGCGGTCGCAGAGGTAGACGTAGCCGGCCTCGTCGAGGTAACCGGCGTCCCCCATGTGCAGCCACTCGCCGACCACCGTGCGGGCCGTCGCCTCGGGGAGGTTCCAGTAGCCGAGCATGCGGGAGGGTGTCCGTATGCAGATCTGTCCGATCTGGCCCGGCGGCAGCTCCTCGCCGTCCCGGCCGATCACCTTGACCTCGTTGCCGGGGCAGGGCCGGCCCACCGAGCGCAGCCGGCCGACGCCCGGCTGGTGGTCCTCGGGCGGCAGGCACACCGCGACGCTGCCGGTCTCGGTGCTCGCGTAGATCTGGGCGAACTCGCAGCCGAACACGTCCAGGCACTCCTGGAGTTGGCGTTCCGAGATGGGCGCGGCTCCGTAGGCGATCTTGCGGAGTGACGCGAACGCCTCGGGTCCCGCCTCCCGTTCGGCCATGAGCATCTGGAGCATGGCCGGCGCCGTGAAGGTGATGGTGACGCGGCGGTCGCGGATCAGCCGGACGGCCTCCTGCGGGATGAACTGCGGCATCACGACGTTCACGGCTCCGGCGACGAAGCCGTGCATGAACCAGCCGATGCCCGCGATGCCCAGGCCCGGCAGGGAGATGAGGCTGACGTCATCAGGACGCCAGTCGATCCAGTCCTGGCCGTGCTCGCGCATCGCGGCCGGCAGGGTGAAGAAGCTGCGGTGGGCCAGGACCGCTCCCTTGGGCAGTCCGGTGGTGCCGCTCGTGTAGATCTGCACGACCGCGTCGTCAGGACCGGTCACCGGGGGAAGATCGCTGTCGGGCAGGTCCGCGTACCACTTCCGCATCCAGGCGCCGCGGTCCGTTTCGCCCGCCTCACCCGGTCCGTCGAGCCGGACGACGCTCCTCAGTCCGGGCAGGTGCTGCCTGACCCCTTCGACCGTGGCGCTGAACTCCTCGTCGGCGAAGACCAGGACGGCGCCGGAGTCGCGCAGGATGTGGTCCACCTCGGTCGGTGTCAGGCGCCAGTTGACCGGTACGGTCACCGCGCCGACCTTGGCCCCCGCGAGGATCGCCAGGTAGTAGTACTCGGATTCGCGTCCGAGGAACGCGATGCGGTCGCCCGGCCGTACGCCTGCCGCGCGCAGCGCGTGGGCCGCCCGGTTGCTCTCGCGGTGCAGGTGCCCGTACGTCGTGATCCGGCCCTCGCAGACGACCGCGGGGCGGTCGGCGCGGTCGCGGGCATGGAGCCGCGCGCTGTGGGGCAGCGTCCACGCTTGGGTCTCTTCCACTGTTCGTCTCCGTCTCGTGGGAAGTGCTCGTCGGGAGCGCGGGGCTGTCCGGCGGCGCGGTGACCGGGCCGTCCGGCGGCGCGGTGACCGGGCCGTCCGGCGGCGCGATGACCGGATGCGACCGTCGGCGCCGTCTCGTCTTCGTGGAGCGCGCGGTCAGTGCGCGGTGTCCACCGCGGGACGGTCGGAGAGCGCGTCGGTGAGGTAGCTGACGAGCCGGTCCACGGTGGGCTCGTTGAACAGCACGTTCGCGTTGATCGCGAGGTCGAACCGGTCCTCCAGGGTCGCCCGGATCTCGGTCAGCCGCAGCGAGGTGAGACCGAGGTCGAAATAGCTCGTGTCGACCGGGAGATCATCGTCCTCCGTCATGAGGAGGACGGTCTTGAATTCGCGGAGAACAATGACCTCGACTTCCTCGTATATTTCGTGGCGCGGCAGTTCCCGCAGAGCGCGGAGCGTGGATTCTTCGGAAGGCATGGCGAAGCCCCATCGGGAGAAGACCGGCGTAATGGTTTGCACAGAACATCGAAACGTCGGGAGCTGACATCCCGCTGAGGCCCTGCTGACGCGGAGTCCATCCGCAGGTCACGGCCGTGACCGTGCCGGCCACCAGGCGCTGCCGCCTTCCGCCGGTCCCTGGATCAGCCCGGTGTCAGGGGCGGGTCAGATAAGGCGGCCACCATCGCAACGATCGACATCGAGTTCGCTGGTTCACCGCCATGCGCATGCGTCCCGTTTATCAGCACACGCACCGGGACGGAACCATTTCGCAGTCCCCCTCGGAAAGGCTGACAATGCCTCGCGGCGTAATTCAGGAGCAGATTGCCTCGGTGCGTTCCGACGCGGCCGGCACCGCCGGCGGTACCGAGCCACCGAAGCGGTTCAAGAGCTACGACCTTCTCATCGGAGGCGAGGACGTCGCGGGTGACGGCTGGGTCTACACCGTCAGCGGCCGGTCCCTGCTGGAGGACGTCTTCACCAGCGTGAGCCTCAAGCGCACGCTCGAACAGAACCCGGAGTCGGAGGAGGCGGCCAGTCACCCGTACGTCATCGGCCGCTGCGCCGTCGCCGACGACAAGGCCATCGACCTCGCCACCCAGGCGGCGGCCGAGGCGGCGCCGCTGTGGGCCGCCGTGCCGCTGGAGGACCGGATGCGGCTCGGCACCCGCTTCCGTGAGGAACTCCTCGCGCACGAGGACGAGTTCCTGGACATGCTGGTCGCCGAGTCCCACCCGGTGAAGCTGGCGCGGTGGGAGCTGAGCTGCCTGCTTCAGGTCTACGCGCCCGGCAGCCTGCGCTGGTACACGAAGCAGATGCGCGTCGAGAAGCAGTACGGCGACCGCTCGCTGATCCTGCACCGCCAGCCCGACGGTGTGGTGGGCTTCAACCCGCCGCAGAACGCGCCGGCGCCGAGCGCCGCGCTCGCGGTCCTCGCCATGATGGCCGGCAACGCGGTCGTCGTACGCGCCCCCCGCAGCATCGCGCTGAGCACCATGTGGCTCCTGCGGGACATCGTGATGCCGCTCCTGGAGGAGATCGGCGCGCCGCCCGGCGTCCTCAACGCCGTCTGCTCCAACCCCAAGCAGACGCTGGACCGCTGGGTGGCGGACCCGCTGATGGACGACATCTTCTACATCGGCGGCAGCCAGGAGGGCCTGCGCTTCGAGCAGAGCTGCATCGCCAGCGGCACGAAGCCCATCCTGGAACTGGCGGGCAACGACGGCATCGTGGTCTGGTCGGACGCCGACGTGAAGTGGGCGGCGGAGGCCATCACGGAGTCCTTCTACGGTTCCGGACAGATCTGCATGGTGCCCAACTACGTGCTGGTGCACCCGGACATCGCGGACGCGCTCGTCGCCGAAGTGCGTGAGCAGGTCAAGGCCATCAAGCCGGGCTACCCGGAAGAAGAGGACGTCCTGCTCTCGCCGGTCCGCCGCAGCGAACGCTTCTTCCGGCTGCTGAGCCAGGCGCTCGACAACGGCGCCGAGCTGGTGACCGGAGGCAACCGGACCGAACTGGACGGCACGGTGTCGGAGACGGGCGTCTTCCTCCAGCCCACTGTCCTCAAGGTGACCGGACTCGAACACGCCCGCACCTTCGACGTGGTCCGCGAGGAGACGTTCTTCCCCCTCATCCCGATCATCGTGCCGGAGGCCGCGGACGACGAGGAACTCCTCGAGTCGTTCCTCCAGTTCGTCAACTCCAACCAGTACGGCCTGCGCAACTCCCTGTGGTCGCGCTCCGACAAGGTGGTCGACACCTTCGTGCGGCGGGTGGTCAACGGCGGCCTGCTGAAGATCAACGACTCGCACATCGGCTTCCTGCCGTACCTCCCCAGCCACGGCGGCACCGGGCTGACCGGCGGCGCGTTCGGCGAGGCCAACTACCCGATGCTCAAGACCTCGCACGTCCAGGGCGTCTCCATCGCCCACGGGGTCAGCCCCTACCAGGCGGTCTTCGGCGACGCCTGATCCGGCGTCCCCCGCCCCTGTCACCGCCCACTGTCACCTCGGAGGTATTCCGTTGCGTTCCCTCGACGTCGCACAGGCCGTGTGCGAGCGGTACCACCCCGGTCTGCTGAAGCGGCTGGCGGACGTGCCGCAGGCCGACCGCGAAAAGCCCGGCAGCCCGGTGGTGGAGCTGTTCCGCACCCACGGCGGTGCCGGCCTGCTCGTTCCCACCGAGTACGGCGGCCACGGCGCGGACCCGCTGGACGCGCTGCGCGTGCAGCAGGCGCTGGGCGCGGTCTCGCCGTCGCTCGCCGCCGCCGTGACCATGCACCACTTCACCGTCGCCATGCTGTACGCGCTCACCCGCCGCGCCGACCGGCTGACCGCCGCCCAGACCGAGGTGCTCCGGCGCGTCGTACCGGACCAGCAGATCCTGGCGTCGGGCTGGGCCGAGGGCAGGACCCAGCAGAACATCCTCGCCCCGGCGGTCACGGCCCGCCCGGTCGACGGCGGCTTCCGGCTGTCGGGGTCGAAGAAACCGTGCAGCCTCTCGGCGTCGATGAGCCTGCTGACGGCCAGCATCGCGGTCCACGGCGACACCGGTGAACCGGAGCTGGCGCTGGCCCTGGTGCCGGCCTCGGCGCCCGGCCTGAGCGTCCACCCCTTCTGGGGCAATGACCTGCTGGCCGGCGCCGAGAGCGACGAGGTGCGTCTTGAGGACGTCTTCGTCCCGGAGGAGATGGTGGTCAGGGCCGGGGCCGACGACCCGAACCGGCTGGACGACCTCCAGACGGCCGGCTTCGTCTGGTTCGAGACGCTGATCAGCGCCGGTTACGCGGGCGCCGCGGCCTCCCTCGTCGCGCAGGCCGTCGACCGTGAACGCGGCTCCGTCCACGAACGGGCCTCCCTGGCCGTCGAGATGGAGGCTGCTCTCCAGCTCCTGGAGAGCGCCGCCCCCGTCCTCGGCGCCGAGCCCGGTGACGACGCGGTGGCCCGCAGCCTGGTCGCCCGCTACACCGTCCAGGACACGCTGCCCCGCGTCGCCGCGCGCGCCCTGGAACTCCTCGGCGGCCTGGACTTCATCACCTCGCCCCACAACGCGGCGACGGCGGCGGCCGTCAGGGCGCTCGCCTTCCACCCGCCCGCGCGGGCCGCCGCCGCCGAGCCGCTGCTGCGCTACTTCGACGGAGCCGCGCTGAACCTGGCCTGACGCCACCTCCCCCCTCGACCTGCTTGGAGTGAGAAAGCCGTGACCGTAATGAACATGCCGGCAGCCGATACCGAGGAGGACATCCTCGGGCTGTACCGGGCCCACCTGAGCAAGGGCAGAGCCACCCTCGCCGAACTGTTCGGCAGCCACATGGAGACCTCCTCGGAGGGGGCCTGGCTCACCACCAGCGACGGCGAGCGCTTCCTCAACGCCGGTGGCTACGGCGTCTTCATCATGGGCGCCAGGCACCCGCTGGTGATGGAGGAGGTCGAACGCCAGCTCCGTACGCACCCGACCGCCACCCGCATCCTGCTGGAGCCCACGGTGGCCCGCGCCGCCGAGGCGCTGGTGTCGGTGCTGCCTCCCGCGCTGGACCGCGTCCACTTCTCCCTGTCCGGCGCGGAAGCGGTCGAGACCGGTCTGAAGCTGGCACGCGCGGGCGGGTTCCGGCGCACGATCTCCATGACGGGCGGCTACCACGGCAAGACCCTCGGCGCGCTGTCCGCCACCGCCAAGGAGGTCTACCAGCGGCCCTTCCGGCCCCTGGTCCCCGACTTCCTGCACCTGCCGTTCGGCGACGCGGACGCGCTGGAGGCGGAGCTCTCCGCCCATCCCGGCGAGGTCTGCGTGATCGTCGAACCGATCCAGGGCGAGGGCGGTGTCATCATCCCGCCGGAGGGCTACCTGAAGCGGGTGGAGGAACTGGTCCGCGCCCACGGCGGGTTCCTGATCCTTGACGAGGTGCAGTCCGGGTTCGGCCGCCTCGGCACCTGGTGGGGCGCGGACATCGACGGAGTCGTGCCCGACGTCCTGCTGACGGGCAAGGCCCTCGGCGGCGGTGTCCTGCCGGTCTCGGCCGCGATCGCCACCCGCAAGGCGTTCCGGCCCTTCGACAAGGACCCGTACGTCCACACCTCGACGTTCTCCGGTCAGCCGGTGCTGATGGCGGCGGTGCAGGGCGCCATCCGCGCGATGCGGGAAGAGGACCTGGTCGCCAAGTCGGCGAAGCTCGGGGCCGAACTGCTGCCCCGGATCGCCGAGATCGCCCACCGCAACATCCCCGAACTCGTCGTGGACGTACGCGGGCGCGGCCTGCTCATCGGCGTCGAGCTCGTCGAGGCCGGTCTCGCCGGCGAACTGCTCATCGAGCTGTTCAACCACGGCGTGGTGGCGAACCACTCCATGAACGGCAGCGCGGTGGTGCGCTTCACGCCGCCCGCCATTCTCACGGACAACGACGTGGCGTTCCTCCTCAACTCATTCGATCTGGCCACGCAAGCCCTGATCAAGGGCGCGGCCACTATGCCCGAAGGCGGTAACTGACGTGAGAAACGTCGAACTGCGCGCTCTCGTACCCGGTCAGAGCCCCGGCACGGTCTTCGACGCCGTACGCCGCTGGGAGCGCTACCCGGAGCTGGCGCCGCACGTCAACTCCACGACGGTGCACTCGACCCTGCCCGCCACGGTCGGCTCCTCCAGCTGGGAGCTGCACTTCCGCAGCGGCCTGCTGCGCTGGACCGAGGAGGACGTCTTCGACGTCGAAGGGACCGTCATCCGCTTCGAGCAGACCGAAGGGGACTTCGACACCTTCTCCGGCAGCTGGACCATGACCGCGCAGGGCGACGACGTACGGGTCGCCTTCGACGCCGACTTCGACTTCGGCATCCCGAGCCTGGAGGGGATCCTCGACCCGATCGCCGAGCGGGTCATCAAGGAGACCGTCGCCTGGGCCGTTACCGGGCTGTTCCCGGGCGCCGAGATCTACGGCGCCGCGGCGCCCGCCCCTGCCGCCGCCGCTGAGCCGACCGTTCCCCTCAGGAGCTGATCATGGATCAGGCAAACCCCTTCGAAAGCCCGAGGACCTACTCGCTGCACCGCGCCGAGTACCTGGTCGCCCTCGCCGTCACCACCGGCCTGCTCATCGCCCACATCGGCGAGGTGCGCTGGATCCCCGCGGTCGCGCTGTTCCTCTACATCGACCTCATCGGCTACATCCCGGGCGCCATCGCCTTCCGGCGCAGCGGCGGCCGGCCCATCTCCAAGACCTACTACGTCCTCTACAACGTGATGCACAGCCTCATCACGCAGGGCGCGGTGGCGGCGCTCTGGTGCCTGGTGGCGGGGCCCGAGTGGGCGCTGCTGGTGCTGCCGTTCCATCTCTTCGGTGACCGCGGCCTGTTCGGCAACTTCCTGAAGTCCTTCGCCCTGCCGTTCGAACCCGTGGCGCAGCCCGGTTACCTGCGGCTCCTGGACGACCTGGGCCTGGCCCACCCGAAGCCGGTCGGCCACGCCGCCGACCCGGTGCCGGTCGGGCACATCCCGGCCGCGGCCCGTGCCCGTACGGCCGGGACCCCGTCGACCGCTCAGCGCGAGGCCGCGCGATGAACGTACGCACGGCTCCTCCGAACGAATCCCCGGCGCCCACCGCCCCCTCCCCGGAGGCCCAGCGGCCGGTACGCCAGAACCCCGCGGAGTCCCGCCAGGCGCTGTACCACCTCGCGGCCCCGGTGTCCGTACTCACCGTCAGCCACGAGGGCCGGCTGCACGGCACCACCGCGAGCACGGTGACCCTCATCTCCCGCAACCCGCTGCTGGTGGGCGTGTGCCTGCGCACCGGGTCGTCCTTCGCGCGGCTCGCGGACGCGGAGGGCCGGTTCGTCGTCAACGTCCTCGGCGGCCAGCAGGCCGACTTGGCGCGGTGGTTCGCCGACAGCAGCCGTCCGGACGGCAACGGCCAGTTCGCGGGCACCGAGTGGGCCCCCGACCCGTACGCGGGCGCCCCGCTGCTGGCCGGCGCCCTCGCGCACTACGTGTGCCGGGTGCACGGCACGACGTCGCTGGGCGACAGCGAAATCCTCCTCGGCCGGGTGGTGCGAGCCACCGCCGGCGAGGGCCCGCCGCTGCTCAGTTACACCGGCGGACTGTTCACCGGCGCGCTGCGTCCCGCCCTCACTTCCAAGGAGACAACGGCATCATGAACGCTCATGTGGCGCCCGAGGCCGGCTGGGACACCGCTCCCGGTCTGCTGGACGGCGCGAAGGAACTGACCCTGGGCCCGGAAGAGTGCGACCTGGCCTACTGGTTCACGTCCGTGGCGCAGGGCACGCTCCGCGACCGGGGCGTGACGGGACACCACGTCGACGCCACCGTGCCGGACTTCCTCAAGCGCAACGGCCCGCTGCGTGACGCGCTGGTCCTCGAATTCGGCTTCCGCAGTCTGTCCGAGGACATCGCGACCCGGCTGCTCGGGCACTACGTCTCCCTCGCACCCGGCGTGCCGGAGCTGGAGTTCTACGCCACGCAGCTCATCGACGAGGCACGGCACGCCCGCGTCTTCCGCAACCACCTGGTGGAGCTGGGCCAGCCCGCCGGCACCCTGGTGCGCGACATCGACGAGATGGCGGCCGACTACCGGGCCCGGGTGCTGGAACCGGTCGTGGAGTACACCCTCGACATCGTCCGCGACCAGGCCGACTTCCCGGGCGCCGTCGCGGTGTTCGCCATCGTCATCGAAGGGGTGCTCGCCCCGGCCGCCGAGCTGAGCGAGCGCAAGTGGACCCCGCTGTCCCCCGCCACCGGGGAGATCTCGCGCGGTACCGCGATCGACGAGATCCGCCACCTCACGGTCGCCAGCACCATCCTGCGCAACCACGTCGCCCGGGTGCCCGAGTACCGCCCGCGGCTGCTGGAGATCCTGCGTGCCGGGGTGCGGCTGTGGGACGAGGTGCCCGACCGGGAGTTCGTCATCCACCGCGAGGAGCTGTTCCAGAAGGGCATGGCCGAGCAGGCCGACCTCATCGGCGACTACGAACTGTGGCCGGGCGTACGGATGCTGGACACCACGCCCGACCAGCGCTACGACATGGCCGAGCAGTGGACCGACGAGATGGCCGAGGCGCGGATGGCGTACATGGGGCTGCCGGTCGAGGTCCTGGCCTCTACCGCTGACTCCGGCTCTGAAGCGGCTTCGGGGGAGGGCGTCCGGTGAGCCCACGGCCCGGACCGTCCGCCGTGGTCGCGGGGATCGGCTCGTACGTGCCTCCGAACGTCGTCACCAACGACGATCTCGCCGACCGGATGGACACCTCGGACGAGTGGATACGGTCCAGGACCGGCATCGCCGGCCGGCACGTCATCTCGCCCGGCACGGCCACCTCCGATCTGGCGGTGGAGGCCGGGTGGCGGGCGATCAAGTCGGCGGACGACGACCGGGTGGACGCGGTGGTGCTGGCCACCACCACGCCCGACCAGCTCTGCCCGGCCACCGGGCCGCAGATCGCCGCCCGTCTCGGCCTCGGCCACGTGCCCGCCTTCGACGTGTCGGCCGTCTGCTCCGGCTTCCTCTACGGGCTGGCCACCGCGTCCGGTCTGATCGCTGCGGGCGTCGCCGGACGGGTCCTGCTGCTCGGGGCCGACGCGTTCACCACGATCATCAACCCCACCGACCGTTCCACCGCGGTGATCTTCGCCGACGGCGCGGGCGCGGTGGTCCTGCGGGCCGGCGAGCCCGACGAGCCCGGGGCGATCGGGCCCCAGATCCTCGGCAGCGACGGCGAGTTGAGCGGTCTGATCGAGGTGCCGGCCGGCGGTTCCCGGCAGCGGTCCTCGGGGGTGCCCGCCGCACCGGGCGAGGAGTACTTCCGCATGGCGGGACGGGACATCTACCGCCACGCGGTGGGCCGGATGGTCGCCTCGTCGGAGGACGCCGTACGGGCGCGGGGCTGGCGGATGGAGGACGTCGACCGCTTCGGCGCCCACCAGGCCAACGCCCGCATCCTGACGGCGGTGTCCGAACGGCTCGGCCTGCCCGAGGAGCGGTGCCTGTCCAACATCGAGCGCGTCGGCAACACCGGCGCCGCCTCGATCCCGCTGCTGCTGTCCGAGGCGGCCGCCGGCGGGAGTCTGCTGCCGGGCCACCGGTTGCTGCTCACCGCCTTCGGCGGCGGGCTCTCCTGGGGGGCCACCACGCTGGTCTGGCCCGAGGTCCGGTCCGTCTGACCGCGCGCTCCCACGCGGACACGCTTCGCCGCACGTTCCCGTACCACGTTCGACTCACCACCCACGAAAGGCGATTCGCCATGCTCGAACAGCTGAAGGAAATCCTCTCCAACAAGCTCAAGGTCTCGCAGGAGGCCATCACTCCGGAGGCGACCCGCGAGGACATCGAGCTGGACTCGCTGGCCGTGGTGGAGCTCTCGCTGCTGCTGAAGTCCGAACTGGACCTCGACATCAGCGACGACGAGCTGCTGGAAGCCGAGACCGTGGGTGACATGGTGCGGCTCATGGAAGAGCGGAGCGCGAAGGTCTGATGGCCGGTACCGATATCGCCGTCACCGGCCTGGGGCTGGTCACACCCGGCGGAGTCGGTGTCGAGGCGAGCTGGGCGAGCGTGTGCGGGGGCCGGTCCCCCGCCTCGCTCGACCCCGCTCTCCAGGACAACCCGGTACGCATCTCGTGCCGGGTACCCGACTTCGACCCCGAGCACCTGCTCGGCGCCCGCCGGACACACCGCCTGGACCGGTTCGTACAGTTCGCCCTCGTCGCGGCCCACGAGGCCGTCGCCGACGCCCGCCTCGACCCGCGGACGTGGGACGGGGCCCGGGTCGGCGTGGTCCTCGGCTGCGCCGACGGCGGCCCCGGCACGGTCGAGCAGCAGCACCACGTCCTGCGCGAGCAGGGCGCGGGACGGGTCTCGCCGCTGCTGCTCCCGATGCAGCTGCCCAACATGCTCGCCGGGCAGACCGCCATCGAGTTCGGCGCGACGGGCCCCAACCTGGTGGTCGCCACCGCCTGCGCCTCGGGCGCCACCGCCATCGGCACGGCCCGGGACCTGCTGCTCCTCGACCGGTGCGACATCGTCCTGGCCGGCGGCAGCGAAGCCATGATCACGCCCCTCGTGATGGCCGGGTTCGCCCAGATGGGAGCCCTGTCCAAGCGCGAGGACGATCCGGCCACCGCCTCGCGGCCCTTCGACGAGGACCGCGACGGCTTCGTCGCGGGCGAGGGCGCCGGCATCCTCGTCATGGAGCGCGTGGCGGACGCCAGGGCCCGCGGCGCACGGGTCCGCGGCCGGGTGACCGGCTACGGGACCAGCGCCGACGCCCACCACATGACGTCCCCGCATCCGGACGGCCTCGGCGTCGAGGCGGCCGTACGGTCCGCTCTCGCGGACGCGGACACCGGCCCGGACGAGGTGCAGCACGTCAACGCGCACGGCACCTCGACTCCGCTCAACGACCTCTCCGAGGCGCGCATGGTGAGCCGGACGCTCGGCGGCAGTCCGCTGGTCACCTCGACCAAGGGCGTCACCGGCCACATGCTCGGCGCGGCCGGCGCGGTGGAGGCGGCGTTCACGGTGCTCAGCATCGAACGCGGGCTGGTGCCCCCGACCGCCAACCTGTCCGTCCCCGACCCGCGCATCGACATCAAACTGGCGCAGACCCTCACGTCCCTGCCCATCGACGTGGCCCTGAGCAACTCCCTGGGATTCGGCGGGCAGAACGCCGTACTCGCCTTCGCGCACGCCTGACCGGGCAGCCGGCTCCTTCCCCCGGCCCGCCCTGCCCGTTCGGCCATGCGCCGCCTCGTACCGCCATGCGTCACCCGTTCCGCCCCGACCCGCCCCTCTCGCCCTGGAGTCACGATGCCCGACCACGGTTCACCTCCACCGCAGGCGACCCCCTCGCCCGCCCGGTCCCAGGGCGGCGCGCCCGCCGGGAGACGCCTGGAGACGCGTCACATCCTCTTCCTCATCGTCGCCGCCGCCGCGCCGCTGTCGGCCATGGTCGGCACGGTCCCGCTCGCCTTCGCCTTCGGCAACGGGGCGGGCGTGCCCGCGGCCTTCCTCTTCGCCGGTGTGACCCTGCTCTGCTTCTCGATCGGGTACGCGGTCAGCGCCCGGCGTACCGGCGGATCCGGCGGCTTCTACGCCTCGGCGGCGCAGGGCCTCGGCCGCCCGCCCGCGGTGGCGGCCGGCTACCTCGCGCTGCTCGCGTACAACTGCGCCACCATCGGACTCGCGGGCGCGCTCGGGTACTTCACCCAGCTCGTGCTCGCGCAGCACGGCGTCGACGTGCCCTGGGAGCTGTGCGCGGCGGTCGGCATCGGGCTCGTCGCGCTGCTCGGCTACCGCGAGATCGCGGTCAGCGCCCGGGTGCTCGCCGCGCTGATGCTCGGCGAGATCGGCATCCTGCTCGTCCTGGACCTGGCCATCCTGGTCCGCCACGGCGCGTCCGCACTGCCCGCCGCCTCCTTCTCCCCGCATGTCGCGACCGGACCGGGCGCGGGCGTCGGGCTGATGTTCGCGTTCGTCTCCTTCATCGGCTTCGAGTCGGCCTCGCTGTACGGGAAGGAGGCCAGGGACCCCCGGCGGAGCGTCCCGCGCGCGACGTACGGCGCGGTCGTCCTGATCTCCGGGTTCTACGCCGTGACGAGCTGGCTCGCGGTCGGCGCGGTGGGCACCGGCCGGCTGCGGGAGGTGGCCGGCAAGGAGATGGGCGACCTCTTCTTCAACCTCGGCGACCAGTACCTCGGCACCGTCGGCAGCACCCTGCTCCAAGTGCTGCTGTGCACCAGCCTGTTCGCGGCGACGCTCGCGCTGCACAGCGCGGCCAACCGGTACGCGCACGTGCTGGCCGCCGACGGTCTGCTGCCGGCCCCGCTGGCCGCCGAGCACCCGCGGTTCCGTTCCCCGCACCGGGCCAGCCTGGTGCAGACGGTGCTGACGGTGATCGTGGTCGCCGGGTTCGCGCTCGCGCACCTGGACCCGTACGCCTCCCTGACCACCAGCATGCTGGGCCTCGGCACGCTGGGCATCGTGGCGCTCCAGGCGATCGCCGCGCTGTCCGTACTCGGACCTCGGCTGCGCCGGGGCGCGGGCGGCGGGCACTGGGTGCGCGAGGTGGTCGCGCCGCTGCTGGGCTTCGCGGGACTCGTCGCCTCGGTGTGGCTGGTGGTCGGCAACTTCTCGATGCTGACCGGCGCCACGTCCGGCCCGGTCGCCCAACTGCCCTGGCTGCTGGTGGTGGTGGGCGTGTTCGGTCTCGGTTACGCGGCCTGGCTGCGCTCGGCCCACCGCGACCGCTACGACCGGCTGGCCGCCACGCACGTAGCGGCCGACGACGACGCGCGGCGGGCGGACTCGTCCCTGACCGTCACCGTGTCGCAGCCCGCCGTGGCTCCTGTTCTCTCCGACCCCGCCTCCGAGGAGCGCCATGCACGATCCGCGTGAGTTGACCGAAGAGGGTTCCGAGGCGGTACGGCGGCTGGCCCGGCGCCGATTCGCCTTCGACCAGGAGGCGTTCACCGCCGCGTACCGGCGCAGGGCCGCCTCGCAGACCGAGGTCACCCGGCTGCGGACCGAGGCCAACGAGGCCGCGCGGGCCCGCAAGAAGGCCGGCGGACCGCCGACGGAGCAGGAGAAGGAGACCGCCCGTGATCTGCGGGCCGCCACACAGCGGGCCGAGGCCGCCGCCCGTTCGGCCGAGCAGGAATTCGAGGCCCTGGCCCTCGGTATCCCCAACTTCCCGCTGGACGGCGTGCCGGACGGTGCCTCGGAGAAGGAGGCGGTGGAGGTCCGCCGAGGCGGGCCCCCGATCACCCCGACCGGATTCGAACCGCGCCACCATGCCGATATCGGCGAGGACCTGGGGGTGCTGGACAGCAAGGCGGCCGCCAGGCTGTCCGGCGCGCGCTTCAGCCTCAGCCGCGGTCCCGGCGCGCGCCTGGAGCGGGCCCTGACGGACTTCTTCCTCGACCTGCACACGCGGGAGCACGGCTACACCGAGTACGCGGTGCCGTACCTGGTCAACCGGGAGACCATGACCGGGACCGGGCAACTGCCCAAGTTCGAGGAGGACTTGTTCGCGACGACGGTCGGCGACCGGGAACTCTTCCTCATCCCGACCGCCGAGGTGCCGCTGACCAACATGGTGGCAGGCCAGACGCTCGACGCCCGCGATCTGCCGTACGCCTTCACCGCGCGGACGCCCTGCTTCCGCGCGGAGGCGGGCGCGTACGGCCGGGACACGCGCGGAGTGCTGCGGCTGCACCAGTTCGAGAAGGTGGAGCTGGTTCGCGTCTGCGCCCCCGAGGACGCGCAGGCCCAGCTCGAACTCATGGTGGGCCAGGTGGAGGAGTGTCTGCGGCGGCTCGAACTGAGCTACCGCGTCGTGCTGTTGCCCGCGGGAGACCTGGGCTTCTCGGCCCGGATGACGTACGACATCGAGGTGTGGCTGCCCGGGGGGGACGCCTTCCGCGAGATCTCGTCCGTCTCCGACTGCGGCACCTTCCAGGCCCGCCGCGCGGGCATCAGGCACCGCACGGCGGACGGCCGCAAGGGACCGGCGGCCACGCTCAACGGTTCGGCGCTGCCCGTCGGCCGCACGGTCGCCGCGCTGCTGGAACAGGGCCTCCAGGCGGACGGCTCCGTCGTCCTGCCGGCCGCGCTCGTCCCGTACACCGGCTTCCGGCGCCTGCTCCCGGGCGGTGGTACGGCCGAGGACTGACGGCGGCAGCGGACGGCACCGCGCGGCAGCCGGTTCACACCGGACGGCCGTGCGGTGCCGCCGTGCGACGGGCCGTGGCCGGGGGCTCTACGAGCAGTCGGAGTGAGAGGCGAAGGGCCGGTCGGGGCAGTGGAGGCAAACGAAGAGATAGATGCCGCCCATGTCGCCGAGCGTCAGCCCCGGGGGACTCTGGATCCGGGAACGGTCCTCGAACGGGAGGTCCCAGATCGTGCCGCTGTCGGGCGTGTCCTCCACGGGCAGCCAGGTGCGCCACGACTCCCCGTCGAACTCGGCGCTGTTGACCGTGAGCAGGTGATCCATGCGCCGTCCGCAGCCCGCGCAGTCGGGCCAGCAGGGATCCTGCGTCCAGGTCGGGTACCCGCCGGCCTTGACACCGTCGGCCACCGCCAGATGGGACCAGTACGACCAGCCGGTCTCCTCCTCCACCTGAGCGAACCGTTCTTCAAGTGCTTCGGCGACGTCGTCCGGCAGATCCCAGCTCGGGTACTCGCTGACCCGTTCCGGGTGCAGCACGCAGGGGTCGGGCAGGTAGTCCTCATCGGCACCCTCGGGCCGGGGCGGCACGGCGAGTTCCCCGTCGAACGCGGTGCTGTCCCGCCAGTACAGCTCGGGCCGGGGGACGTAGCCGGCCTCGTGGTCGAAGGGGCACCACAGAACCTGCAGGACATCGGTACCGGCCGGGAAGGGCAGCTCGGGCACATCGCCGGCGAACAGCTGCAGGACGGGAACCAGTGGCACGGCGCCGCTGCCCGGCGGAGGAGCGCAGCCGATGCCCGGGTGGTCGTCGTCGCAGTGCGGCCACGCCACCGAGCGCGACCACAGCAGGGGCCCGCCCAGCGAACTGTCCCGCACCCCGGGATTCCCGGCCCGCGGATGCAACCGGACGGTGTCCCGGCGGTAGGCGGCGACCTCCGGAAACAACGCCTCCACGTCGAGCGGGAGCGGCGGGGTGGTACGAACCATCGCGGGGACTCCTGACGCGCGGAACCGTGTGCCACGGCGAACACCGCGGTGCCGGAAGCGTATGGGCCGCCTCTGACAACGGCCGGTCAGGTGGCCGGGCGGACCTCTCCGTCCCCGCGCTCAGACCGTGGCCGGCGGTTCGGCCTTCTCCCGGGGCATGAACTGTACGAGCGCGGCCACCACGATCTGGATCGCGGCCAGGACCGTCAGGCAGAGGCTGAACGCGTCCGTGATCGTCGTGCTGCGCAGGTGGTCGCCCGCCGTCTGGAAGTAGATTCCGCCGATGACGGCCGTACCGATGGTGACGCCCACTTCTTGCGCTGTGGTCAGCACACCGGCCGCGGCGGCCGCGTGGGTCGCGTCGACGGGGGCCAGGATCATGGAGGACAGGGGCGCCATGACCATTCCCATGCCGAAACCGGCCACCAGGAGGGGCACGATCAGCCGGTCGACAGGGCCGGTGACGCCGATGCCGGGGACGAGCAGGGACATCGCTCCGTAGCCGACCGCCACCAAGAGCGCGCCGACCGCCGGGACCTGGTGGCCGACTTTCGCGACGAGCCTGCCCGCCGTGCTGCTCGCGAGGAAGAACCCGGCGCCCATCGGCAGGTACAGCAGACCGGAGCCGAAGGGTGACATCCCGCGTCCCTGCTGGAGGTAGAGGGACAGCACGAGGAAGCACGAGCCCATGGTCGCGTAGTAGAAGACCATGCCCAATGAGCCCACGGTGAAGGCACGTTCGCGGAAGAGCGAGGTGTGGACGAGGGGCGCCCTGGTGCCTCGCGTGCTGCGCCGGTGCTGCTGCCAGGCGAAGAGGGCCAGAATGGGGACGGCCGCGATGAGCAGCAGGACCGACCAGAGCGGCCAGCCCAGCTCGCGTCCCTCGGTGAGCGGCAGCACGACCGCCAGCAGGCCGGTCATGGCGAGGAGCGTGCCGAGGGCGTCAAGGCCCTTGCGCCGACCGCCGCGTGACTCCGGTACGAGCCGGGGGACGAGCGCGACCGCGATCAGCCCGATGGGCACGTTGACGAGGAAGATCGTGCGCCAGCCCAGCCCGCCCGGGTTCGCCACGATCAGTGTGCCGCCGATCAACTGCCCGAACACGGCCGCGACTCCGATGGTCAGTCCGTAGACGTTGAACGCCACGGCACGGAATCTGCCCTCGTAGACGGCTCCGAGCAGAGCCAGTACCTGGGGAGTCACCAGGGAGGCCGCCACGCCCTGGAAGACGCGGGCCGCGACGAGTTGGCCGGGGCTCTGCGCCAGTCCCGCGCACGCCGAGGCCAGCGTGAACAGCGCGAGTCCGACCACGAACAGCCGTCGCCGGCCGTACAGGTCGCCCATCCGGCCGGAGGTGATCATCAGCGTGGCCAGGGGAAGCCCGTAACCGGCGAGGACGAACTGGATGGCGACGGAGCTCGCGTGCAGGCTCTCGCGGATGTCCGGCACCGCCACATTGACGATGAAGAAGTCGAGCACGGTGATGAACGTGCCCAAGGACACGAGGATCAGCGGCCCCCACCCGGGCCGGGCGGCCGCCGGTCCCGCTTCCGTCGCCGCGCGGGGCTGGGCGGTCGTCTCCTCGGTGGTCATGCGTGTGCCTCCGTCGTCGTACGGCTGTTCCCGCGCGACGAGAGGCGGGAAGTCGGTTTTCGCCGGACGCGCATTTCACTGTTCTCGGCGGAACGGCCGCGCCGGGAGTGCGAGGTGAACTTACGCGACCAGAAGCGCGGTGTCAGGGACTCTGACACCGCGCAGTGGTTTTCGATCGGTCCGGCCTTCCGGCGCCGGCGGGCTACCGGATCACCGGCGCCAGCTGTGCGCGCCGTCGAAGGTGTCCGGCTGCCAGGAGCACCGGAGGCCGGGCGGTGTCTGCGGCGGAGCGGCCGAGGGAGCGACCCCCTTCAGTAACAAGGCCACCACAGCGGCCAGTTCGTCGTGTGTCGGGTGTCCGCGTTCGACGCGGATGTCCAGGTCGGGCATCAAGACCTCACTCACTGGGGTGGGTTGCCGTGCTTGCGGGACGGGCGTTCCGCGTGCTTGCCGCGCAGCATGTCCAGCGCGCCGATGAGGACGTGGCGCGTCTCGGAGGGGTCGATGACGTCGTCGACCAGTCCGCGTTCCGCGGCGTAGTAGGGGTGGATCAGCTCGGCGCGGTACGCCTTGACCATCTCGGCGCGCTTGGTTTCGGGATCGTCCGCCTCGGCGATCTCCCGGCGGAAGATGACGTTGGCGGCCCCTTCGGCGCCCATGACCGCGATCTCGTTGGTGGGCCAGGCGTACGTCAGATCGGCGCCGATGGACTGCGAGTCCATGACGATGTAGGCGCCGCCGTACGCCTTGCGCAGCACCAGCGAGATCCGCGGCACGGTGGCGGCGCAGTACGCGTAGAGCAGTTTCGCGCCGTGCCGGATGATGCCGCCGTGCTCCTGGTCGACGCCGGGCAGGAACCCGGGGACGTCCAGCAGCGTGACGATGGGGATGCTGAAGGCGTCGCAGAACTGGACGAAGCGTGCGGCCTTCTCCGAGGCGCTGATGTCGAGGACCCCGGCCAGCGACTGCGGCTGGTTGGCGACGATGCCCACGACGTTCCCGCCCATCCGGGTCAGGGCGCAGATGATGTTCGGCGCCCACTGTTCGTGGACCTCCAGGTACTCGCCGTCGTCGACGATCTCCGCGATCACCGCGCGCATGTCGTACGGGCGGTTGCCGTCCACCGGTACGTGTTCGAGCAGGGTCTCGCAGCGGCGGTCGACGGGGTCGTCGCACGCGACGGCGGGCGCGGACTGCCGGTTGTTCTGCGGGAGCATCGACAGGAGGAAGCGGACCTCGGCGAGGCAGGTCTCCTCGTCGGCATAGGCGAAGTGGGCCACCCCGGAGGTCGAGGCGTGCACATCGGCTCCGCCCAGGCCGTTCTGGCTGATCGTCTCGCCGGTCACGGCCCGCACGACGTCCGGTCCCGTGATGAACATCTGCGAGGTGTCCCGCACCATGAACACGAAGTCCGTGAGCGCCGGGCTGTAGGCGGCGCCGCCGGCGCACGGCCCCAGCATCACGCTGATCTGCGGAATCACGCCGGAGGCGCGGGAGTTGCGCAGGAAGATGCCGCCGTAGCCCGCGAGGGCGGTGACGCCCTCCTGGATCCGGGCGCCCGCACCGTCGTTGAGGGACACGAGGGGCGCCCCGGCCTTCAGGGCCATGTCCATGATCTTGTGGATCTTCGTCGCGTGCGCCTCGCCCAGCGCCCCGCCGAAGATGCGGAAGTCGTGCGCGTAGAGGAACACCGTACGGCCCTCCACGGTGCCCCAGCCGGTGATGACACCGTCGGTGTACGGCCTGCGCGCCTCCAGGCCGAAGCCGGTCGCGCGGTGCCGCCGCAGTGGTTCGACCTCGTGGAACGAGTCTTCGTCGAGCAGCAGGTCGATCCGTTCGCGCGCGGTGAGTTTTCCTTTGGAGCGCTGCGCGGCGGTGGCTCGTTCACTGGGTCCGGCCAGCACCTGCTTGCGTATGTGGGACAGCTCCTCGATCCGGGCTCTCATCTCTCCCCCTTACCAGTTGGGACGGCAGTGTGGTGACGAACACGAGACGCGACGCGGCGGTGGTGCGGGCGTGTCGGACGCGGGCTGCTGCCGGGCCTGTCGGTACGCGCCCGGGGACGCGTTCGGTATACGGCCCGGCGCGCGCCGTGCTCGGGAAAGCGGGCCGTGCGTACCCTGCCGGCGATCGTGACGACCCGCGCTGACCGGGCACTGACGCGGACCGCCTGAGGATGGACGGTGTACGGGACCGCCGATCGGGCACGCGGAATCTGCGGGTGCCGGACCTGTGGGTACGCGAAGCCGGCGGCGCGCGGAAAGCACACCACCGGCGAACGGCCACGCCCTGGGCACGGATCAGCCGGGCCACGGCCGAACCGCGTTCGGAATGACGGCACTTCGCCGTGGTTCAGACCGGCTGGAGAGCCCAGGAGGAAGAGACGGCGTCCAGATGCGGGTTGTGGGAGAGGATCGCGTGCTCCAGGCGCTGCAACGCGGGGGAGGGTTCGATGCCCAGCTCGTCCGACAGGTTCTGCCACACGAGACGGTAGAAGTTCAGGGCGTCGGCCTGACGTCCTGAACGGTAGAGCGCGATCATCAACTGTTCGCAGAATCGTTCACGGAGTGGATAGCTGCTGTAGGCGTCGCGAAGCTCGGCGAGGATGGTCGCATGCCGGCCGAGCCGCAACTCGGCGTCGAAGCGCAGCTCCATGGCCCTCAGCCGGTGCTCTTCGTAGCGGACACTGGCCAGTTGGCAGAGAGTGCCCCCGGTGAAACCGCCGAAGACGGGCCCCCGCCACATGGACAGGGCATCTCCCAGCAGCGCGGCGGTGCCGGCCGGATCGGACGTCGCCGCGCTCTCGGCCCGGCGGACCGCCTTGACGAACTCGACCGCGTCCAGCTCGCCTTCACGTACGGCGAGGCGGTAACCGGACGGATGCATCGTCAGACGCTGACACGGTACGTCGGGCTCCAGTCTTTTCAGTTTCCGCCGGAGGCGGCTGATATGGGCCTGTAACGCGTTCGCCTGGTTGTCAGGAACCGACTCACCCCACATCTCCTCAATGAGGCTGTCACCGGATATCGAATGGCCTTCGTTGACGAGCAAGCTCTGGATGAGGGTGCGCTGCAGGTCGCCGGAGATCTCGTCGGGACCTGACACGGTGTTGATCTCCAAGGCTCCCAAAATGGAGAAACTGAGCACGTCATTACCCCTTGGCTTTTCATAGCTGTGGAGTGCCGTCCGTCAGTGTCAGCTGTTGTGATCCCGTCCGTCCGTCATGGGGACGAGCGGGTCCACCGGTGCGTGCGGCTGGGCCCTGTCGGTGGCGTGGAGGCGGCCTTACGGAACCTCCGGCTGGATTCTGACACAGAATTATACCTTTGGGAAGGTATCTTGTGGCCCGCCGAATATGCCACACGTCAAGCCTGGAACGTGAGAAGGAGCAGGTCAGAGGGGTGCCGAAAGATGACGGACATGGCAGAGCGGCCGATGCCGTGGTCTCCCGCGGTGCATGGCTCGGGTTCGAGAACCCGGAAAGTGCATGCCCACGGCGAAGGGCGGTCGAACGTTAAAACGAATCCTTTGCCGGTGCTGGGGACTCTCTGGGGGATGCGTGGGGCGTGTGGTGATCGCGGTGCCCCTGTCAGCGGATGGTGGTGTTGGGGCCAGACGGCGCTGAGTTGAGCGCCCGTGGCGCCGGAGTTGACCTTGAGAGAACGGGAGTTGACCTTGAGGGAAACCAGGTCGGCGCGCCGGCTCGACCGAAGGCCGACGCGTGCACAGGGGAATGGCGCTACCTGTCGGCATTGGCGTCGACATGATGAATGTGGGTCGCGCACTGTCATTCCGCACGACACAGCGGACGCGCATGAAATCGCACGTCCGCTGTCGCTGATGCCGTTGCGGAGAGGGCAGGATTCGAACCTGCGTGGGCTGTTGGGCCCGACTTGGCTTGCGCCTGGTCCCCGATGAGCCGCTCCGGGCACCTCTCCTTTTTCCGGCCTGGTTTCCCGGGCCGTTGCGGAGAGGGCAGGATTCGAACCTGCGTGGGCTGTTGGGCCCGACTTGGCTTGCGCCTGGTCCCCGATGAGCCGCTCCGGGCACCTCTCCTTTTTCCGGCCTGGTTTCCCGGGCCGTTGCGGAGAGGGCAGGATTCGAACCTG
>NZ_JBIVLO010000004.1:463766-518581 GCF_044751305.1 Streptomyces sp. NPDC088725
ATGAGCCGCTCCGGGCACCTCTCCTTTTTCCGGCCTGGTTTCCCGGGCCGTTGCGGAGAGGGCAGGATTCGAACCTGCGTGGGCTGTTAGGCCCGATCTGGCTTGCGCCTGGTCCCCGATGAGCCGCTCCGGGCACCTCTCCTTTTTCCGGCCTGGTTTCCCGGGCCGTTGCGGAGAGGGCAGGATTCGAACCTGCGTGGGCTGTTAGGCCCGACTTGGCTTGCGCCTGGTCCCCGATAAGCCGCTCCGGGCACCTCTCCAACTTGCCGGCCCGGTTTCCCGTGCCGTCTTCATGTCCATAACTGTGCCAGCCCCTGCTGACACCACACTGACGCATATCTGACGCCTCCCCGGAAGGCAAATCCAGGCTTCCCATGACGGGGTGGTCGGTGCTCTACTCGCAGTGGCATACACACTTCAAGAAAGGGTCGCTTTCATGTCCCTCATTGCCACGGAAAACGCGGTTCTCGCGGCCATCCGCAAGCATACGGAAGCCGAGAATCCCAGCTCATTCCTCACCCTCAATAGCGGAAACAGCACGTTCAGCGTGCCCGAGGCCGACGGCGTGATCGTCTATCGGCGCACCGGCCGGCACGTGGTGCAGTTCGGCGGTCCGTTCGCGGCCACGGAGGACTACGACTTGCTGGCCGGACGCTTCCTGGAGCACGTCAGGGAGCAGAACCTGAGCCTGGTCGGCGTGCAACTCCAGCGCCACGACGCCGAGCGGTACCGGCGGTACGGCTTCACCGTGAACCAGGTGGGCGCTTCGTGGGCCAGGCGTCTCGAGGACTTCACCCTGCGCGGCACGCGGTTCATGCAGCTGCGGAACAAGATCTCGCGGGCTCACCGCAACGGTCTGGAGATCCGCGAGGTGGCGGCGGAGGACTGGGAGGCCGAGCTCAAGGTGATCGACGGCGCCTGGCTGTCCTCCAAGGGCGGTGCCAGCCAACTGGAGTTCCTGGTGGGCCAGATGGGCGGCGAGGTCCAGCCCCTGCGGCGGCTTTTCGTCGGCACCATCGAGGGCGCTCCTGTCGCGTACATCTCGTACTCTCCGGTCTACGGGAGCCGCGCCGGCTGGATGCACGACCTCAGCCGCCGTATCCCCGAAGGGTCACCGGGCCTCATGGAGGCCATCAACGCGCACGCCATCGAGGTCTTCCGCGGCGAGGGCGTCGCATGGCTCCACTTCGGCTTCACGCCGTTCACCGGGCTGGACGCCGACTTCGAGATCGAGGGGCACAGCCCCGCGTTCCAGTGGCTGATGAGCGCACTGTGGGCCGAGGGCGCGGCGCTGTACCCGGCCCAGACACAGCTTTCGTACAAGCAGAAGTGGGCTCCCGATCTGGTGATCCCGGAGTACGTCGCCTTCGACGGGCAGGCCTCGCTGGCCTCCTTCGCGCACATATTCCGCGCCTGCAAGGCCTTCTAGACCGGACGACCGGACCCCGGCCGGACCGAGGCGCCACCCGTTGCCGTCCGGACGACCGCATCACCGGACCACCGCATCACCGCACCACCGACCACCCATCCCAGGAGGAGACGGCAGTGAGCACAGCCGAGACGGACATCCCCGACACCACGGCACCGACAACGGCACCGACGACGGAATCGACACCGCCCGCCGCCGCGCCCGAAGCGGCCCCGGCGACCGCACTCGAAGAACTCCAACACGCCATGCTCGGCGGGCTCATGGGCATCATCGGCGCTCCGGACGACCCGGCGGTCGCACAGGCCGGCGACGAGGTCGTGCTGCGGCTGGACGCCCTGCTGGCGAGTCAGACGCCCCCGGCCTGAGCGGTCTCCCGCGCGCATCCCTCGCCGATCAGCCCGGTGTCAGCGCTTCATCAGCTCGACGCGGAACGCTGAGACGTACGTTCGCTCGGCGTCCGATCAAGAGGTGCGGGTCCCGTCCTCCCGAGACCGGTGTCCGTTCCGGCGCTCGGCGCTGGGCATGCCCGGCTCGTAGGGCGCTTGCCCTTCCGTGTCACCGCAGGCCGGGGCCGGGCGTGGCCCGCGTCCTCTTTACCGGCGCCAATGTTTCTTAGGAGAGCATCCATGCAGCGTCCGCAAGAAGAACGGACATCTGGAGCAGCGCCCGCGGCCCCGGTCGAAGCGGAGCAGCCCGCCGCCCCGCAGCACGTCGGAACGGACGATGTCGCCGCCCCGCAGCACGTCGGAACGGACGATGTCGCCGCCCCGCAGCGCGTCGGCGCGTCCGCCACGTTCGCCGAACTGCTGAAGCGCGTCAAGGCGGAGGGCCTTCTCGACCTCAACCCGCGTTACTACCTGGGCCGGTTGGCCCTGAATACTGCCCTGCTGGTGGCGGGCCTGGTGGCCTTCTTCCTCGTGGGCGACTCGTGGTGGCAGATCCCCGTGGCGGTGTGGATGGGGCTGTGCGGTGTGCAGTCGGCCTACATGTGGCACGACGCGGGTCACAAGGCCATGTTCCGGAACAAGCGGGCTGCCTCCGCCGTCGGCTACTTCCACGCCAACTTCGTCAACGGAGTCAGTTTCGGCTGGTGGGTCAACCACCACAACCGTCACCACAGCAACCCCAACCACCTCGACATGGACCCGGACATCGGCCGGCGCACCGCCATCTTCGACATCAAGCAGTACCGCACCCGGACCACCGTTCAGCGCTTCATCGTGCGCTACCAGAGCGTGCTGTTCTTCGTGCTGCTCGTCCTCGAATCGTTCAAGATGCACAAGACCGCGGTGCTCGCCATCTCCCGGGGAGACACCAAGCGTCCGGTCCTGGAGTCCACGCTGCTGCTGCTGCGCGTGGCGATATACCTCACCTGCGTCTTCACCGTGCTCAGCCCGCTGCTCGCGGTCGCGTTCGTGCTCGTTCAAATGGCTTCCCTGGGTGTCTACTTCGGGCTGATCTTCGCGCCGAACCACAAGGGCATGGAGGTGCGTGACGGCGAGGAGGAAAGCCTCGACTGGCTGGAACGCCAGGTCCTGACCTCGCGCAACATCCGCCCGTCGCTGGTGACGGACTTTCTGTACGGCGGCCTCAACTACCAGGTGGAACACCACCTGTTCCCGGCGATGCCGCAGAAGAACCTGGCCCGTGCCCGCGTGCTCACCCGTGCCTACTGCGCCGAACGGGGCGTGCCGTACCACGAGGTGGGGTTCTGGACCTCGTACCGCGAGGTCGCCTCGTACCTCCACAAGGTCAGCGCTCCCGTGCGCAGCGGAGAGGTCGACGGTCTGCTGGAGCAGGCCGCCTGACCGCGCACGAACCGTCGCGCCCCTCTCTCACCTCGCCACCTCCCTCTCTCACCTCCCCACCTCGATCCTCCGTTTTTCTCCCTGGCCCCGGGCCGCGCGCCCGGGGCGCAGGCGGTTCCGGGTGCCTCCTCCTCAGCCTCAGGAGTTCCCATGACCGAGACCGTCACCAGCGCGGGCGCGGCCACCACTGCCGTCTCCACGCCCGCGTCGATCGGTGCGCGCCTGGACCGTATGCGGATCGGCCCGGTACACCGCAGGATCACCGCAGTGATCGGTGTCGGGCTGTTCTTCGACACCTTCGAGAACAACCTGTCCGGCACCATCGGAAAAGTGCTCCAGGGCGACTTCGCCCTCGACGCGACGACGCTGAAGTTCGTGCTGGCGTCCACGTTCATCGGCCAGTTCCTCGGATCCCTGGTCATGGGCAAGGTGGCCGACCGATACGGCCGCCGGCGGGCCTTTCTGCTCAACCTCGCGATCTACTCCGGCTTTTCACTGCTGGGCGCCTTCTCGCCGAACGTCTACTGGCTGATCGCGACCCGCTTCCTGGCCGGCATCGGCATCGGCGCCGAACAAGCGCTCTCCGACTGCTACTTGGCCGATGTGCTGCCCGCCTCCAAGCGCGGCCGGTTCATCGCCTGGGCCTATACCGTCGCCTTCTGCGGGGTGCCGGCCGTCGGGTTCGCCGCGCTCTGGCTCGCACCGGCGTCGTTCCTCGGTGTGTCCGGCTGGCGGTGGCTGTTCGTCATCGGTTCGCTCGGCTCGGCCGTGGTATGGGTCCTGCGCCGGCGGCTGATCGAGTCGCCGCGCTGGCTGGCCACGCGGGGACGGACGGCCGAGGCCGAGGTCCTCGTCACCTGGATGGAAGCCGGGACGCCCGGCGGCGGCGCCCGGCCGGAGCCCGTGGAGCCGGTGGCCGCCGTCGCGCCGGCACTGCGCCTGCGGGACGTCTTCCGGCCCGAACTCCGCCGCCGCACCTCGATGTTGTGGATCCTGTGCGTGCTGTCGGTGGTGGGGTACTACGGCTTCGGCACGCTCGCGCCGCAGGTCCTCGCGGCCAAGGGGTATGACATCGTCGCCGGCCTCGGCTTCACCGCCCTGTCCTTCCTCGGCTACCCGGTCGGCTCCGCGCTGGCGCTCCCCGTGATCGACCGGATGGAGCGCAGGACCCTCCTCGTCCTGTCGGCCGCGGCGATGGCCCTCGCGGGCCTCGGCTTCGGACTGACCACCTCGCCCGCGCTCATCGTCACCTTCGGCTTCGCGTACACGCTGTGCAGCAACATCTTCTCCAGCGTGTCGCACGTCTATCTGTCCGAGCAGTATCCGACGTCGATCCGGGCAGCCGCCTCGGGCGCCGCGTACTCGCTGTCCAAACTCTCCGCCGGAGCCATCCCGTTCGTGCTGCTGCCGGTTCTCGACGCGGGGGGATCGGGCGCGCTGTTCTGGGCGATCGCGGGCGCGATGGCGGTACTGATCGTCTCGGTCCTGTCACTCGGCGACCGGACCACCGGCGTCTCGGTCGACCGTCAACTGGTCTTCAGGAAGGGCTGATTGACCTGGGTGGTCGCCCATTGGTCCGTCGTTTGGACTACTTCCGCAAGTGTCTCGGCGTTTCTCTGGTTGAACCCCTAGTGCCGCGCGAGACACGGGGGTCCGGTGGCGGATGTTCGGTATTTTTTGATTTCGAAAAGACCTGTTGGTTTTCTTCGAAAGGATGACCATGCGCAAGCGCCTGCTCGCCACCGTCGCGCTCGGGGCTTCTCTGTCGCTCGCTCCGCTGATGGCCGGTTCCGCCTCCGCGGCCGAGAACCACGGGACCGTCTCCGCCCATGCCGCATCCGACGCGGGCACCCTGGACGAACTCTGCGGCGAGGGATACCACGTCAAGTGGGACTACCTCCACGGCTTGCTCTGTATCGCCGACTAGTTGTCATGTTGTCCGTTGCTCCGACCCGGTCGGAGCAACGGACTCGCGGCCACGCGTACGCCCCTCCGGGGAAAGACGCGGACCGTAAGGGAAGATCACGTGGTGCGGGCCTCCGGCGGAGGCCCGCACCACCTGTGTGTGGGTGTCCAACTGGACTGTACGTAGGGGTTGGTGAGGCCGTGAGCGGGCTGCGTGTGGTCGAGGGCGGGCCGTGGCCGCGCGGGAGCGCTTCGCCGGCGCGGGTCTGGTACACCTCGTACGGGTCCAACATGGACACCGCCCGGCTGGCGCAGTACATCCTCGGTGGCCGGCCGACCGGGGCCCTGCGGGGGTATCCGGGGTGCCGGGACCGGCGGTTGCCGGAAGCTTCCGTGCCGCTGGAGCTGGACGGCGTCGTGTACTTCGCGACCGAATCGGCCGTCTGGACGGGCGGCCGGGCGTTCTACGATCCCGACGCGCGCGGGCCGGTGTCCCCACGAGGCGCCGAAAGAGACGGCGGCGGGAACGCGACGCAGGGCCGGGTGCTCGCGCGGGCACATCTCGTCACCGTCGGGCAGTTCTCGGACATCGCCGCGCAGGAGATGTACCGCGACCCCGGCGCCGACCTCGACCTGACCGAGGTCCTGAGCCGTGGCAGGGCCGTGCTCGGGGAGGGGCGGTACGAGACGCTGCTGTGCCTGGGGGCGCTGGACGGAGTTCCGGTGGTCACCTTCACGGCGCCGTGGGGCGTGGGCGACGTCGAGTGGCGTCCGCCGGCCGCCCCGTACCTCGCTCACCTGTCCACCGGCCTGCTGGAAGCGGACGTCTGGGCCGTCCCCGCCGTCGCGGCCTACCTGGCCGCCTGTCCCGGCGCCGCCGGGCACTGGACTCCGGAGCGGATCGCCCGACTGATCAGTCCGGAGCGCTTGTAGTCGATTCCGTCATCGTTTCTGCACATCCTCTTCCACAACCCCGGGTGTACGGCAGGTGTCTAGTACATGTCTCGTGCATTTATCTGACCGTCTGTTTCACCGGGGAGTCTCACCATGCGTTTCCGCCCGTCAACCGCGCTCGTGGCCGCCGCAGCCGCCGTACCGTTCGTCCTCGCCCTGGCTCCGGCCGCCGGAGCCGAGGAGGGCGGGCGGCCTGATCTGGTGGTGTCGCAGCTGTCCGGGGACGGGTTCGAGCCGGGGCAGGTGCGTGCGCAGTCCGTGACGATCACCAACAACGGGACCGCGCCCGCCGAGAACGTCGCCTTCCGCGTGCGCCTCACGCGCGGGCTGGCCTACGCGGAACACGCCGCGGGGTGTTCGTACGCGACCGTCGGCGACCAACTCGGCGAGGCTCTCTGCACGTTGGACACCGCGATCGAGCCCGGCAAGAGCGTCACCGTGCCCGTACGCGTCAAGGTGCTCGGGAAGGCGCTGATGGAGGTGGTGCAGTACGGCACCAGCCCGACCGGCGCGGTGCCGGGCGAGGGGTACGACGAGAGCTACCGGCAGCTGACGCTGATGGCCGACAACACCGCCGACCTCGCCGCCGTCGGCGACACGGTCGAGGGCGAGCCGGGCGACACGGTGAACGTCACCGCCGCGCTGCGCAACAACGGGCCCGGCTGGGTGCAGAACAACGAGAGCGACGACCAGCCCGCGCTCATGGTGCGCATACCCAAGGGCACGACGGCTGTCCAAGTCCCCCGGGAATGCCTGCCGTTCGGCATCGACGGGCCGACCGGACCCTCGGAGCCCGGCAAGCCGGTGTATGTCTGTGTGCCGTCCGATCAGACGCTGGACGTCGGCTCCGTGCATTCCTACGCCTTCGCGCTGAAGATCCAGAAGGGTGCGCACGACACGTCGGGCGAGGTGAAGGCCACCTCCGTCTACGACATCAAGCCCGACTTCGACCACACGCCCGCCAACGACAAGGCGCGGCTGACCGTGGACGTGCCGGGTGGGGACGCGTCGGAGGACGGCGGATCCACGACACCGTCCGGGAGCGGCACGTCCGGGAGCGGCACGGGCACGGGTACGGGCACGGGCACGGGGGCCGGCACCGGCACGGGCGTGCAGGCGCAGTCGGCCGCCGCGCCTGTCCTCGCCGAGACCGGGGTGGGCGCGGGCGGCTCGCCGCTCCTCGCCGCCGCGGCGGTCTCGCTCGCCGCGCTCGGCGGTTTCCTGGTCCGCGGCCGTCGGCGTACGGGGGCTCGGGCTTCCTGATTCCGCGTCCCGCCGGGGTCCCGTGCCGTGTCCCGCCGGTTCCTGTGCCGTGTCGTACGACGGCTCCTGTGCCCCCTCGCGGGCCGTGTCCCGGCCGGGCGGCACGGCGCGCGGCGCGCGGCGGGTGTAAAGGGCGCGTAAGCGCGTGTGAACAGGGCGCGGGGTGCCACTCGCCGGGCCGGGAGCGGTTGGACACGGGTGAGGGACGGGCGGGAAGCGGGGCCCTGAGTGGGCGCGCGCGTTCGGAAACGGGCGTGATCGGCTGGCTGATAAACGGTTGGCCGGAAACCTGACGAAACGGTTCTTCTCTTGGGGGAACGGGCTCTATCGGCGTGAAAGGTCCGAGCTGACTCTTTGGGGGCGCAAAGAGGGTTTATCGACATGTCCTCACGCTTGCGAGGGAATCGGGCTCTGCGGGGTGGTTCCTGGCGGATTCGGTGGGCAATCCTTGGAGCGCGACGTCGAGAAGAACCCCCAAGGCGGTCGGCCAACCGCTTTGGAAACAGCCGAACTTCGTAGTTTCCGTTCCTGGAGGAAAAGACATGGCAAGCATCCGTACCGCCCGCGTCATCGCCGCCGTCGCCGCCCTGCCCATCGCCGCCGCGATCTTCGCCGGGGTGGCCCAGGCAGACAACGGAGCCGTCGCGGACGACGGATCGAACGCCGCTGTTGCCACGCTCACGGGCAGCGGCGTCGGGCACGACAACCGGGGCAACTCGACCACCACGCAGCAGGTGGCGACCGGCGCCGGCGCGTCCAACCAGAACAACACCGCCAACGTGATCGGCTCGGGCTTCACGGCGATCGACCAGGACAACAACAACATCGCGCTGACGTTCACCAATCTCTGGTGACACGTGACCCGACGGGGGGCGTGAGCTGAGGGGTGAACGACAGCCTGCGCGGCGGCACTTCGGTGCCGTCGCGCAGGCCGCTGTGGTTGCGCGGCACGTTCGGGACGTACGGACGGCTTCGGCTGCGACCGTGCTTCGGCCGTATGGGCGGCTCCGTCCCCAGGGGCGGCCGCCTCGTGCCGTGCCACGGCCCCGGACGCTCCCGACCTGCGAAGAGGGACCGCCGGCGACACTCACGTACCACCGCCGCATCAGGGGCTGACCCTGAGTGTCCCTGCGCGCTTTGGTCACCCCGTCTCCACCTTCAGGAGGTGGGGAAGGCATCACCCCTACACCCTGGGGCTGACATCGCTTCGGGACCTGCGGCCGATCCCCGGTGGCAGGGCTCACTTCTAGCGTGGAGGTATGACCACGCCTGGCCGCACGAGCGCCACCAGAGCCGCCATGACGGCCTCGCACACCCCGCACGTTCCGCATGCGGCGCACACACCGAGTGCGCCGCATGCCGCGCGTCCGCCGTACGCGTCGTTCTCGTGCTACGTCCGGGCTCGGGGGCCCGTGCTGCTGCGCACCGCGCGCTCGCTCACCGCCAATCCGAGCGACGCGGAGGACCTGCTCCAGACGGCCCTGACCAAGACATACGTCGCCTGGGACCGGATCGAGGACCACCGCGCCCTCGACGGCTACGTGCGCCGCGCCCTCGTCAACACCCGCACCTCGCAGTGGCGCAAGCGCAAGGTCGACGAGTTCGTCTGCGAGGAACTGCCCGAGCCGCCGGGCGTACCGGAGCCCGATCCGGCCGAGCGGCAGGTGCTGCACGACGCGATGTGGCGCGCGGTGATGAGGCTGCCCGACCGCCAGCGGGCGATGGTGGTCCTGCGCTACTACGAGGATCTCAGCGAGGTCCAGACCGCCGAAGTACTCGGCGTCTCGATCGGGACGGTCAAGAGCGCGGTGTCGCGAGCACTCGGCAAACTCCGCGAGGACCCGGAGCTGTCGCCGGTCCGCTGATTGCCTGGCGGTGCCGGTGGTCCCGGCGGCAACTGCGGACGGCAGTCCGGATGGCGGTCGCGTTCACGGTCCCGGCTCGGGGCGCGTCCACGGTTCCTGCGCCGGTCCGGCCGGGGGCGTGTCACTGGTTTCTCTTCCCGGCTAGTGACATACCGCGCGGTACGTGCGCAGAATCCTCGCAAGGACTGATCGCGACGATGCGCCGAGCCCACCGGGAGGACGCCGTGCTGAGCACCATGCAGGACGTACCGCTGATTGTGACCCGCATCCTGCGGCACGGGATGACCATCCACGGAAAGGCGCGGGTCACGACCTGGACCGGGGAGGGCGAGCCGGAGCGCCGCACCTTCGCCGAGGTCGGTGCGCGGGCGACGCGGCTCGCGGGCGCGCTGCGTGACGGGCTCGGAGTCACCGCCGACGAGCGTATTGCGACCTTGATGTGGAACAACTCGAACCACCTTGAGGCGTATCTCGCGATCCCCTCCATGGGCGCGGTCCTCCACACCCTCAACCTCCGCCTCCCCGCAGAGCAGTTGATCTGGATCGTCCAGCACGCCGCCGACCGCGTGGTCATCGTGAACGGCTCGCTGCTGCCGCTGCTCGCGCCGCTCCTGCCGCACCTGCCGACCGTCGAGCACATCATCGTCTGCGGCCCCGGCGACCGCGCCGTCCTGGACGGTTCCGGGACGCGGGCCCAGGTTCACGAGTACGAGGAGCTGATCGCCTCCGGCCCGGCCGACTTCGACTGGCCCGAGCTGGACGAGCGGGCCGCCGCGGCCATGTGTTACACCTCGGGCACCACCGGCGATCCCAAGGGCGTTGTCTACTCCCACCGTTCCGTCTATCTGCACTCGATGCAGGCCAACTCGACGGAGTCGATGGGCCTCACGGACCGCGACACGACACTCATCGTGGTCCCGCAATTTCATGTAAACGCGTGGGGTTTGCCGCACGCCGCCTTCATGGCCGGTGTGAACATGCTGATGCCGGACCGATTCCTCCAGCCCGCCCCGCTCGCCGACATGATCGAGCGCGAGAAGCCCACGCACGCCGCGGCCGTCCCCACCATCTGGCAGGGGCTGCTCGCCGAAGTCACGTCCCGACCGCGCGACCTGACCTCCATGGCGCGCGTCACGATCGGCGGTTCGGCCTGCCCGCCCGCGCTGATGGAGGCGTACGACAAGCTCGGCGTACGGCTCGTCCAGGCCTGGGGCATGACGGAGACCTCGCCGCTGGGCACGGTCGCCATCCCGCCCGCCGGTGTGAGCGGTGAGGACGAGTGGCCGTACCGCGTCACCCAGGGCCGCTTCCCGGCGAGCGTCGAAGGGCGCCTGGTGGGACCCGGTGGCGACATCCTGCCCTGGGACAACGCGTCGGCCGGCGAACTGGAGGTGCGCGGCCCGTGGATCGCGGGCGCGTACTACGGCGGGGCGGCGGGCGAACCGCTGCGTCCCGACGACAAGTTCAGCCGGGACGGCTGGCTGAAGACCGGTGATGTCGGCGTCATCAGCCCGGACGGTTTCCTCACGCTCACCGACCGCGCCAAGGACGTCATCAAGTCGGGCGGCGAGTGGATCTCCAGCGTCGAGCTGGAGAACGCGCTGATGGCACACCCGGAAGTCGCGGAGGCGGCGGTCGTGGCCGTACCGGACGAGCGGTGGGGCGAACGGCCGCTCGCGACCGTCGTCCTCACGGAGGGCGCGACCGCGGACTACGCGGCGCTGCGGCAGTTCCTGGCGGAGCGGGTGGCCAGGTGGCAACTGCCCGAACGGTGGGCGGTGGTGGAGGCGGTGCCGAAGACGAGCGTGGGGAAGTTCGACAAGAAGGTGATCCGCAAGCAGTACGCGAACGGCGAACTGGACGTCACCCGGCTCTGAAACGCCGGCCGGCCCTCCGCTCTCCGCTGCCCGTGCGGCAACGCGTAGATGCGGAGGGCCGGTTGGACCCGGTCAGTTGGTGCCGACCTTCGCGAGCAGTTCGACGATCCGGGCCTGTACGTCGTCGCTCGTGGAGCGTTCGGCGAGGAAGAGCACCGTCTCGCCCGAGCTGAGCAGCGGCAGTTCGGCCTCGTCGATCCCGACCGAGGTGTAGACGACCAGCGGCGTGCGGTTCAACTGCCCGTTCGCGCGCAGCCAGTCGATGATCCCCGCGCGCCTGCGCCGTACCTGCATGAGGTCCATGACGACCAGGTTCGGCCGCATCTGGGAGGCGAGCGTCACCGCTTCGTTGTCGGTGGCCGCGCGGGCGACCTGCATGCCGCGCCGTTCGAGCGTCGCCGTCAGGGCGAGCGCGATCTCCTCGTGCTCCTCGATCAGCAGGACGCGCGACGGGTGTTGCTCGCTGTCGCGCGGGGCCAGCGCCTTGAGGAGCACGGCCGGGTCCGCGCCGTACGCCGCTTCCCGCGTCGCCTGTCCGAGACCGGCCGTCACCAGTACGGGGACCTCGGCGGCGACCGCCGCCTGGCGCAGCGACTGGAGCGCGGTACGGGTGATGGGCCCGGTCAGCGGGTCGACGAACAGGGCCGCGGGGAACGCGGCGATCTGGGCGTCCACCTCCTCGCGGGAGTGCACCACCACCGGCCGGTAGCCGCGGTCGCTCAACGCCTGCGAGGTGGAGACGTCGGGCGCGGGCCAGACCAGCAGCCGGCGCGGGTTGTCGAGGGGCTCGGGAGGCAGTTCGTCGTCGACGGGCCGCGGCTGGGGGCGGTTGGCGACCTCGACCGCGCCGCCGGGGCCGTCCAGCGGCTGGGGGCCCTCCGCGCCCTCGTCGGGCGCGCCGATCGCGTACGAGCGGCCCTCGGAGTGGCCGGCGGTCAGCCGAGAGCCGCCGTGGGACCCGGGGCCGGACTGCCCGGGCCGGTGCGGCTGTCCGGGCTGGGGAATGCCGCCCGGCTCGGCGTGATCGTCGTCGGGGGGCGTGCCGAGCTTGCGGCGACGGCCCGAACCGAGATTGCCGGCCTGTCCCTGGCCCTGTCCCTGGCTCAAGGGGAGCGGCGCCGGACCCGGGTGGTTCTGGGGCTGCGGCTGAGTCTGCGGCTGGACGAAGGGGACGCCCTGGCCGAGCGTGCGCACGCTGAACGCCCGTCCCAGTGTGGAGTCCGCGCTGTGCGGCGCTTCCTCGGGCAGGGGCTGCGCGGGCGGCAGCGGCTGATGGGCCACGCCGGGAGCCGGCAGCGGGGAGCCGGCCGGGACGCTGCCGGTGTCGCCGGCCGCCGGGCCCGGGGCCGGGGAGGGGCTCTGGGGTTCGGCGGGCCTGGGGTCCTCCGGCCAGCTCGGCGGTGGCGTCATGACGCCGAAGCCGGACGACGTCATGCCCCGGCCGTCGGAGACCGGGCCCGGGACGCTCTGGCCGGGCGCTGCCCAGCCGGTCGCGTCGGCGGGCATGGCGCCGGGAACGCCTGAGGCGCCCGGGACACCTGAGGCGCCGGTGTCGTGTCCGGGGCTGTACGGGGCGTCCGGGCCGCCTCGGCGCCGGCCCGCCGGGTTCGACACCGGGTGGGGCTGCGGCGGCGTGTGGTCGTCGTCAGGGGGCGTACGTACGGCGTCGTGGCGGCCGGGCAGCGTGCCGTGCTGCGGCATCGGCGCGGCGGCCGGCGGTGCCTGTGGGGCAGGAGCGGCCTGCGGGGCGGTGCGGTCGGCGGCGGCCGGGGGGAGTGCGAACGCGCTCCGGGCGCCCTCCGGCGCGGGCGGCGGCGGAGTGTGGCGCTCCTGCGCCGGAGCGAGCGCCCGGCGTGTACGGCGTGCCGCAGGCGCGGTGGCCTGATTCTGCCCGGGGCCGAGGCCTTGACCGAGGCCTTGACCGGGCACCGGGCCCTGGTGAGCGGCGGGCGGCGCGACGGGTCCCGACGGAAGCGCGGGCAGGGCGTTCTGACCGCTGTGCCGCGTCGGCCTGCGTCCGGGGCCGGCCGCATGCGCGTTCGCGCCCGCACCCGGGTCCGCGGGCACACCCTGCGGCGGTACGACCCCGCCGCGCGCCCCGCGTGCGGCCGGATGCGCTCCCTCGGGGCCCGGCGCGCCGGGCCTCTCGCCGGGCCTCTCGTCCGACCTGCCCGACGGCAGCGCGAGCGCGGACCCGGGAAGCGGCCCGGGCGGCGCCGCCTGAGGAGCCGCGACGCCCGTACCCGAAGCGGCGGCGGCCTCTTCGGCGGGGTTCGGCCGTCCGCGGCGGCGGCCCGTGCCGCCGGTGGAGTCCTGCCCGGCGCCCGACTCAGGACCTCCGGGGCCTCCGGGACCTGAAGGCCCCGCCGTCTCGTCGCCGGCCGCGCGAGCGGCCCTCCGGCGGCCCGTGGGCTCCCCGGCAGGCTCCTCGCCGGGGCCCTCCAGGAACGCGTCCGTGGACGCCCGCCGCGCGCGCCGCCGGCCACCGCCGGACGTCGCGGCACCCGCGCCGGTCGCATCCGTACCGGCACCCGGACTCGTCGCGGGCCCCGCGCCCGCGGTCGCTCCCGCGCCCGTCGCGTCCGACCCCTGCTGCTGCGCCGGGAGCGCCGGCTGTGCGGGCAGCGCCCGCTGCGCGGGGGGCGCGACCGTGCCCGCGCCCTCGCCGAGCGGCAGTTCGAGCACGTACGCGCTGCCGCTCATGCCCGGCACCTCGTGCGTCTGGAGTACCCCGCCGTGCGCCCGTACGATCCCGCGCACGATCGGCTCGTGCACCGGATCCCCGCCCGCGAACGGCCCGCGCACCTCGATCCGTACGACGTCGCCGCGCTGCGCGGCGGCCACCACGATCGTCGAGTCGACGTACCCGCCGCCCGGCACCAGCCGCGCCCGGCCCGTCGAGTCGACCCCGGCCACGTCGGCGACCAGATGCGCGAGCGCCGTCGCCAGCCGTTCCGCGTCGACCTGGGCCTCGATGGGCGGTGCGTGCACCGCGAACTGCGCACGGCCGGGACCGATCAGCTCGATCGCGCCCTCGACACCGGCCGCCACGACCCCGTCGAGCAGCACGTTCGCCTTCGTCAGCGTCTCCTCGCCGGCGTCGAGCTGCTGGTAGCCGAGGACGTTGTCCACCAGCGTCGTCATCCGGGCGTACCCGGCCGCGAGGTGGTGCAGGATCTGGTTGGCCTCGGGCCACAGCTGCCCGGCGGGGTCGGCGGCGAGCGCGGCCAGCTCGCCGCGCAGCTCCAGCAGCGGGCCGCGCAGCGACTCGCTGAGCACGGCGGTCAGCTGGGTGTGCCGGGCCTCGACGTACCCGTACCGCTCCGTCAGCTCCTCGATCTCGGCGGCGTAGCGGTCACTGCGGTCGGCCAGCTCGGCGACGTGCTGCTCGGTCGCCTCCGTCAGCTCGCCGGTGAGCCGTTCCGTCGTCTCCGCCAGCTCGGTGGTGAGGCGCTTGGTCTCCTTCGCGAGCTTCGACTCCAGGCGCTCCGTCGTCTCCTTCAGCTCGGCGGCGTGCTGTTCGAGGAGTTCCTCGTGCGCGCGCCGGTCGGTGAAGGTCATGACGGCGCCGACGAGCTGTTCGCCGTCGCGCACCGGCGCGGTCGTCAGGTCGACGGGCACCGCGGAACCGTTCTTCGCCCACAGCACCTGCCCGCGCACCCGGTGCTTGCGCCCGGACCTGAGCGTGTCGGCGAGCGGGGAGTCCGCGTACGGGAAGGGCTCGCCGTCCGCGCGCGAGTGCAGGATCAGCGTGTGGAGTTCGCGGCCGCCGAGATCGGTGGCGCGGAACCCGAGGATCTGCGCCGCCGCCGGGTTGACGAGGACGACGCGGCCGTCGGTGTCCGTGCCGACCACGCCCTCGGACGCGGCCCGCAGGATCATCTCCGTCTGCCGCTGCGAACGGGCCAGTTCGGCCTCGGTGTCCATGGTCCCCGACAGATCGCGGACCACCAGCATCAGCAGCTCGTCGCCGGTGTAGCTGTGGATGTCGTTGTACGCGTCCCGGCCGTCCTCCAGGCTCGCGCTGGTGACCTCGGCGGGGAACTCACTGCCGTCCGTGCGCCGCGCCATCATCCGCGTCGGCTTCGTCCTGCCGCGCTCGTCCGCCGCTTCGGGGCGGCGCATCGAGCCGGGGATCAGCTTGGAGTCGAACTCCGGGAGCAGATCGAGCAGACCGCGCCCGACGAGAGCGGTACCGGGCGCCTCGAACAGTTCGAGGGCAATGGTGTTGGCGTTGACGATCGTGCCGTTGGCGTTGACGAGCACCAGACCGTCGGGCAGTGCGTCGAGTATCGCCGCGAGGCGAGCAGCGCCTCGGGATGGCCTGCTGCTCACGACGACGCTTCCTCCCTGAACCACTGCACCTTGCGGACGGCCGCACCCATCTTGCCTGCCGGTCCTCGGCCTGTCATTGCAGGGAGTCTAAAGGCAGCGGAGGGGGGTCCTGCTGCCGATGAGGGGCAGCTCTCACCAAGATTGTGTGCGCAGGCCGTACGGGACGGCCTTGCCGGCGGCATGTCTCCCCCTCATAACTCGGTTCGTCACGCGTTCTCGGCGCTTCTCACTCAGCCGCACGTGCCACGTGTCACTCAGGACGTGAGGGTGGGAAGGACCGGTTCCAGATTCCGCCAACGGGAGATCTCACAACCGTTCTTACGGCTGAAGTCGGCACTCACGCCACGCCCCTGCCAGACGCCGGTGATCCGGGCGGTGGCGGGACCGCCGTACTGGAGCGTGCACATCGTCTCGACGGGCACCGGCGCGAAGGGGTCGCGCGCGCCCGCGCTCTTCCCGGCGCCCACGCCGAATTCCCCGGCGAGCTGCGCCAGCCGGTCGCAGGCGGCCTGCGCCCGCGGATGCGACCCGCCGACGGGCGCGCACGTCAGCTTGTACGTCTGCGTGGCCCCGGAGGCGTCCGCGTCGAGCACCGTGATGGTCAGCTTGTCCGCCTGCTGGCTCAGCGGCATGGGCGGAGGCAGCGGGACGGACAGCGGCAGGGCCGCGGGTACGTGCGCCGGTACGGACACGAGGGCCGACGGTACGGATGCGGACAGGGCCGCCGGTACGGCCACCGGTGCAGCAGCCGGTACGGGCGCGGCCGAGGCGCCCGGCGCGACGGGTACGACCGCGACCAGCGCGGCGGCGGAGGCGACAGCGGTGAAGACGAGACGGCGCAACATGGCAGCTCCTGATGGCTCACGGATCCGGGTACGGCCCCCGCCCTCACTAACGCGCGTCAGGCCCCCGCGTTGCGCACGGTCCCGGTGTTCCTCGCCGCCCCGGTGTCGGGCCGCTGCCCTGGCGTTGCGCGCCCCCCGGCGTTGCGCGCCGAAGATGCTTTGCCCCGCACCCCACCTGCCTAGTACCGTAAGCAGCGATTGGTGGCACCCCACCTGGTTGTGTCATCATCTCCACGCACCATCCGCGCCTGCGCGGATGTGGCGAATGTGTTGGAGGCGTCGCCTAGTCCGGTCTATGGCGCCGCACTGCTAATGCGGTTTGGGTCTTAACACCCATCGAGGGTTCAAATCCCTCCGCCTCCGCGCGCAAGACCCGAAGCCCCGGCCCCCAGGCCGGGGCTTCGGCCGTTCCACCCCCGTTTTCGGGCGTCTTCGCAGGTCAGCGGGGGTCTGGCCAACGGATTTCACCTCACGGCGAAGGTCATGTAATGTTGTTCTCGCAACGCCGACCGGGAAGAAAACACCGGGGAGCCAAGCACTCGTAGCTTAACGGATAGAGCATCTGACTACGGATCAGAAGGTTGCAGGTTCGAATCCTGCCGAGTGCACAGCAGGCGAGAGGCCCGATCGAGACAATCGATCGGGCCTCTCGCGTATGTCCTGAGTTCTACGAGCAGTTGGGCCAACGCGGGCAGAGCCCGCAGGCGCAGTGCCGGTCTTCGAGGCGAAGCCCCCGGCCCCCTCCCGCCGGTCAGCGGAACGCTTCGTCCATGAGCAGGTACAGCAGGCCGACCAGAGAACCACTGCTCACGATCTCGCGGCGGTCGATCATGGCTCGTACCTTCGCGAGGGGGATCCACTCGATGCGGTCGGACTCGTTCTTCTCCGTGGGCGGTCCGGCGTAGGTCGCGCCGTCCGCGCGGAAGACGTGGTGCTGCGAATCGGTGATCCCGTTGGCCGGCTCGGCGTAGATCAGGGGCTTGATGGGGCCGGGACGCCAGCCCGTCTCCTCCAGGACCTCGCGGGCGGCCGTCTCTTCCGGGGTCTCGCCTTCCTCGACCAGACCCATGGGCAATTCCCAGGCCCACGAGTCCGTGATGAAGCGGTGCCGCCACATCATCAAGACCTCTTGGCGACGGTTGACCACGGTGGCCACGGCCAGGTGCCGGAGCCGAACGACGTGGTACGCCAATCTCTGTCCGTCCGGCTGCTGGACGTCGGCCAGACACAGATTCACCCACTCGTTGGTGTAGATCTGTCGCTCACCATGGGTCTTCCAGCGCATATGTGGGGCCCTTCTTGTTCGGTCCTCGGCGCGGATAGGCTCGTGCGCATGACTGACCTCGTGCAGGTGTCCACCGCTACTGAGACCCGCGATCAGGCGGTCCGGCTCGCTCAGTCCGTCGTTCGTGAACGCCTGGCCGCCGGAGCGCAGATCATCGGCCCGGTGACCTCCGTGTTCTGGCACCTGGGGGAGTTCGGGACGGGCGAGGAGTGGCAGCTTCTCCTGAAGACCCGGGCCGACCGGTACCCGGCTCTCGAAGCGCATCTGCTCGAACACCACCCCTGGGACAGTCCCGAGGTGTCCGCCGTCGCCATCGTGGCGGGTTCGGAGAGGTGTCTGCGCTGGGTGGCGGAGAGCACCGAGCCCGCATAGGCCGTCAGCCTGCTGCCTTCTCCAGCAGAGTCGCAACGGCGGAAACGCCTCGATGCCCGTCGAGGCGCTTCAGGAACGGCGTGAGTCGGCGCCGGGGACGTACGGACGCCACTCCGTCGCACAGGTCCAGCGCGCGGTCGGCCACCGCAGCCGCTTGCTCGATCTCCCCGGCGCACAGATATGAGTCGGCCAGCCACGAGAGGTACAGCGCCTTGTCCCGCGCATGACTGTCGTCGTACTGCTCCAGCGCGTTCTCCAACTGGGGAACGGCTCGGAGCGGCCGATTCAACTCCGTCCAGCAGCGGCCTGACATGATCTTGAGTTCGGTGTGGTCGACCCACGCCACCCAATCCGGCTGAGGTGACCCTCCCACGTCATTGAGGGCGGCATTCGCGTCGTGGAGCGCGCGCTCTGTCTCCGAGAGAAGCCCAGCCACGGCACACGCCCACGCCTTCCGTTCGTGAAGCAGCGCGCGGACGCCGGCCGGGGTGTCCAGCCCGATCGTCTCGCAGGAGCGGGCCGCGATCTCGACTCCGGCGTGCCGGTCGCCGCTCACGGTCTGATACGCGAGGAACGCGAGCGCGTTGCCGGCGAGAGCGGTGTCCCCCGCTTCGGCGGCGGCGGCGTAACTGTCCTGGTAGAGCGCGGTGGCGTCAGCTTCCCGGCCACCGTCGAACGCGGCCCAACCGGCTTGCTGCGCTTGCTCGGCCAGCACGGACAGCAGGCCCCGCTCTGTCTCTTCGTCGTAGCCCGACTCCCGGATCCTCGCCTTCGTGGCCTGTTATTCACCGAGGTACACCCGGTAGGTGTCTCCGCCGCCGAGCACGTCGTCCAGGCGTCGCAGCCGCGCCGTGCGCTGCCGCAGTAGGTCGGGGACGTGTTTTCCCAATCGCCTGCCGGTGACGGGCTGGATCAGCTCCGGCAGGCTCGTGGCCAGTCCCGCAACTGAGCTTGCTCGAAGGAATTGCCTGCGCCGCACGTCGTTCCTCTCCCTCTCTCTGGTGCTGTTGCGTGAGGGTGCCGATGGGGACGCGTTCACCTCCCATGGGCGGGCGGCAAGACCGAGCATGTGCCCAGGGATGCGCAGCGCGTCGGCAATGCACACGATCTTGTCGAAGCTCGTCACGCTGCCTTGCCCGCGTGCGAGCGTCCCGACCCTTTCGGGCTGGATATCGCACTCGCAAGCGATCTTCGAGTAACTGATTCCGGCGTGGACGCGCGCGAGCCTGAACACGGTTCCGAAGTCGTGAGCCAGGATCGCCGCCCGGATCTCCGGATGCTCGAACAGCTCGGGAGGTAGAGCGGCCGGCGGTTGGTACCCGGTCATTGATGCCCCGTCGTGCCTGCTCAGCCGAGTGTGGGTCACTGCGCTTCGAGGAGCCTACCCAGCATGGGGATGCCCGTGATGGGGAAGCGGAGAGGTTCACGCGCCCGGACAGTGAGTCCATCAGACCTCCGTGACCGAACGAACGGTCCGGGGGCGTGGCCGACGAGAGATCAAGAGGACGGCGACATGCCGAACGGCACTGGCGGACCGCACCCCGTGTACTTGGGAGACCCGATCGCGCCGCAGCCCAGACCCGCCGAGGGGTGTGACGTGTGCGCCGCCCTGGCGAAGCAGTGGCGGCAGGCCTCGACCCCCGGCAACCCCGCCCACGACCCGTCGCACGCCGCTGATCTCGCCATAGAGATCTCCCGTCACCCGCACGCGCGAACAGCCCGAAGTGGTCGGATGTGATGAGGCGTTACGCGTGGCAGGAGAGTGGCGTCGCGCCACTGGTCGTCGGTCAGGTGGCCGTCCCTGGCCAGTCCGTTGGCCAGGGCGAAGACGCCGGGGAAGTGGCCGCGGGGGCTGCGGGCCGTGTCCTGGAAGCGGATGGGGACCGACGCGTTCGTCTGCGTGACGCCATCGGCCCCGTCCGCAGCCCCTTGCGGCGGCGGGTCCTTGTCCGTCCCGTGTGTCGTCCGCCGCCGGAGGTCCGTACGTCAGCGGTTGACCGGGGACATGTCCGCGTAGCGGTCGCCGGTGGGCGGGGTGAGGGAGCTGAGGCGGGTCAGCTGGGCCGGGGTCAGGGTCAGCGCGTCTGCCGCGATGTTCTCCTCGACGCGCGAGACGCGCTTCGTGCCGGGGATCGGGGCCACGTCGTCGCCCTGCGCCAGCAGCCAGGCCAGCGCCACCTGCGCCGGCGTCGCGCCGGCCTCCGTCGCGACCTCCGTGACCTCGTCGACGATGCGCAGGTTCCGCTGGAGGTTGTCGCCGCTGAAGCGGGGGCTGGTCTTGCGGAAGTCGTCGTCCGCGAGGTGGTCGGTCGAGCGGATGCCGCCGGTGAGGAAGCCCCGGCCGAGCGGGGAGTACGGGACGAAGCCGATGCCCAGCTCGCGCACCAGGGGCAGGAGCTCCGCCTCGGGGTCGCGGGACCACAGCGAGTACTCCGTCTGGAGCGCCGTGACCGGGTGGACGGAGTGGGCCCGGCGGATCGTGTCCGGGGCGGCTTCCGAGAGGCCGATGTGGCGGATCTTGCCTTCCCTGACGAGTTCGGCGAGGGCGCCCACCGTCTCCTCGATGGGCGTCGCCGGGTCGACCCGGTGCTGGTAGAAGAGGTCGATGTAATCCGTGCCGAGCCGTTTGAGTGAGCCTTCGACGGCGCGGCGGACATTCTCGGGGCTGCTGTCGATGCCGGGCCGTGAGCCGCGGGGGTGCGAGATGACGCCGAACTTCGTCGCCAGGACGACCTGGTCGCGCCGGCCCGCGAGCGCGCGGCCCAGCAGCTCCTCGTTGACATAGGGGCCGTACATCTCGGCTGTGTCCAGGAAGGTCACTCCGAGGTCCAGGGCCCGGTGGATCGTACGGATGGACTCGGCGTCGTCCGTGCCCGCGCCCGTGTAGAAGGCGGACATGGTCATGCAGCCGAGCCCGATACGGGAGACGTCGAGGTCGGCGAGTTTGACGTGCTTCATCGGATTCCGTCCCTGTGGAAATAGGTGTGTCCCCCACCGCGAACGCTAACGCCGTCTCCGCCGCCGCGCCCGCCCTCGTAAGCCTGTCCGACCCCGGGTTGTCGCGACCCGTCCACCTACGATCGGTGCACGATGACGAACGCGTGGAGATGTGCCGGACTGCGCTGGACGGACCGCGCGCCCGTGCTCGTGTGGCTGCGGGACGGCGGGGGCCGCAGGGAGAGCGCGCTCGTCTACGGGAGTGACGTGGCGTTCCGCGCTCTCGGCGCGCGCCAGTGCGCCGGGGCGCGCGGCAACGCCTGCCCCCGGCGGGCCACCGTGCCGGGGCGCGGTACCGGCGGGCAGTGCGCGGAGTGCGCCCGGCTCGACCGGCTGCACTCGGTCGCCGCCGACACGATCGCGGACGATCCGCGCACCTACCGCGTCTACCTGGCGTGGTTCGGCCCCGGCCTGGTCAAGGTCGGGATCACCGCGGAGGAACGCGGGGACGCGCGGCTGCTCGGCCAGGGCGCCGTGGTGTTCAGCTGGCTGGGACGCGGGCCGCTGATGGCCGCACGGCGGACCGAGGAACTGCTGCGTACGGCGCTCGGGGTGCCCGACCGGATTCCGTACGCCCGCAAGCGCGCCGTACGGTCCGCACTGCCCGCGCGCGAGGAACGGGCGGACGAGGTCGGCCGGATGCACGCGCGTGCGGTGGCGCTCTCGGACTGGCCGCAGTCGCTGGAACGGCTGGACTTCAGCCCCGTCGACCACGCGGAGCCCTTCGGCCTCGACGGTCTGGCGCCGCTCATGGGGGTGGTGACCGAGCTGGTCGACGGCGGGGCTTTCGCCGGGCGGCTGGTCGCGGCGGCCGGGCCTGACCTGCATCTGGCCACCGTCGGCAGCGGGGCGAGCGGGACGGGCGGTGGAGAGGACGGCGCCGTGATCGTTCTCGACACCCGGCTGATGAGCGGCTGGGAACTGGTCCGGGCGGAAGCGGACGCCGGCGTGACCCTGCCGGTCAGGGACACGCACAGCGGTGGCGTACAGGACGGGCTCTTCTGAGAGCGGGCGGACGGCCGTGAACGATGGGGACACGAGCGGCACCGACACCTCCGTGAGGTGCGCGGTTCACTGACCGGCGGCCGGACGGCCAGGGGGGATGTGGACCGCCTGTTCCCGTCCGGTCCGCGTTTCTCAGGGGATTCACAGGGACGCGAAAGGCGGCTCTCAGGACGCGGCTTGAGGGTGGCCACCATGACCATCACCTCGCCCCGCGGGCGCACCGACATGCTCAGGCCGGACGGCAGCCCCGTACGGGTGCTCGTCGTGGATGACGAAGCGTCCCTCACCGAGCTGCTGGCCATGACCCTGCGGTACGAGGGCTGGGAGGTGTGCAGCGCGGGCGACGGCGCGGGCGCCATGACCTCGGCGCGGGAGTTCAGGCCCGACGCGGTGGTGCTGGACGTGAGGCTTCCCGACACGGACGGTCTCGCCGTGCTGGGCAGACTACGGCGCGAACTGCCGCAGGTGCCCGTGCTCCTCCTGACCGCGAAGGACTCGGTCGAGGACAGGATCGCCGGACTGACGGCGGGCGGCGACGACTACGTCACCAAGCCGTTCAGCCTGGAGGAGGTCGTGGCGCGGCTGCGCGGGCTGATCCGGCGTTCGGGCGCCACAGCCGTACGCAGCGAGTCGCTGCTCGTCGTCGGCGACCTGTCCCTGGACGAGGACAGCCACGATGTCGTCCGCGACGGGCGCTCCATCCACCTGACCGCGACCGAGTTCGAACTCCTGCGTTTCCTGATGCGCAACCCGCGCCGGGTGCTGAGCAAGGCGCAGATTCTCGACCGGGTGTGGTCGTACGACTTCGGCGGCCGGGCCAACGTCGTCGAGCTGTACATCTCCTACCTGCGGCGGAAGATCGACGCGGGACGGCCGCCGATGATCCATACACGGCGGGGCGCGGGATATCTGATCAAGCCCGGAGAACCCGGCGCCGCGCCACGATGAGCGCGCGGGAAGCGCCGGCGGCCTCCTCACCGGCCGGCTCCTCCTACCGGCCGGCTCCTCCTACCGCCGGCTCCTCCTCACCGGTCGGCTGACGGGCGGACAGCCACCGCGCCCCGGTTGTGCCGTGCACAGCGGGCACTATCAGCATCAGGGGCGGCATAACATTCGGAACCTGCGCGCAACGCTGGATTCCGGTCGGCGGCGGCTGAACGGCCAACGCCGGGGCAGTCGTCGGAGCCGTACCACCGGTGGAGTCCGGCCCGCCCGGCCGGTAGGAACGAGGAGGCCCACCCATGGCGTCGGAAGCAGCTCGTGCCAAGCGTCCACCCCGGACCAGCGTATGGCTGGAGGGGAAGCCTCCGGGCCGCAGCCGCAAGCCGGATCCGACCGGCCGGCCCGACGCCACGGGCGACATCTCCGGTGCCTCTGGTGACTCCGGTGTGTCTGGCGCCTCCGGCGAATCCTGCGACGCGGACCACCCCTCCGGCCTCGACCGGCTCAGGATCACCGCGGTCTCCGTACGGCTGCTCGACGCCGAGGGCCTGGCGAAGTTCTCCATGCGGCGGCTGGCCGGGGAGCTGGGGGTGACCGCCATGTCCCTCTACTGGTACGTCGACACCAAGGACGACCTCCTGGAGATGGCCCTCGACTCCGTCTTCGGCGAGATCCGGGTCCCGGACCTGACGGACGAGAACGCCGACTGGCGCGACCAGCTGCGTGAACTCGCCGTCAGCTACCGGACCGTGCTGGTGCGGCACGCCTGGATCTCGCCGCTCATCGGCCAGTACCTGAACATCGGCCCCCGTTCGATGCACTTCTCCTCCGCGGTCCAGGCGGTCATGCGGCGTACGGGCCTGGCGCCGAGCCATCAGAAGGGCGCGTTCTCCGCCGTCTTCCAGTTCGTCTACGGCTTCGGCACGATCGAGGGCCACTACGTGCAGCGGTGCGCGGAGGCAGAGGTCAGCCAGGACGAGTACTACCGGCACGCGATGGGGTCGATCAGCGAAAAGCCGGAATTCCAGGGGTCGTTCCACCAGGAGACGGGCGAGTCCGCCGAGGCGGGCGGCGGCGATACGGTCGAGGAGATGCGCGAACGGGACTTCACTTTCGCGCTCGAACTCCTCATCGCCGGCATCGAGGCGATGCGCGCCCGCGAATAGCTCCGCGGGCGCGCCGCCGCCAAGTGCCTTACCGGTCCGGCGGGTTGCTCCGGCGGCTTACTCCGGCGGTGCCAGCCTCGCCGGGAAGCCGCCGGTCGCGATCGGGCTCCAACGCTCCGGCGTGATCCGGATGATGGACTTCCCCTGCTTCACCATCGCCGCGCGGTACTCGTCCCAGTCGGGGTGCTCGCCGGAGATGTTCCTGAAGTACTCCACCAGCGGTTCGACCGACTCCGGGATGTCGAGCACCTCGGCCGTCCCGTCGATCTGCACCCACGCCCCGCTCCAGTCGTCCGACAGGACGATCACGCTCACCCGGTCGTCGCGCTTCGCGTTGCGGGTCTTGGCGCGCTCCGGGTACGTGGAGACGACGATGCGGCCCGCGTCGTCCACCCCGCAGGTGAGCGGGGAGCCCTGTGGGCGGCCGTCGGCGCGGGTGGTCAGCAGGATCGCGCGGTGCCTGGGCCGTACGAACTCCAGCAGTTGGTCCAGTTCCACAGCGGTATTCGTTGCGATGTTCGGTGCCATGGTCCGCAGCCTACGACCTGCCCGGCCGCCCGGCGGTGCTCCATGCCGCGCGATATGCCGGGCAGATGCCTGGCCATCCGCCGTGCCGTCTGCCGCGCCGGTGCCGTTCGATATGACGGCCCGTCCCGCCCGGCCCGTCCCGCCCGGCCCGTCCCGCCCGGCCCGTCCCGCCCGGCCCGTCCCGCCCGTCCCGCCCGGCCCGTCCCGCCCGGCCCGTCCCGCCCGGCCCGTCTCCCAGCCGGTCTGCCTCGCGACAATCCGACGCGGGGCCACACCACAGCGAGCGCTACGCGCCCGGCACCGTCTCGCCCTGCACGGCCTGGATGTCCAGCTCCACCCGCAGCGTCGTGCCGATCGCCGCGATGCCTGCCTCGACCACCTGGTTGAAGTTCATGTCGAAGTCCTCGCGGCGCAGCTCCGTCGTCGCGCGGAAGGCCGCCCGTACGCCGCCCCACGGGTCGGGTCCCGTGCCCAGGTAGCTGAGGTCGAGGTCGACCTCGCGCTCCACGCCGTGCAGCGTCAACCGGCCGTGTACGGTCCAGCGGTCGGCGCCCGCGGGGTCCAGGCCCGTACTGCGGTACGTGATCTCCGGGAAGCGCTCGATGTCGAGGAAGTCCGGCGACTTCAGGTGCTTGTCGCGCAGCGCGTTGCCGGTGTCGATGCTCGACGCGTCGATGACCGCGTCGACCCGCGAGAAGCCTTCGCCACCCTCGGTCTCGACGATCTCGATCCGCCCGCTGAACTCGTTGAACCGGCCGCGCACGCTGGAGATCCCCAGATGCTGCGCCACCGCGCTCACCGACGAGTGCGCGGGGTCCAGGCTCCAGACACCCGGCGGGGGCAGTTCGACCCCGCCCTGTCTGGCCAGCACGATCGTGCCGATCTCGGCGCGGCCGCTCGCGGTCACCAGGGCGGTGGCGGCGGCGGGCGCGTATCCGATGGCGGTCACGATCACGGTGTACGGGCCCGGCGCGAGCAGCACGCTGTCCGTCACCACACCGTCGCCGTCGGCCGCCGCCCGTACCACCTGGGCGCCGGTCATGTCGGTCATGGTCACGACCGCGTGCTGAACGGCCCAGCCGTCCCGCGTCCGTACCTGTGCGCGAAGTCCCATCCCGTATATCTCCTCGTTCTTGTCACACGTCGGGCCCCGGCGACGGGGTGGCGGGCCGTCCCCTGCCCACCACCCCGTCACCGGGGCCCATTCTCCGCACCGGGTCAACGCACCGTCCGCCATGGGCAACGCGCTGTCCGGGCGTCTTGACTACTCGCCCGGGTGGGCGAGTTCGATGTCGTGGCCGTCGACTCCGCGGCCTGCCACCGTCAACGCACCGGCGACCGGCGGGTATCCGGTCGCGATGACCGTGTACTCGCCCGCGGTCAGGTCGGCGAAGGCGTACGCCCCGTCGTCCCCGGTCGTCGCCGTGCCGACGACGTTGCCCGCCGCGTCGATGAGCGTGACGCGCGCGTCCGGCAGCGGGTGCCTGGCGGCGCCCGCCCGGATGACGCCCTGGACCAGGGCGCCGGACTGGAGGATGGCCTCGATACGGGTGACTCCCTGGCCGCCGATCTCCACCGGCAGGGCCAGCGGCCGGAAGCCGGCGGCGTTGACCGCGACGGTCACGGAGCCGGGGACCAGCTCGACGAAGGCGAACTCGCCCTGTACGGCGGACTTCCCGGTGGCCAGCACATCGCCGCGCACATCGGTCACGATGACCATGGCGCCCTCGATGGGCTGCCCGTCCTCGGCGGCGCGCACGGTCCCGGCGAGACCGCTCGTACCGGAGAGCAGGATGTCGTACGACAGTTCCTCGGTGCCGACGACCACGGTGGACGCCTGCGGCTGGAAGCCGTCGGCGGACGCGATCAGCACGTAGCTGCCGCTGCCGGGCGCGTCCAGCACGTAACCGCCGTCCTGCTGCGCGACGGAGCGCGCGAGCTGGGTGCCGCCCAGCGAGATGAGCGTGACGGCCGCCCGGGGGACCGGGACGCCTTCGGAGGCGTTCACGACACCCCGTATCGCGGTGCCGTGAATCTCGGTGGTCTGCGTCGCCGGGGCAGACGACGAGCCGGACGCGGAGGGGGCGGGCACCGCGGCGGGCAGCGGAGCCGACGCGCCGGCCTGGGCCGGGACCGCGCCCGCGGGCGCCTCGGCGCCCGGCTTGTCCTCGCCGAGGTTCCGCGTGCGCAGCGGGATCTCCTTGATGAACAGCGTGATCAGGAAGGCGACCAGCGCGGCCGGGGCCGAGTAGAGGAAGACGTCGCCCACGCCGTGGCCGTACGCCGCCTCCATGACCTCACGCAGCGGGGCGGGCAGGGTGGCCAGGTTCGGGATGGAGCCGTCACTGCCGCCGCCGCCGAGGCCGGCGGCCTGCGGGCCGAGGTCGGCCAGGCCGTCCTTCACGTAGTGCGTGACCCGGTTGCCGAGCACCGCGCCCAGCGCCGAGACGCCGACCGCACCACCCAGCGAGCGGAAGAACGTGACGACGGAGCTGGCGGAGCCGAGGTCCTTCGGGGAGACCTGGTTCTGCGTGCACAGGACGAGGTTCTGCATCATCATGCCGACGCCGAGGCCCATGGCGACCATGTAGAACGCCATCTGCCAGTACGGCGTGTCCACCCGGATCGTGCCCAGCAGCCCGAGGCCCGCCGTCACCAGGAAGCCACCGCTGACCAGCCAGACCTTCCAGCGGCCCGTCTTGGTGATGATCAGACCGGAGATGGTGGAGGAGAGGAACAGGCCACCGATCATCGGGATCGTCATGATGCCGGACATCGTCGGCGACTTGTCGCGTGCCAGCTGGAAGTACTGGCTGAAGAAGACCGTGCCGGCGAACATCGCGATACCGACGAAGAGCGAGGCCACCGAGGCCAGCGTGATCGTACGGTTGCGGAAGAGGCGCAGCGGGATGATCGGCTCGCTGGCCTTCGACTCGACGAGGACGAAGATCGCGCCGAGCACGATCGAGCCGCCGACCATGACGTACGACTGCCACGAGACCCAGTCGTACTTGGAGCCCGCGAACGTCACCCAGAGCAGCAGCAGCGAGACGGCGGCGCTGATGAAGAAGGCGCCGGACCAGTCGACCTTGACCTTGCGCTTGACGACCGGGAGCTTGAGGGTCTTCTGGAGCACGATCAGCGCGATGACGGCGAACGGGACGCCGACGTAGAAGCACCAGCGCCAGCCCAGCCACGAGGTGTCGGTGATGACACCGCCGAGCAGCGGTCCGCCGACGGTGGCGACGGCGAAGGTCGCGCCGAGGTAGCCGCTGTAACGGCCGCGCTCGCGCGGCGAGATCATCGCCGCCATGACGATCTGGGCGAGGGCGGAGAGACCGCCGACGCCGATGCCCTGGAAGACACGGCAGGCGATCAACATCTCGGAGTTCACCGAGAGGCCGGCCACGACCGAGCCCAGGACGTAGATGATCAGGGCTATCTGGACCAGCAGCTTCTTGCTGAAGAGGTCGGAGAGCTTGCCCCACAGCGGAGTGGTCGCCGTCATCGCGAGCAGCGAGGCGGTCACCACCCAGGTGTAAGAGCTCTGTCCGCCCCCGAGGTCCGAGACGATCTGGGGCAGGGCGTTGGTCACGATCGTCGAGGAGAGGATCGCGACGAACATGCCGAGCAGGAGCCCGGAGAGGGCTTCCATGATCTGGCGGTGTGTCATCGGCGCGCCGGCTTCGGAGGCGGGTTCGCCTCCGTGCTTGGCGTGGCCGCCCCGCACACCGGATGGTGTGGTCGTAGCCATTGAGTTCCTTGTCTTACGTCTGTGAATGCGCGGGTGTACGGGAGTGCGTACCTTCGTATTGCCAGTCGCGGCAGTCGCTGAAGTCGCTGCGCAGGCGGTCGAGCATCGCGCTGAGTTGTCCGACCTCGTCGTCGGACCAGTCTTCGAGCGTGCGGGCGAACATCTCGGTTGTCCGCACGGCCAGTTCGGCGAGCATGTCGTGTCCCTGGGGCGTGAGCCGCAGGATGCGCGAGCGCTTGTCGGCGGGGTCGGCGGACCGCTCCAGCCAACCGCGTTCCGCGGCGTGTGCGACGTGCCTGCTGGTGACCGACATGTCGACGGCGAGCAGTTCCGCGAGGCGGCTCATCCGCATCTCGCCGTGCTGTTGCAGCAGGCCGAGTACGACGGCGATACCGCTGGGGCACTCGGCGGGCATGATGCGCGCCAGTCCCCGTTTGACGGCGCCGAGAGCGGTGAGCTGCCGGGCCAGCTCCGCGTACTGGCTCTGTGCGGCCATGAACCCTCCGACATGTTGTTGCTTGGGGCAACCATAGAAGCCGTTGGTTGCTGCAGGCAAACTAAATCGGGGCAGTGAGAGTAAAGGAACCCAAAAGGCTTCACCTGGAACGGGTCAATGTCCGGCGGGGGAGGGCCGCGGGTGTCCGAAAACGCGATCAGGGGGCGTCCGGGGGCAATTGACAGCGGTCCCGGGGTTGGGCGGCGGCGGTGCGTTCGCTAGGGTCCTGGACCATGGCACACAACCCCCAAACTCCGCAGGGACCAGGTCCTCAGGGCAACCCCGACCCCGCGGGCAGCACTCAGATGTTCCGCGCGTTCGTCGACGAGGGCGAGCCGCAGCGACAGCCGGCCGCGCCGCAGAAGAGCGGATCGAAGGCCGGCGTGGTGATCGGCGTCGTCGCGGTCGTCGTGGTCCTGGTCGTGGTGGCCCTGCTGGCCTTCTGACGGCCTGCCGGCCTTCTGGTGGCCTGTTCGGGCCCACGGCGGCCTTTGTATGGCCCTCTGACGACCTGGCGGCTCCTTGACGGTCCGGCCGCCACCGGACCCCTACTCCGTCATACCGGAACCCCGCCCGCGAGTTGGGCGGGGTTTCCGTGCCTCAGTCGGAGATCAGCCCCTCGCGCAGCTGCGCGAGCGTGCGGGTCAGCAGCCGCGAGACGTGCATCTGTGAGATGCCGACTTCCTCGCCGATCTGTGACTGCGTCATGTTGGCGAAGAACCGCAGCATGATGATCTGCCGCTCGCGGGGCGGCAGTTTGGCCAGGAGCGGCTTCAGCGACTCGCGGTACTCGACGCCCTCCAGGGCCATGTCCTCGTAGCCGAGACGGTCCGCGAGGGAGCCCTCACCGCCGTCGTCCTCGGGCGAGGGTGAGTCCAGCGAGGACGCCGTGTACGCGTTGCCGACCGCGAGGCCGTCGACCACGTCCTCCTCGGACACACCGAGCACCACGGCGAGTTCGGGGACGGTCGGCGAGCGGTCGAGCTTCTGCGCCAGCTCGTCACTGGCCTTGGTGAGCGCGAGCCGCAGCTCCTGGAGGCGGCGGGGGACCCGGACCGACCACGAGGTGTCGCGGAAGAAGCGCTTGATCTCACCGACGACCGTGGGCATCGCGAACGTGGGGAATTCCACGCCCCGTTCGCAGTCGAAACGGTCGATCGCCTTGATCAGGCCGATCGTTCCGACCTGGACGATGTCCTCCATCGGCTCGTTACGGCTGCGGAATCGCGCCGCCGCGTAACGGACCAGTGGCAGATTGAGTTCGATGAGAGTGTCACGCACGTAGGTGCGCTCCGGGCTGTCCGTTTCGTCCGTGCCCAGTTCGGCGAGGCGAAGGAACAGAGAGCGGGACAGAGTGCGGGTGTCGATGGCTTCCGGCTGTGACACCCGCGGCTGAGCCACGTGCACCACGGTGTCGAGAGCATCGGGCGCGGGAGCGCTCTTTGTGAGCGTGAGCACCTTCGAGCTGCCCTGTTCTGCGGACATGCCACCCCCTTGAGGTCGCTGACGGACGCGGTGGCCGCTCCCGTCGGAGGAACGCAGCCTCCACCTGAATACCGGACGCGGGGCTGCGGCAAACGCGGTTCCAGCAGAATGTCACATGTCGGCAACACGCTGTAGTGACTTGTCGACAAGTGGCTGCCTGGCTCTGTGCCGGAAAGAGGGGGTATGGGGCTTTTGTTCCACCCGTGCCCTCGGAAGCGGGAGTGCCCGCGGGGATTACGCCTCGATCCGATTTGCTGATCGAAGGCGAGCAAAGCTTCTGGCGAGAAGCCTCGACACATGCATCTGGGAGACTCCCAGTTCCTGACTGATCTGAGATTGGGTCAGATTATTATAATAGCGGAGCATCAGGATCCGCTGTTCCCTTTCGGGTAGTTGTACGAGCAGATGCCGGACCAGGTCGCGGTGCTCCACCCCGGCCAGTGCCGGATCCTCGTACCCGAGCCGGTCGAGCAGCCCCGGCAGTCCGTCGCCCTCCTGGGCGGCCTCCAGTGACGTCGCGTGGTACGAGCGGCCCGCCTCGATGCAGGCGAGGACCTCGTCCTCGGAGATCTTCAGCCGCTCGGCGATCTCGGCGGTCGTGGGAGAGCGTCCGTGAGCCGTCGTCAGGTCCTCGGTCGCGCCGGTGACCTGGACCCACAGCTCGTGCAGCCGGCGCGGCACGTGGACGGTCCGTACGTTGTCCCGGAAGTACCGTTTGATCTCGCCGACGACCGTGGGCATCGCGAACGTCGGGAACTGCACCCCGCGGTCCGGGTCGAAGCGGTCGATGGCGTTGATCAGGCCGATCGTGCCGACCTGGACGACATCCTCCATCGGTTCGTTACGGCTGCGGAAGCGCGCCGCCGCGTACCGCACCAGCGGCAGATTCGCCTCGATGAGTGCCGCGCGCACCTTGCTGTGCTCCTCGGTGCCCGGCTCCGCGTCCTTCAGCCGGGCGAAGAGCACCTGCGTCAGCGCCCGGGTGTCCGCGCCCCGGGTCTGCGCCGTGGAGGGGCGTGGTTCGGTCTCGATCTGGGGCGGCACTTGAGGCGTAGAACTGGCCGGCACGGTCACGCCACCCCTTTGCTGTCCACTGCGGTCTACTGCGGTCAACTCATCCGTCAAAAGCGGTCATAGCATCACAAGACATGTGCACCGTGCGCAAGTACCAGATAATGCCGTGTTGACGGCAAGTTGGGGCAAAAAACCCAAAAGCCCCACATCGGAATGATGTGGGGCGGAGAGGGGGGAGGGGTCAGAACTCGTAGTCCGCGATCACCCAGGTGGCGAATTCACGCCACAGTGCGACGCCCGCCTGATGAGCGGGGTGGTCGAGATAGCGCTGAAGCGCGTCGCGGTCGGCCACCGCCGCGTTGATGGCGAAGTCGTAGGCGATCGGGCGCTCGCTGAAGTTCCAGGCGCACTCCCAGAACTCCACCTCGGGCACCTGCCCGCCCAACTCCTGGAACGCCTTCGCCCCGGCGGCCACGCGCGGCTCGTCGCGCGAGACGCCCTCGTTCAGCTTGAAGAGGACCAGGTGGCGGATCAAGGGGCGCTCCTTGGGGGCGGGGCTGTACGGGGGGCCGTGCCGAGCGGGGTGGCGCGGGGCCGGTCCGGATGGGGCTGGGGTGGGTCGGGCGGCTGGGCGGGGCCCGGTTACCGGACCAGATCGGACATGAACTGCCCGACGCCCTGGGCGGCACTCGATATGCCTTCGAACCCTACTCCGACAAGCTCCGCCGACCTCTGCGGGGAGGTGATGATCGTGTAGAGCACAAAGACGATCAACGCATAGAAAATGACCTTCCCGGCTTTCCCCATCCGCCACTGCCTCCCCTGCTGACGCTGTGCAGTCGCGTGAGTCTAACCGTATGAACGTGACCGTTCGATGGCTGATCCTGATCAGTGATCAGGCAATTGAGGATCAAGGTGTGTCATCCGGCCGAGGGCGCTCAAGGTAGGGGCGCCGGCCGGACGAAGGAAGAGTGTCCGCCGCCCGCGGACGCGTCCCGTCCGTGGGCGGCTCCCTCTTCCCTAGGAGTACGTATGCGCCTGCGCGCGCGCTGGGTATCGACCGCCCTGCTGCTGCTCGTCCCGCTGGCCGCCGGCGCCGTCAGCGCCGACGCCCAGGCCGTCCCCGGACGGCGTGCTCTGCCGGTCGCGCGGTCCGCCGACGCGGTTCCCGGGCAGTACATCGTCACGCTCAAGCCCGCGTACTCACCGGCCGCGGTGCTGCGGCAGCTCCGCCTCACCCCGCTGTTCACGTACGAGAGCGCCCTGCGCGGGTTCGCCGCCGTCCTCAGCCCGGCCCAGCTGCGGACCGTACGCACCCTGCCCGCGGTCCGGGCCGTCGAGGAGAACGCCAGGGTCGCGCTCGATCTGCCGCGCTTCGTACGGAGGGCCGCGAAGGCCCCGGAAGCGGAACGGGCGCGGTCCACGCGGAGCGCGGTCGTGGCCGAGAGCTGGGGTCTCGACCGGATCGATCAGCGCTACCTTCCGCTCGACAACCAGTTCAACGTGAACGGCACGGGCCGGGGTGTCACCGCGTACATCGTCGACACCGGAATCGAGACCGCGCACAGCGAGTTCGGCGGCCGCGCCACCGTCGGGTACGACGCCGTGGGCGACGGGCACGACGGGCAGGACTGCAACTTCCACGGCACGCACGTGGCGGGCACCACCGGCGGCGCGACCCACGGCGTGGCCCGCTCCGTCTCGCTGGTCTCCGTCCGCGTGCTCAACTGCGAGGCCAAGGGCAGCCTGGCAGGGATCATCGCCGGCTTCGACTGGGTCGCCGGGCACGCCAGGCGGCCCGCAGTCCTGAACGCGTCCGTCGGAGGACCCGTGTCACAGGCGCTCGACACCGCCGCCGACGCCGTCGCGGAAAGCGGCGTCCTGCCCGTCGTCGCGGCCGGCAACGACTCGAAGGACGCCTGTGACATCTCCCCCGCCCGCGCCGAGAGCGTGGTCACCGTAGGCGCGACCGATACCGAGGATCACGAGGCCCACTTCAGTAACTTCGGCCGTTGCCTGACGACGTACGCGCCCGGCGTCGCCATCGTCTCGGCGAAGCTCGGCGGAGGCTTCAGCACGCTCAACGGCACCTCCATGGCCAGCCCCCACGTCGCCGGAGTCGCCGCCCTCTATAAGGAGGAGCACCCGGAAGCCACTCCGGACGAGGTCGCCGGCTGGCTCGCCGCACACTCCACGAAGGGAGTCGTGGCCCCGATCGGCGCGGGCTCACCCGACCGCCTGCTCTACACCGACGGGCTGTGAGCCCCGGACCGGCCGCCAATCGGGTGATGAACGCGAGCACCGGGTGTGTGAGGCGATGCCGTGAGCGGTTATCGGTCGTTGGAGGACCGAAGCAACACCAGACATCTCACAACAAAAGGAACTGATGATGCGCGCACTTCGAATCGCCTCCGCCGCTCTCGGCCTGGCCGCCGCCTCCGTTCTGCTCGGCGTCGGCTCGGCGAGCGCCACGGCCCTGGCCGGTCACGAGGGCCCTGAGGGTCACGGAGTCGGCCAGGCCACCCACGCCGAGGTCGGCGACATCTCCTACGGTTCGTTTTCTTTCGCCGCGGTCAACTGACCGGCCGCGGAACTGAACCCGGTGGGTGCCTGCGAGCTGATCGCCGGCGCCCACCGTCGTCCGCCCGTCCGCGTCAGTGGGGGCGCGGACCGAAGCGCCGACCCGCGGTCGCCGTGCTGCCTGCGCGAGCAGCGCGGGAAGATTGACGAGACGTGACCGTTCCGTCTCGTGGTATGTTCTGAAGTATGCCCACATCATCAGAGCGCCGCGCGTCCGGCGGCCCGGTTCTCCAGGATGCCGTCACCGACGCGATCATGACCGCGATGTTCGAGGAGCTGGCCGCCGTCGGGTACGGAAAGCTGTCGGTCGAAGCCGTGGCCAAGCGCGCGGGCGCGGGCAAGGCGGCGATTTACCGCCGCTGGCCGTCCAAGCAGGCCATGGTCATCGAGCTGGTCACGCAGGTCGCGATCCGGACGGCCGACGATCCGGACACCGGCAGCCTCCGCGGTGATCTGCGCGCGTTTCTCGCGGCGGCCGAGGCGGGGCTGAGGCACCCTCTCGCGTCCAGGATCATCCCTGACCTGTTCGCCGAATCCGGCCGTACGCCGGAACTCGCCGAAGCGATGCGCCCCAGAATCAGCCAAGTCCGCCGCGAACAGGCCGGAGCCCTGCTCCAGCGGGCCGTCGAACGCGGCGAACTGTCGGCCGACCTGAACGTCCCGCTGGCCCTGGACTTCCTCGTGGGTCCCCTCTACTGGCGGCTGACCGTGCTCGCGGCCCCGACCGACCCGGACTACCTCGACCAGCTCACCGACATGCTGCTGACGGCGTTCGGGGCCGGGGCCGCCTGAGCCGAGGCGTCCCGGATCCGGTTTTCGTGAGCCAGGGTCTCCGGGGCCCGCACGCTCAGTTCCCTGGCGACGGAGGGGAGTTGAAGCTGTCGACGCCAAGGGCCTGGCCGGGCAGCGGTGAGTCCGACCGGGACCGCAGGCCGTCCAGCATCAAGGCCATCGCGCGCTCCGAGACCATCCACGCGGGGGCGTCCGGCGTGGTGGGCATCGGCCGGAGCAGCAGTGTGAGCAATGCGGCCACGTCGCCGGCGCCGACATCCTGGCGCAGTGTTCCCTCCTCCTGCGCGGCCCGCACCACACCGTCGAGAGTGGCGAGCAGTTCACGCCGGAATTGAACGGCCTCCGGGTCGTCCTTGATGATCGACCAGGCCACCGGCGACAGGATGGCGAGCTGCACGCTCAGCTGCAGTTCGCGCGAGGTGCGGAGCAGCCGTACGAGGGCGTCCCAGGCGCTCGGCTCCTCCGCGGCGGCTGCCTGGGCCTCCGTCAGGACATGGGCGAAGCTGTCGTGCGCGACCGCCCGGATCAGCGCCTCCCGGTCGGGAAAACGCCGGTAGAGCGTGCCGGTTCCGACGCCCGCCTGCCGGGCGATCTCCTCCATCGGCACGTCCGGGCCCTGATCCCCGAAGACCTTCTTGGCGGCCGCGAGGATCTGGCCGCGGTTGCGGAGCGCGTCGGCCCGCAGTCTTCTCTCCCGGTCCGCCGTCATGTCCTCACCTCTCCGTCAACGAATGGCCGATTCTCTCACCCACCATGTGGACGAAAAACCTCCACTTGGCTACGGTGAAATGCGTATCCAGCGGGTGCACTTTGCGCCTTCTGTCCTGACTGGGGTGATCTGATGAGCGACCAATCGGCGCTGGTGCTTCCGGCTCTGCGCACCTGTCCCTACGCGCCACCGGCGGAATACCAGGAGTTGCGCGAGCAAGCGCCCATCTCCCGGGTGACCCTGCCCACCGGCCGTACCGCGTGGGCCCTGACCCGGCACGAAGACATCCGGGCGATGCTGACCGATCCCCGGTTCAGCTCGGACCGCACCGACCCCCGCTACCCCGTCATGGTCGAGGGGCAGCAGAAGGTGGCGGCCGACTTCCGGCCGTCGCTGATCTCGATGGACGCGCCCGAACACGGGCCGGCCCGTCGCGCGGTGGTCGGGGAGTTCACCGTCAGGCGGATGAACGAGCTCAAGCCGCGCATCCAGGAGATCGTGGACGAGCACATCGACGCCATGCTGGCCGGCCCCCAACCGGTCGACCTGGTACAGGCGTTGTCCCTGCCGGTGCCTTCCCTGGTCATCTGCGAACTGCTCGGTGTGCCGTACGCCGACCACGACTTCTTCCAGTCCCGTTCCACGGAGCTGCTGCGCCGTACCAACTCGACCGAACAGCGGGTGCGGGCGCGTGACGATCTGCGTTCCTACCTCGACAAGTTGATCACGGAAAAGGAGCGGGAGCCCGGCGACGACCTGCTCAGCAGGCAGATCCTGAAGCAGCGCGAAAGCGGCGAGGCTCAGCACGAGACCGCCGAGGCCCGGCACGAGGACCTGGTCGGCCTCGCGTTCCTGCTGCTCATAGCCGGCCACGAGACCACCGCGAACATGATCTCGCTCGGCACGCTGGCGCTGCTTGAGCACCCCGAAGACGCGGCCGCGCTCCGCGAGGACCCGAGCAAGACCCTCGGTGCCGTGGAGGAGTTGCTGCGCTACTACACCATCGTCGAGTTCGCGACGTCCCGTCTGGCCACGGCCGACGTGGAACTCGGCGGAGTGCTCATCCGTGAGGGAGAAGGGGTGGTGACCCTCGCCGTCTCGGGCAACCACGACCCGGACGTCTTCGACCGGCCGGAAGAACTGAACATCGAGCGGGGTGCCCGCAATCACGTGGCTTTCGGCTTCGGCGCGCACCAGTGCCTCGGCCAGAATCTGGCCAGGCTGGAGCTGCAGATCGTCTTCGACACCCTGCTCCGACGGATTCCCGGACTGAAGTCCGGCGTGCCGACCGACGAGCTGCCGTTCAAGGACGACAGCAACATCTACGGTCTGTACGAGTTCCCCGTCACTTGGTAGGAGGCACGATGCGTATCGTCGCGGACACCACGCGCTGCGTGGGCGCGGGACAGTGTGTGCTCACCGCACCGGACCTGTTCGACCAGAGCGAGGCCGACGGTACGGTCCTCGTCCTGGTCGAGCGTCCCGACAAGGACGGACTGGAGCAGGCCAGGTACGCGGCCCACATCTGCCCGAGCCAGGCCCTGTCCGTCGAGGACGACTGACCGGATCCTGACCGGAGCGCACGGCACGGCCCGAGCTGTCACCACCGGCTCGGGCCGCGCCGTGCGCGCCCGGCTTCATGGCGCGGACGCGGCCGGGACCGCCTCGGAAGTCATGAGGGCACCGTGTGCCGAGTCGGTGGTGTTCCGCATCGCGGTGCCTCCTCGTCACCAACACCGGCGGCCACGACCGCGATCTCACGGCGAGTTGACGTCTGAGCCGCCGCCGCGCGAGGGGTCCCTGGGCGACGAAGTCGCACGGGTCGGTGCCGGCGGCGCCGAGTCGGCGTGGTGGTCCTGCCGGGGTGCCGCGGACGGTGCCGGTGTGGGAGGCGTGGTCGGTCGTCGCGACGGAGGAGGGTCGGTCGGAGGGACGGAGGCCGCCGGTACTACCGCCGGGCCCTGCGCCGGGGGTGACAGCAGGCGCAGCGGCAGGGCGACGATCGCCGCCACAGCAAGGGACGCCCCCACCTGCGCGGCCGCGCGCAACACCTTCCGCCGGGCCGCCGCACGGCGGACCTCCCGGAAGCGGCCGGGCGGCGGCCCGAGGAGTGCCGTGCCGGGCTGCAGAAGCAGGATCAGCTCCGGATCGCGTTCCTCGTTCGGGTCCTCAATGGGCGTGATCAAAACCCCTCCTGAGTCCGGCTCGCAGCAGTCCCCTCGCCGCGTGCAGGTCTGCCTTCACGGTTCCTTCCTTCCGGCCGGTCACAGCAGCCACCTCCCGGACCGTCATGTCGGCGTAGTAGTAGAGCAGGATGGGCACCCGCAGCCGCTCGGGCAGCGACTGCACGAGCATCCGTACCGAGGAATCGGTCTGCCCGTCGCGTCCTTCGCCCTGCCCGCCGACCAGCACCTCCGTGCCGGCACGCCGCATGGCCCTCCGTTCGCGCTCCAGCTTCCGCCAGTGGTCGCGGACGATGTTGGCGCTGGTGACGTAGAGGAAGCCGCGCGGTTCGTCCACGCTCGTCCAGCGCGCCCACAGCCGGGTGAAGGCCTCCGAGGCGATCTCGTGGGCCGTCCCGTCGTCGTCGACCAGCCGTCGGCACCAGCCGGCGAGGGAGGGATACAGGGCGGCGAACAGCTCGGACGCCGCTTCATCCCGGGAGGACCGTTTCAACACGTGCCACATTTCATTGTTCATCACACCCGGGGTGCGCGCCCGAGCACATCACTGTGCGGGCCGGGCCGCAGGCACGGTGCCCGTGGCCCGGCCCCGTGCCTACCGCCGGTCGCGGCCCGCCGATGTCAGGGAGGCGTACACCACGACGTTGTCCTGGTATCCGCTCCCGTCGGCGGTGCGAGGTCCGCCGCAGGTGATCAGACGCAGCTCGGGGCGGTCCACGTCGCCGTAGACCTCCTTGGTCGGGAAGCGCGCCTTGGACACGTTCCGCACCCGGAACACCGTGAACTCCGCCGACACGCCGTCCTTGAGCCCCGCCACGACCCGGTCGCCCGGCCGCAGTTGTGCGAGGTGGCGGAAGACTCCGTCGCCGTACTGGCCCACCGTGACGTGGGCCAGGAGTACCGACGGGCCGAGCCGGCCCGGCGTAGGGGACTGCCTGTACCAGCCGGCAGGCGAGTCGCGCGCCACCGGAGGGACCTCCACCGTGCCGTCCGGGGCCAACCCCAGCTCCATGACCGGCGTGTCGACCCCGATGGCCGGGATCCGCAGCCGTACCGGGACTGAGCGGGCGAGCGGGGCGGGAGATGACGGGTGCGTGCGGGCCGCAGCCGGCGGCGCGGAGGCGACGTGCGGAGCGGCGACGGGACCGCCACCGGAGCGGTCGGCACACCCGCCCGCCCAGGGAAGCGCGGCCAGGGCCGCCAGCACCACGGCCCGCCTCGCACCCGGCGTCATGCGGCGGTGGTGCGCCTGCGCCGCGTCACCGTGAACGCGCCGCCGGCCAGGGCCAGCAGGCTGCCCGCAGCGACCCCGGCGACTACCGTGCTGTCCGGCCCACCGGCTGCGGCCGGGGACAGCACCCCGGTGTTGGGCGCACCGGAGGGCACTGCGCGGACCTGACCGGGATCGGACTCGGGGGCAGGCGCGTCGTCCTGCGTGGAGGAGGCCTTCACGTCGTCCTGAGTCGAGGACGCCTTCACGTCGTCCTGCGTGGAGGACGCCTTCACGTCGTCCTGAGTCGAGGACGCCTTCACGTCGTCCTGCGCGCCGGCGGCGGGGGCCGGGCTGTCCGCCCGGGTGGGCTGCGCGCTCGGCCCGTCGGCGAGCGCGGGCGCCGTACCGGCCAGCACAGCTGTGCACGCGACGGCCGCGGCGGCGAGAAGAATCCTGCGCATCGGAAACCACTTTTCTTCGTCGACCCGCCGCTCCCCGGCGGGGTGCGGGCGGGATCTGGTCAACTGATCGTGCGAAGAGACGACGCAACACACGAGCAGGTTGTAAAGAGAAGGCAAAGTCGCGGCGGGTGGACGTTCCTCGCGATCGGTCACCATGCAACTGGCTGCCCTGAGTCGGGTGACTTGCCAGTGAGGCACCCTCCGGCAGCCGATGACTCCGGCGATCACCGCCGCGTCACCGCCGCGCGCGCCTTGTCCGCGCGATGACGAACGGCGGAAGATCTATCTGGCGGACCAACGTTCGCAGGGTGGAACGTCCTCGCGGGAATGCAGGGAACCACGGAACGAGTCCGACTACGTGGTGGGCGATTTCTATACAGGTTTCGCTGAGACGGCGTACGGCGCAGCCCTCTGACGGCCGGAACACCCCCGCAGGCGCGGGGCCGACGCGGCACGGCGCACGCCCGACAGCGGGTTGCGGGGAACACCCCCGCAGGCGCGGGGCCGACCCGGTCCACCACCGGGCGTTGAGGTAGGTGCGGGGAACGCCCCCGCAGGCGCGGGGCCGACAGTCAGATAGACGAGCACTTGGGGCAGAGGGTCGGAACACCCCCGCAGGCGCGGGGCCGACGTACATCCTCGTGCTCCGCAAAGCCGGCCAGCCGGAACACCCCCGCAGGCGCGGGGCCGACATCGGGCCCGTCCTGGGCTACCGGGGCCAGCGCGGAACACCTCCGCAGGCGCGGGGCCGACTGGCCGGTCGAGCCCTTCGCGGGCGGAAGCCGGGGAACACCCCCGCAGGCGCGGGGCCGACCACCTGAACGGTGTCTGAACTCCACCATGGGCCGGAACACCCCCGCAGGCGCGGGGCCGACCAGCGCTCGAACCGCGCCTTGCCGTCCTGGGCCGGAACACCCCCGCAGGCGCGGGGCCGACCAGCGCTCGAACCGCGCCTTGCCGTCCTGGGCCGGAACACCCCCGCAGGCGCGGGGCCGACGCACCTCGGACTCTCCGACCCGGGGAGGTCGTAGGAACACCCCCGCAGGCGCGGGGCCGACCCCAGACCGGGGCACTGGCGGCCGCGGCCGCGAGGAACACCCCCGCAGGCGCGGGGCCGACCGAGAGCTTCACCAACTCCCGCCGTGGTGGCGGGGAACACCCCCGCAGGCGCGGGGCCGACTCATCAACGTCGGCTACACCGGCACCGACCCGCGGAACACCCCCGCAGGCGCGGGGCCGACGCGGTGTAGGAGGGGAACTCGACCACCGTTTGAGGAACACCCCCGCAGGCGCGGGGCCGACGAACTCACCGTCCGGGGCGAGCAGCACGCCGTCGGAACACCCCCGCAGGCGCGGGGCCGACCATCATGAAGTCACGCAAGGAACTCGCGGAGAGGGAACACCCCCGCAGGCGCGGGGCCGACCATCATGAAGTCACGCAAGGAACTCGCGGAGAGGGAACACCCCCGCAGGCGCGGGGCCGACGCGAGCATCATCGCCACGGCGCCCTCGGTCGACGGAACACCCCCGCAGGTGCGGGGCCGACCGCTACGCGGACCTCAACCGCCGCGTTCGCGAGGGAACACCCCCGCAGGCGCGGGGCCGACGCGGCGAGCTCGGCGCCCGCGGATTCCCACGGGGGAACACCCCCGCAGGCGCGGGGCCGACGGTGGCGTTCTTGGCTTCGATGACCAGGTACCGGGAACACCCCCGCAGGCGCGGGGCCGACATGCCGAACTGGTCCATCATGTCGCCGAGGTACGGAACACCCCCGCAGGCGCGGGGCCGACATGCGGCACCAGCCGGTGAAGTCGGTCCAGGCGGGAACACCCCCGCAGGCGCGGGGCCGACGACCAATCCGGCCTCCGCCTGGCGGGCCCGCTCGGAACACCCCCGCAGGCGCGGGGCCGACGCGACCGGGTCGGTGAACCTGCCGGGTCTCGGGGGAACACCCCCGCAGGCGCGGGGCCGACCCGACGGAACGCGGGCGCGGGTCGAGCTGTCCCGGAACACCCCCGCAGGCGCGGGGCCGACGGTTTGCCTCCCCGGTCGAGGACCGGCTCTCCGGGAACACCCCCGCAGGCGCGGGGCCGACCGCGGTCCGCAGCATCGCGTCCAGGCGCAGTAGGGAACACCCCCGCAGGCGCGGGGCCGACCCAGCGCGATGCTCGAGGGTGTAGCCCTGCAAGGGAACACCCCCGCAGGCGCGGGGCCGACTCCGGGATGACGCTCTGTGTGAGCGCGTAGGAGGGAACACCCCCGCAGGCGAGGGGCCGACCGCGCTGTCGAGGTCGCTGTCGGCCTGCTCAGCGGAACACCCCCGCAGGCGCGGGGCCGACGGACGGCTTGGAGGTCGCTGATTGCCCGCGCGGGGAACACCCCCGCAGGCGCGGGGCCGACGCCAGGGTGGTGTCACTCATCGTCGTCCTCGGAGGAACACCCCCGCAGGCGCGGGGCCGACTCAGCCGGTGGGTGGACGCGCTGCCAGATCGGAGGAACACCCCCGCAGGCGCGGGGCCGACGGCAAACGCGCGGTCGGCGCGCTGGTCTACGACGGAACACCCCCGCAGGCGCGGGGCCGACTCGGGGACGCGCCGGTTGGCCGGGCGGCGGGAGGGAACACCCCCGCAGGCGCGGGGCCGACGCCGGCAGCTGACTCCACAAACTTGGTCATCATGGAACACCCCCGCAGGCGCGGGGCCGACCCTTCGGGTTGGCGGGCGAACGGGCCGGCGGTGGGAACACCCCCGCAGGCGCGGGGCCGACTCCTGACCAAACGGACCGTCCGGCTGCTCCCAAGGAACACCCCCGCAGGCGCGGGGCCGACGTCAATCAGGACGGGAAAGGTTCCTCGGAGCCCGGAACACCCCCGCAGGCGCGGGGCCGACGTCTTCCTCTTCCTCGGCCTGACGCTCCCCGTGGGAACACCCCCGCAGGCGCGGGGCCGACCAGCGATACCCGGCGTCCAGGTCGAGGGTGGGCGGAACACCCCCGCAGGCGCGGGGCCGACGACGCCGTCGAGTACGCAGCCCAGAGATATGCAGGAACACCCCCGCAGGCGCGGGGCCGACCGGCCGACGATGCCGCAGAGCTGGCCGAACGGAGGAACACCCCCGCAGGCGCGGGGCCGACGGGCGTACGGGCGTGGGGCGAGGTCGGCATGGAGGAACACCCCCGCAGGCGCGGGGCCGACCGCATCTCGCGAGAGCTCACCGTGTACAGACCCGGAACACCCCCGCAGGCGCGGGGCCGACCGCATCTCGCGAGAGCTCACCGTGTACAGACCCGGAACACCCCCGCAGGCGCGGGGCCGACCTCCAGGCCATCGCCAACGAAGCCGAGGGCCGGGGAACACCCCCGCAGGCGCGGGGCCGACCGGTCACCGGCGATCCCTCCCCGAGGTCCGGCGGGAACACCCCCGCAGGCGCGGGGCCGACTCGAGGCGCTTGGCGAGGGCGTCGGTGACACGCGGAACACCCCCGCAGGCGCGGGGCCGACCAGGAGTGCCTGCGAGCGTCCGGCGCTGTGGTAGGAACACCCCCGCAGGCGCGGGGCCGACGCCCTGTCCCGGGTACGGCACTCCAACGCCTGGGGAACACCCCCGCAGGCGGGGCCGACGCTATTGGCTCCAGTTGAAGGTCACCCGCAGTAGGAACACCCCCGCAGGCGCGGGGCCGACCCCCCGGCCGGACTCCGGCCGGGGGCGGCGGTGGGAACACCCCCGCAGGCGCGGGGCCGACGTCTTGGGCAAGTGCAGACAAACGGGGGAGAAGGGAACACCCCCGCAGGCGCGGGGCCGACCCAGGACCTGTCGGCGGCGAACACGTCGCCACGGGAACACCCCCGCAGGCGCGGGGCCGACGCGAGGGAAGATCCGGATGGCCCAGGTGCGGAGGGAACACCCCCGCAGGCGCGGGGCCGACGCGGTGAAAATCGCGCTGGGTATCGCGGCCGTCGGAACACCCCCGCAGGCGCGGGGCCGACCGGCCGGAGCTGCCAGAACCCGCGCACGAGCCCGGAACACCCCCGCAGGCGCGGGGCCGACACTTGCTGACCTGTGCCTTTATCCGCCGAGAGCCTTGATTTCATTCAGTGGGATCAGCCCGAGGCGATGAAAGACGTTCCGTCGACAGGCGGCACAAAAGAACAATTGCGGTCGATCCCCCACTCCTTGTCGCTGCCGACCTTAGGCTGCGCAGTCACCTTACTGAACTGACTGGAGCGGGTGGGCGTGTTCGGAAGCGGTGTGGAGTCGGGCAGCGGTTGCGATGATCTCCTTGGGGTGCTGTGGGGGAAGTCCGAGGAGAAGGCCGGCGGCACGATGAATCTGCTGTTGTCGCATCTTCTGGACACTGCGGCGGTCGCGGAACGTATGTGGGACGGCTTCCTGGCACCGTCCACCAAGCAAATGTTGGATGAGATCGCAGGAGGTACGGGGAAGGGGCGTCGGCTCTTCTCCTGGCTGTGTGGGGTGCATGACTGTGGGAAAGCGACGCCGGCATTTCAGCGGCTGTGGGTGAAGGGTGCCGAAGCGGTGAGAGCGGCCGGGCTCGGCTGGTCTGAGGCTGCGATCGCTCGGTGCAGGTGGAGGCATGACCGGGCGGGCGGGTATCTGCTGCGAAAGCTGCTGCCGAAGGAAGGCTGGCACGAGGAACAGGTCTCCTGGGTATGGCCGTTGGTGGCAGGGCACCATGGTGCGTTCCCCGATCGCGCGACGACCCGGCCCGCTCGCAAGGCGCGGGGGCAGTTGGCCGGTGGTGGTCGCTGGCCCGAAGCGCAGCAGGCATTGGTACGGCGTTTCACCAAGGAGCTGGGTTTTGGTGACCTGGCCGATGTGGAACCGTGCCGGGCTCCCTCGCGAGCGGCGCAACTGCACCTGAGTGGGCTCATCGTGATGGCGGACTGGATCGCCAGCGACGAGACACACTTCAAGGGTGTCGATGTCTTGGCGGAGGTGACCCTCGACAACGCCCGTGCGCGCGCCGGATTGGCGTGGGAAGCACTTCGTCTGCGCGGTGGTTGGGGTCGTCTGGCCGAGCCGGGGCCGGAGGCGTTCGGTGACAGGTTCGGGCAGGGGCCTCGTCCGTCGCAGCGGATGGTCATGGAGGCGGCGCGGAGGATGGAGGCGGCGGGGCTGCTGGTGGTGGAGGCGCCGATGGGGGAGGGCAAGACGAAGGCCGCGCTGCTGGCCGCCGAGATCCTGGCGGCGAAGTTCGGGGCGGACGGCGTGTTCGTGGGGATGCCGACGCAGTCCACGAGCGACCCGATGTTCAGCCAGGTCAGGACGTGGGTCGGCGCAGTGGACGAGGACTTGGCCTCTCAGGTCGCCCTGCTTCACGGCAAGCGGATGTTCAACAAGGAGTGGCGGGAGCTGACGGAGCCGGGCGGCACCTCGGCCCCCGAGGACCGGTTCGGAGCGATCGACGAGTGCGGCGAGTGCGAGGGCGACGACCTGTACTACGGGGACAGCACGCTGTACGGAGATCCATACGGGACCAGCGATCCGTATGGCAATGGCGATCCGTACGGCGACCGCCCAGCCGCCCGGGGAGGAGCGTTGCCCCAGCCGTCGTCCCGTGGGCCCGCCGAGTGGTTCCTGGGCGCGAAACGGGGGCTGCTGTGTCCGTTCGTGGTCGGGACCATCGACCAGTTGCTCTTCGCCGCGACCCGGACCAGGCACGTGATGCTCCGCATGGCGGGCCTGGCCGGCAAGGTCGTGGTGCTCGATGAGATCCATGCCGCGGATGTCTACATGTCCCAGTTCCTCAAAGAGGGGCTGCGCTGGCTGGGGCAGGCCGGCGTCCCGGTGGTTCTGTTGTCCGCGACGCTTCCGCCGCGCCAGCGAAGCGAGTTGATCGACGCATATCTCGCCGGTGCCGTGTCCCGCGAGGAGTTCACGGCCAAAGGCATGCCCGATCCGCAGGGCTATCCGTCGGTCAGCGCCGCGTGGATGGCTCCTGACGGGTCTGGTCCACACTTCGCTGTCGAGGAGTGCGCCAGTTGGCGTGATGATCTCTCCGTCGCGGTCGAGTTGATGCCGGAGGCGATTCCCGGACCGCGAACGCCGTACGAAGAGCGGGAAGCGCTCAAGGCCGAGGCCAACGCCTCGGTTGCCGCGTATCTCGGGCGCGAGCTTGCCGACGGCGGGTGCGCGCTGGTCATCCGGAACACCGTGGACCGTGCGCAGTCTCTGTATACGGAACTCCGTAAAAGCTTCGGTGACGATGTTCTTCTGCTCCACGGGCGGATCGCTGTCGGCCCGCGAGCCGACCGTACGGAGAAGTGCCTGCGTCTGCTGGGCGCGCAGGAGAAGGGACAGCCACGGAGCAGGCCGGCGCGGTTGATCGTGGTCGCCACTCAAATCGCGGAGCAGTCATTCGACGTCGACGCGGATCTCCTCATCACCGACCTCGCCCCGATCGACCTGGTGCTTCAGCGGATCGGCCGTCTACACCGGCACAAGGAGACCCGACGCCGCGCTCGGCTGGCCGAACCTCGCGTGGTGATCACCGGTTTCGCCGACGCGGACGGCACGTGCGGGACCGCGGGCTTTGAAGACGGTACGAAGGCGTTGGAGAGTCCCGCGCCGCGATTTCTCGGCGGGTCCGAGTTCATCTACGGGCGACACCTGCTCCTCAGGGCGGCCGCGCAGTTGTTCACAGCTGTGGACGGCTGGCGCATTCCGGGGCAGGTTCCCGAACTGGTCGCGGCGGGCTACGGGGAGGGCGAGGACGGGATGCCGCAGGCATGGCGCGAGGACGCGGAGGCGGCCCGGCTGCGGTGGGAAGGTGAGCAGCGTCGGCGGGCCGACAACGCGGCCGGCTGTCTCCTTACCCGGCGGGGCGACAGAGAGGGGTCGACTCTGTCCGGACTGCACTACTCCTCGGTTCCGGGCGCGGGCCGTGACACGGACCTGGACGCGGTGGTCCGAGACGGCGAGGCCAGTACGGAGGTCATCGTCGTGATTCAGGCCGGTGAGACGTACCGGACGCTCTCAGGCCGTGCTCTGACGGTGAACGGAGATGTGCCGGACGAGTTGCTGGAGGAGGTCCTCGGCGGGACGGTGCGGCTTCCTCCGCGCTACACGCCGGCAGCGGCCGAGCTTGCTCCGCTGCCCGGATGGCTCGGTCACCCGCGGCTCGGATACAGCCCGGCGCTCGTTCTCGACTCCCGACGCGGGACGGTCCTCGCCGACCGGGTGGTGCGTTACGACGGGCACTTGGGCCTGGTGGAGGAGAGGGCTTCCGCTGTGCCCGCCGGGTAAGGGTGACGACTTCCTCCCGGCTGCGGGTCGATACAGCATGGCGAACCTCTGGCCAATGATTCCGGCTTATCTCCTTTTTCCTCTCAAGTCGCATGCTGATGTGTAGGGTTGCTTATGCGTCTTGAGGTGAGGAAGGGCTTGGGGGGAACCGAGTTGTTCAATTTGCTGGATGAGCCATGGCTGCCCGTAAGGGGCCTGGACGGTTCCAGGGAGCCGAGTTCGCCGAATCTTGGCGCGGTTGAGGACGTCGGACTGCGCCGGATTCTCCTCGAATCCGATCGATTGCAGGACCTCGTGGTCGATCTACCGACTCAGAAGCCCGCCATTCTGCGGCAGTTGTTGCTGCCCATCGTGTTGCACGCTCTCGGCCGACCGGCTGACCCCGCCCGGTGGACGGCGATGTTCCGGGCCGGTGCCTTCGCCCCCGATCAGCGACGGAAACTCGCCGACTATCTGGATGAACACCACCATCTTTTCGACCTGTTCGATCCCGTCGACCCCTTCGGCCAGGTAGCCGGACTGTGCACGGCCAAAGGGGAGACAAAGGGATCGGCTCTACTGGTGGCGACGGCCGCGACCGGGAACAACGTGCCGCTGTTCTCCTCCCGTACGGAGGGCGATCCGCTGGAACTGACTCCCGCGGAGGCCGCCCGCTGGCTTGTGCACACACATTGCTGGGACACGGCCGCCATCAAAACCGGCGTCGTGGGAGATCCTCAGGCGAAGGCCGGGAAGACGACGGGGAACCCGACCGGGCCCCTGGGGCAGTTGGGCGTTGTGATGCCCGTGGGGCGCACGATGTACGACACCCTTCTGCTGAACGTTCCCTCCGGACCGCCACCTCTGTCGGACGACCTGCCGCAGTGGTCCCGGCGAGCGAGAGAAGGCAGGATCGAAGGCAGCCTGTCGTGTGCCACCCCCGCCTGGCAGACGCGGCCGGCTCGCGGGCTGCTGGATCTGTGGACCTGGCAGTCACGGCGCATCCGGCTCATCCCCGAGGAGACTCCCGCCGGGACCCGGGTCACCCGGGTGATCGTGGCGGCCGGCGACCGGCTCGCTCCGACGCCCGCCGACGAGCCCCACACCACCTGGATCAGAGACCGTCCCGCATCGCGGACCAAGAAGACCGGCAAGACCGGCACGACCGTCAAGGCCGCGGCGCCGACGAGCGAGCGACCCCGCCGGCATCAGCCGGGGCGAGCCGCCTGGCGCGGCCTCGAAGCTCTGCTGGCAGTCGACAGCGCCACCACAGACGACGAGGCGACCGCCACCCGCGCCGGTTTTCGCACGAGTGCCCTGCTCGGCGCCCTCAGCGACATGGCGGACCGGATGCCGGAGGCGTACCCGCTCCAAGTGGAGCTGACCGGTATCACCTACGGCAACCAGTCCGCCGTAATCGAGGACGTCTTCTTCGACCGGATTCCGCTGCCGCTGATCGCGCTGGACCCGGACGGCATCGTCTACGGCTCGCTCCTGGCGGCCGTCGAGCAGGCCGAGAGGCTGGCCGCGGCTGTCAACAACCTCTCCGCGGATCTGCGGCGGGCCGGAGGCAGCGAGCCGATTCCGTGGGACAAGGGACAGCGTCCCGGCGACACCCTGCTGCACGCACTCGACCCGGTCGTGCGGCGCCTGCTGGCCGGTCTGCGCACCGTAGGAGAGGACTTCGACCAGTCCGAGCGCGGGCTTGAGGCATGGGAGGAGAAAGCCGGACGCGCGACGTGGAAGGTGGCCGAGCAGGTCTTCTCCACCGCTGCCCCCGCTCTGTTCACCGGTCGTTCGGTGAGCAAGGACGGCAAGGAGTACACCTTCCGGCTCAGCACGGCGGAGACGAACTTCCGCGACCGTCTGGACGCGGTCCTCACCCGCCGCGCCGCGCGGCGCAAGGGCCGGTGAACCATGACCCGCGCGTTTCCGGGACCACTTCACGCCTGATTGCCTTCTGACCGAAGGGGACCGTTGTGTCCACGACTCCGCAGACCGACACCATCCACGCCGCCACCCCCGACCTCCGCCGCTACTGGGCACAGCGCATCGACGGAAACGGTGTCTGGCGCACACCGCGGGCGGGCGGGAAGCCCATGCAGCCGCCGGGCGAGGACCTGGCAGTTCTGCGCTCCGGCTTGGGGCGACCGGCCGGCACCGTACACAAGCTCTGGCGTTTCTACACCTCCCCCGTCGACGGGCGGGTGACGTCAGAACTGGAAGCCGAACACGCGGCCTTGGCGCTCTACGGCCTGCACCAGCAGAGCCAGAGCCGTCCCATGCACAAACCCGGTGTCCACGTGGGGACCGCCCTGCGGACCCTGTACCGCAGCAAACGCTTCGGTGAGGAGGCCGTCGACCTCCGCGTCGCCGCAGCGGTTCAGGCCTCCTCCGTCACGGCCTTGGTCTACCGGCTGCGGGGCCTCGTCACGCAACTCCGCTCGGTGGAGCAGCCGTTCGACTACGACCGGCTGCTCCAGGACATCAAGCGCTTTGACCACCCCGAATCCCGGCAGAGAGTCCGCCGGGACTGGGGTCTTGCCTATCACGCACGGAGCACACGCGGCGACAAGGAACCCCCGGTGACAGCGCTCTGACCGCGCCGCGGCCTCCGGTGAGCCGGCCGAACTGGCACCCGGCCCCCCGCCACCTCACCCGTAGCGGTCCGTCAGGGCCGTTTCGTACCCGTACCCGCTGACACTCACAGAACTGCTGGAACACTCACCGAACCGCTGGAGGAGTCATGGCGCTGCCCGCGTCCCGCACCTACATTGATGTCCACATCTTGCAGACCGTGCCCCCGGCCAACCTCAACCGGGACGACCAGGGCAACCCGAAGGAGGCGTACTTCGGCGGTGTGCGCCGTTCGCGCGTCTCCTCCCAGGCCTGGAAACGCGCCACCCGGACCCACTTCAGCGAGCGCCTTCCTGATCAGGACCTCGCCACCCGCACCCGGCGGATCGGTGGCGCCCTCGCCAAACGGATCGCCTCCGTCGCCGACCTGAACGCCGAGGACGCGAACCGTCTGGCGGGCGCCCTCTTGGCGCCTTTGAAGATCAGCGCGGGCAAGAGGGAGGGCGACACCGCCTATCTGTTCTTCTACGGCCGTCGCCAACTCGACGCAGTAGCAGCTTTGGTCAAGGACAGGACAGCCGAACTCCTCGCCCTGGACGAGAAAGAGCTGACCGCCGAGATCGAACAGCTCGCTGTCCATAAGGAGTTCAGCACCGGACATCCCATCGATGTCGCTCTGTTCGGACGCATGGTCGCCGATATCCCGGCGCTCAACGTCGACGCGGCCACCCAGGTCGCCCACGCCCTCTCCACACACGCCGTGGAGTTGGAGTTCGACTACTTCACCGCCGTGGACGACGAACAGGAGAAGGAAGAGGAGACCGGCGCCGGCATGATCGGCACCATCGGCTTCAACTCCGCGACTCTGTACCGCTACGCGACGGTCGGCCTGCACCAACTCGTCGACAACCTCACGGACGAGGAAGCGGCGGTGACCGCGGTCGAGGAGTTCATGATTTCCTTCGCGCGTTCCATGCCCTCCGGATACGGCAATTCCTTCGCGCACCGCACCCTGCCCAGCCTCGTCGCCGTCACCGTACGGTCCGACCAGCCCGTCAACCTCGTCTCCGCCTTTGAGGAACCGGTCACCGCCTCCTCGGGAATCGCGGCTGCCTCCGCGAGGAAGCTGGCCCGCGAACACGCCGCGGCCGTCAAGGGTTGGGGAGTCACTCCCGCCTTCACCGCCCTCTGCCACATGTTTCCCACCGGCGACACCGCCGAGCTGCTGGAGCACACGTTCGGCGAACCCCTTCCCTTCACGGAACTCCTCAGCGGCCTGCGCACTCACCTGACCGACACCCTCAACCAGGCCGCCCGATGACGCCGTCCTCCGCCTCCGCGCCACCGCCCGTACCGCATGAGGACTACGCCGTACTGCTGCTCCGGCTCGCAGGACCGCTCCAGTCGTGGGGCACGCGCAGCGCCTTCAACCGGCGTGAGACCAATCCGGAACCCACCAAGTCCGGCGTGATTGGGTTGCTCGCAGCGGCTTCCGGGCTTGCCCGTGAGGACCCGCTCGACGAACTCCTGCCGGTGCGCCTGGGAATCCGTGTCGACCAGCCCGGGACGCTGCTGCGCGATTACCACACCGTCAGTGACTACCGGGGCCGCCCGTTACCCCAGGCCGGTGTGAACGCCAAGGGGATCCAGAAGCCGACTTCCCCCGCCAAGAACACCCATGTGACCATCCGCTACTACCTCCAGGACGCGGTGTTCCTCGCCGCCGTAGGAGGCCCGCGCCCGCTGCTCACCACACTCGACCGGGCGGTCCGCGCACCCGCGTTCCCCCTCGCACTGGGCCGTCGCTCGTGCCCGCCCACCCAACCGGTCTCCTGCGGTGTGCGCGACGGAAGCATCGAGGACGTGCTGCGGAAGGAGCCCTGGCAGGCGTCCCGGAGAGCCCGCGAGCAGTACGCCGCCCAGTGGGGCCGCGAGCGGAACCTGGGGCGCTCCCTCTACCCGGCTCGCATCGACCGCGCCGTGACCGTAGAGGACCCGGACGGGGACGACATTCTCCAGGACGTCCCCGTTTCTTTCCGCCCCCACTCCCGCACCCTCACCAGCCGGCGCGTACGGCACGACTGGCTGAGCATCCCCACCGGCTTCCCCGGAGTCCCCGACGACCTCGACGGCCCGGACGAGCAAGCCGGCCACGACCCTTTCGCCCTGCTGGGCTGGTGATCGCCATGACCTATCTCTCCCGTATCCGCATCAACCCGCTGCGGGCGCAGAGCCGTCTGTTGCTAAGTAACCCCCGCGTCATGCATGGCGCTGTCATGGGAGGCATCCCGGGCGCACCCGGGGGCGAACGCGTCCTGTGGCGGCTGGACGCCGACAACCCTCACCGCCCCCACCTGTTCGTCCTCACCAGCTCCAAGCCCGACTGGACGCATGTGATCGAGCAGGCCGGCTGGCCCGACGCCGACGGAGAACACGCGGCAGTCCGCGACTATGCCCCCGTCCTCCGGCAGATCGCCGCCGGACGCGAGTTCGCCTTCCGCCTGACGGCCAGCCCCGTGCAGAACGCACAGGCGCCGAGTAACCCCACCCCGGCCCAGGTGGCCCGGCTGGCCGCCCGTACGGACAACAAGCGCGGACGCGGTTTCCGGCTCGGGCACCGTACCGTCGCCGCCCAACTGGGCTGGTTCCTCGACCGGACCGAACGCTGGGGCTTCGACATCCCGGCGTCCCGTACAGACCCGCCGGCGCCCGGTCTCGACTCTCTTGCTGACGACCTCGGATCCCGGGCTCCCGGCCTTGGCCGGCCGGATCCGGAACTCGCACCGGACGCACGGGCGGCGCCCCGGGAGACCAACCCGCTCCGCGAAGTCCGCATCACCGATCGGCAGCGCCACTCCTTCACCAAGAGCGGCGGAGGCCCCCACGTCACCTTCCACAGCGCGACCTTCGAGGGACGTCTCCGCATCACCGACCCCAAGGCTTTCACCGCCCGCCTTGTGGAAGGGATCGGCCCCTCCAAGGCGTACGGCTGTGGGCTGCTCACCCTCGCCCCCCTCCCCGCACAGAAGGACTGAGCCATGGCCGAACCCTGGTGGAAAGCCGACCCGCACGACCTGCACCGCATCGTGGACCGTGTGTCCAGCGTCTACGTTGAGCGAAGCCACCTCGACCGCGACGAGAACGCCGTCGTCATCGTCAACAAACGCGAAACCGTGCGCGTACCGGCCGCCATGATCGCCGTCATGCTGCTCGGCCCCGGCACCCGCGTGACGCACGGCGCCATCCGCCTCCTCGCCGACTCCGGCACCACCGTCTGCTGGGTCGGAGAACAAGGCGTACGCATGTACGCGGCCGGTCTCGGCCCCAGCCGAGGCGCCGGTCTTCTCCACCGCCAGGCGTGGCTCATCACCCGCCCCAAGGAACGCCTGAACGTCGCGCGTGCGATGTACGGCATGCGCTTCCCCGGCGAAGACGTCTCCAAGGCCACCATGCAGCAACTCCGAGGCCGCGAGGGGGCGCGCTTCCGCAAGCTGTACCAGGACCACTCGCGCCGCAGCGGCGTTCCCTGGGATGGCCGTGTCTACAAGGCCGGCGACGCGTTCGCCGCAGGCGACGACCTCAACCGCCTGCTGTCCGCCGCCAACGCCGCCCTCTACGGAATCTGCCACGCCGTCATCGTCGGGCTCGGCGCCAGCCCCGGGCTGGGCTTCGTCCATACGGGATCGGCTGTCTCCTTCGTCCTCGACATCGCCGACCTCTACAAGGCCGAATACACTCTTCCCCTCGCTTTCGACCTCACTGCGCAAGGACTCACCGGCGAACGGGACGCCCGGGTCGGCCTCCGCGACCAGATCGCCGAAACCAAGCTCCTGGGCCGCATCGTGCACGACGTCAAAGCACTCCTGAATCCACCGGGCACTGATTTCGACACCCCGGAAACCAGTGAACTGTGGGACGAACGAATGGGATCGGTCGCCGCAGGAGTCAACTGGGCCGCCGATGCGCCGCACGACCCGGCGGAGGCGCCGCCCTCAACGCGCACCGGCTCGGACGGTCAGACGGAACCGAACGGTCAGGCGGAATCGGACGGACCCGTCGCGCCGGACCTGACCGGGGCCGGTAGGGGCGGCTCCAGTATGACCGAGGCGGGTATGGGCGAGCAGCACATCGCCATCATCGGACCGGAGTTCGAGGAACCACCGTCACCGGAGCCCCCGAAATCCCCCGAGCCCCCGGAGCAGACCCCATGACCGTCATCGTCCTGGTCGCCGCTCCCGACGGGCTCCGAGGCCACCTCACCCGCTGGATGGTCGAGGTCAACGCCGGAGTCTTCGTCGGCAACCCGAGCCGCCGCGTTCGTGACCGCCTTTGGGAACTTCTCGCCACCCGCATTGGCGACGGCCAGGCAGTCCTGGTCGAACCAGCCTCTAACGAACAGGGCTGGGCCATCCGAACGGCCGGCCGAGACCGCTGGTGCCCCACGGACTTCGACGGCCTGATCCTCTCGGCCCGGAATCGACGATGACCTGATCACCACGCGGTCCAAAGGCGCGCGGCGGGGCCGTGCGCATGCCGACTGCAGGCGCGGCGGGGCCTCGCCCCCGATGCCGGGCTTAGCCTCTGGGTGAGATCCCGGAGAGGTCCACAGGTTCGCGCTGCCCCGCGTCTGCGGGGATCGCCCTGACCTGACGACTGGGAATGCCACGTCCATGGGTTCTGGCCCCGCAACGGCGGGGGCGACTTCGGTAACGAGTCGGGAAGGCCGTCCGCACCTTTGGGTGCGGACGGCCTTCATGTTTTCCGCGCCGGTCTTTTCTGAACGTATCCAAGTGCGGTGTGGGTCGTTGAACATGCGGCCTCAAGGGCGCTGGGCCCCCGTCGTGAGGTCTTTGTTCAATGGCTTGGATCTCCGAGGAGTACACAATGACCTGCAGCTCCGCTCGGCTCTTCTCACACAAGACCATCAAGTCCATCATCTGGATCACGGGACGACCCTTCGGCTGGATCCTCGCCCGCCGTCGGACCATTGTCGTTCAAATGCTCCGAGGCGCCTCCTACAGCGTGGGAGCCGGTTTTGTCAGCATCCTCACCGTCTGGGCCCAGCGACACCTCTGACTGATCCCCCTTGCCTTGCGTGAGGTACCTGGGCAGGCCACAGTGATGACCACGAGCACGTCAACGACGTTTCGTGGCGTCCCTGTCGGCACCCTCCAGCATTTCTGCTGCGAGGTCGGCGTGCGCGGGGGCGACACCTGCGTCACCTGGTCCGTCACCTGCTCACCGGGTACACCCCCCCGCGTGCGCGGGGCCGACCCAAAGACCTGACCACGAAGCAGTGGAAGCGCCGGAACACCCCCGCGTGCGCGGGGCCGACCTCTCGGCCGGGCGGACGTACACCGAGCCGTCCGGAACACCCCCGCGTGCGCGGGGCCGACGGCGGTGATGGTGGTCATCGGGCTCTCCCTCGCGGAACACCCCCGCGTGCGCGGGGCCGACGCTCACCCCCCGCTCGAGGGCCCGCCCGTCGCGGGAACACCCCCGCGTGCGCGGGGCCGACAAGTTGCACAGCCGCATCAGCAGGTCGATGCCCGGAACACCCCCGCGTGCGCGGGGCCGACAGGGCATCGACCGCGCGAGCGACCGAGCCCGGGGGAACACCCCCGCGTGCGCGGGGCCGACCGCGACCGGTGGTGTGAGTGGTGCGGCGTCAACGGAACACCCCCGCGTGCGCGGGGCCGACCTGCGTAGCTTGCGGTCGCCGTCGTGGAGCA
>NZ_JBIVLO010000004.1:518677-683284 GCF_044751305.1 Streptomyces sp. NPDC088725
AGCAACGGAACACCCCCGCGTGCGCGGGGCCGACCGACAGTGCTCCGCACGTCGACGTACGGGGTGTGGAACACCCCCGCGTGCGCGGGGCCGACCATCGGACGGAACGCCCGCCATGGCCCGACCGCGGAACACCCCCGCGTGCGCGGGGCCGACGCCCCCTCAGCCGACGCGGGCAACCGCCTGGTGGGAACACCCCCGCGTGCGCGGGGCCGACCTGCGTAGCTTGCGGTCGCCGTCGTGGAGCAACGGAACACCCCCGCGTGCGCGGGGCCGACCGACAGTGCTCCGCACGTCGACGTACGGGGTGTGGAACACCCCCGCGTGCGCGGGGCCGACCTCATGCTCGCCCCCGTTGCCGTCGAGGGCGATGGAACACCCCCGCGTGCGCGGGGCCGACTTCGACGCCCTGCGGGCGGGGGACGAGGACGAGGGAACACCCCCGCGTGCGCGGGGCCGACGGCCGAGCGCTGGCAGGCGGGCGGCTACGGCCAGGAACACCCCCGCGTGCGCGGGGCCGACGACGGCCGGGCGAAGCCGACGTGGTGGCTGACCGGAACACCCCCGCGTGCGCGGGGCCGACGACGCCGCCCTCCGGAACATGTTGATGCCGAGCGGAACACCCCCGCGTGCGCGGGGCCGACTGGGCGGTACCCAGATGGCGGCGTGGTCATGGCGGAACACCCCCGCGTGCGCGGGGCCGACACGTCGTCGAACCCAACGACACAGACACCCAGCGGAACACCCCCGCGTGCGCGGGGCCGACGCCGTCTCCGAGGAGACCCTCACCGCCCACGGCGGAACACCCCCGCGTGCGCGGGGCCGACGCCGGACTGCTCACCGCCCTCGTCTGACCTCACGGAACACCCCCGCGTGCGCGGGGCCGACGAACCGTACGCCCGGCGAGCCGTCGAGCGAGGCGGAACACCCCCGCGTGCGCGGGGCCGACCTGGTCGCGTCCCACGCGAGCTCGGCGACAAGGGGAACACCCCCGCGTGCGCGGGGCCGACTCGCGGTCCCTGGTCCGGTCAGCGACGCCGGCGGGAACACCCCCGCGTGCGCGGGGCCGACGCTTTTTGACCTGGGGTTTTATTCGCGAGGTGCCCTGGTTTTGTTCGGTGGGGTCGGCCCGAGGTGTTGAGTGAGGGGCTGTCCATAGGCCGCAGGACAGGGCAATGGTGGTTGGTCCCTCGGGCGTTGTCGGGGTTTCGTTCTCGGCTGTCCGGTCACCCTAGCGAGCCGGATCGGGGCCGGGACGGATTCCGGGTCCAGAAGCAGATCCCTCCGTGGAAGCGGTAACGCATCTGGTGGGCGCGGTAGTTGGGTTCGTGCTGTGCGCCCGTGGCCTGGTGTGGCCGTACGCAAAACACCCCCCTGGCTGCGTTTCCGCAGGTCAGGAGGGTGTGAGAGCGGTAGCGGAGGGATTTGAACCCTCGGTGAGTTTCCCCACACTCGCTTTCGAGGCGAGCTCCTTCGGCCGCTCGGACACGCTACCGAGAGAGATCTTAGCCCAAGGTTGGCCGTGCTCCGAAATCCGGGTTCTGGGGTGGGGTCAGCGGGCTCTGAAGAAGGTGGTCAGCTGGGCGGAGCACTCGTCGGCGAGCACTCCGTGGATCACTTCCGGGCGGTGGTTGAGGCGGCGGTCGCGTACGGCGTCCCAGAGGGAGCCGGCCGCGCCGGCTTTTTCGTCGAGGGCGCCGAACACCAGGCGGTCCACCCGGGACTGCACGATCGCGCCCGCGCACATCGTGCACGGTTCCAGGGTCACCACCAGCGTGCAGCCCGTCAGGCGCCAGGCGCCGAGTTGCCCGGCCGCCCTGCGGATGGCCAGGACCTCCGCATGGGCTGTCGGGTCGCCCGTCGCCTCGCGTTCGTTGTGTCCGGCCGCCAGGACCGTCCCCTTCGGGGACAGCAGGACAGCGCCCACCGGGACATCGCCGGAGCGCGCCGCCCTCGCGGCCTCGTCCAGGGCGAGGCGCATGGGCGCCCGCCACGGATCCCGTACCGGGTCCGGAGCCCGGTCCGGGGTCGGGGTCCGCTCAGGGGCCCGGTCCGGGTCCGCTTTTCGCTCCTGGGCCCGGTCCGGGTCCGGGTTGGAATTCCGAGCCCGGTCCGAGGCCGGGGGCGGAACCGCGTCCCCCGTCCCGTCCGGTTCCCGGGCGTGCGCCATCGTCACCGGTGCTCCTCCCGGCAGCCTTCGTACCGTTCCCCCACTAGCGGACGGTCTCCAGGATCTCGGCGGCGCCCAGGGCCTCGGCGATCTCGGACATCGCGTCGGTTTCGAGCTCCAGCAGGTCCGACTCGGAAAGGCCGAGGTCGGCGAGAATGCCCTGGTCCCCGACGGGTCCCGCGGGCACGGTGTCGCCGGCCTTCACGGGGATGTCGTCGTCCTCCTCGTCGTTCTCGTCCGGTTCGCCGTCCTCGGTGCCGTCGAGGTCCAGCGAGTCGAGTTCGTCGGCAGGGTTCTCGTTGTCCCTGCCGATCACTTCGTCGATAAGGATCTCCCCGTACGAGGAGCGTGCGGCCGCGGCCGCGTCGGAGACGTAGATGCGAGGGTCCTCCTCGCCCTCCACGCGGAGGATGCCGAACCAGGCGTCCTCCTGCTCGATGAAGACGAGCACCGTGTCCTCGTCCACCGAGGCATCACGGGCCAGGTCGGTCAGATCCGACAGGGTCTCCACGTCGTCCAGCTCTGTGTCGCTCGCTTCCCACCCGTCTTCGGTGCGCGCGAGCAGTGCGGCGAAGTACACCGTGACTCTCCCACTGGTCAGAGGTGACGATCCGGCGGTGCGTTGTCTGTGCCCCGCCCTCTCGGAATCGTGGCAGAAACCTGCGCTTCGCGAGAGGTCTTCCGCCGTTGCGTCGTCAGCCCATTTTATTCGGGGCCGGTTCGTACCCGACTGCCGGATGCCGTCATCTGTCCACGGTCGGCCGCCGCGCAGCCGTCAGGACGCCGGGGCGACGGACCCGCCGGCCGACCGCGGCTACCAGCGGAAAGTGCGCATCCGCATCTGCTGGCGCATCCGCGCGGCCCGTGCCTGCCGGGGCTTCACGCGCTCGCGCAGGGCCTTGGCCTCGTTCAGCTCCCGCAGGAACAGCGCGCGCCGCCTGCGACGCTCCAGGTCACTCTCCTGGCCCTGGACGAGGCCCTGATCGAGGTCCGGGTCGGGGCCGGCGTCCTCGTCCGCCGCGATGTCAGAGGCCGGGCCGACGTCAGAGGCCGGGTCGACGTCCTCGTTCGGATTGACGTCCTGGTCCACGCCGTCGTCCTGGGCATGCTCGCGCTCCCGTTCCGGCATCGACAGCCCCCCGTCCCCGCATCGACGCTTCACCACCCCCAGGACCGGGTCCTGTCTCCGGGAATGGTTCACCAGGAAAACCCCCTACCACCTTCCCTCGCACCCGAAGGATGATGCAGGCGCGCGCCGCGTTGACGCCCGGTTACTGTGGTCGCCATGCGGATTCACGTTGTCGACCACCCGCTGGTGGCGCACAAACTCACCACACTGCGCGATCGGCGCACCGACTCAGCGACCTTCCGGCGCCTCGCCGACGAGCTGGTCACCCTGCTCGCGTACGAGGCCACCAGGGATGTGCGTACCGAGCAGGTCGACATCGAGACCCCGGTGACGCCGACCACGGGAGTGCGACTGTCGTACCCGCGCCCGCTCGTCGTGCCCATCCTGCGGGCGGGGCTCGGCATGCTCGACGGCATGGTGCGGCTGCTGCCGACCGCCGAGGTGGGCTTCCTGGGGATGATCCGCGACGAGGAGACGCTTCAGGCGTCGACGTACGCGTCCCGGATGCCCGAGGACCTCTCCGGCCGTCAGGTGTACGTGCTCGACCCGATGCTGGCCACCGGCGGCACGCTGGTGACGGCGATCAAGGAGCTGATCAAGCGCGGCGCCGACGATGTGACCGCCGTGGTGCTCCTCGCGGCGCCCGAGGGCGTCGAGGTGATGGAACGTGACCTCGCGGGCACCCCCGTCACGGTCGTCACGGCCGCCGTCGACGAGCGCCTGAACGAGAACGGGTACATCGTCCCCGGCCTGGGTGATGCCGGGGACCGCATGTACGGGACCGTCGCCTAGATCCACTGGATCCGGCGCGGCAGGGATCAGTCGGTGCAGGCGGAAGCGGAGGGCGTCGGCGCGGGCTTCGTCAGGGTGGCGAGTGCCTGGTCGGCGTCCTTCGGCACGTTCAGCGTCTTGAAGGCCGTGCCGATGATCAGATCGACGTCCGCCGTCTTCCGGGCGTCGGTCTTCTTCGCCGCGCCCTTCAGCTGCGTACCGAGCACCGCGAAGGGGCCGTCCTCGGAGGTCGGGGCGCCGAGCAGCAGTCCGGCGCCCGGGACCTTCTTGTCGTACGTCTCCGGCGCGTTGCCCACCTTGCCGATGTCGAACCCGCGCTTCTTGAGTTCGTCCGCGGTGGACTTGGCGAGGCCGCCCCGCGGGGTCGCGTTGTAGACGTTGACCTTGATCTGGCCGGGCTTGGGCAGCGCCTTGACCGGCGCCTTGGTGGGTCTGCAGGCCGGTTTGTGGCTGGTGGCGGCGGCGGCCTGCTTTCCGTCACCTGTGAAGACATCGATGAGCTGCAGGGTTCCCCAGCCGGCCAGGCCGAGGGCGACGACGGCGGCGGCTGCCGCGAGCACGTACCTGCGGCGGTGACGAGGACGGCGCATGCGTGGGTACTTGTTACCCGTGATGCGGTATTTTCCGCCCATGCCGGGGGGAGTCAGCATGCTCATGAACGCAGCGTAGTGCGAGCCGCTGGTGATTCCTACTAAATGATCAATAGGTTGAGCGATCAGAGGTACGAAAAAGCCCCGAAAGGCTCAGCCGCCACTCAGCCTTCACTCATTGGTCGCCGGGTGAGCGCATTGGTCATCCGGCGAATGCAATGTTCGCGGAGCATTGACGGCCAGGCGCCAGCATGGGGCGTGACGCGCGAGCGTTGACGGCCGGGCGAGGGCCCGTTCAGCCGAGATCCAGCTCCAGCACACGCGCGTGCAGCACCTGTCGCTGCTGGAGCGCCGCGCGGACCGCGCGGTGCAGGCCGTCCTCCAGGTAGAGATCGCCCTGCCACTTCACCACGTGCGCGAAGAGGTCGCCGTAGAAAGTGGAGTCCTCGGCGAGCAGGGTCTCCAGATCCAATTGGCCCTTCGTGGTCACGAGCTGATCGAGGCGGACCGGGCGCGGCGCCACATCCGCCCACTGGCGGGTTGATTCCCGGCCGTGGTCGGGATACGGCCGCCCGTTACCGATGCGCTTGAAGATCACACGGAAAGCCTACCGGGCGGGCGGCTCCGGGCGCAGCCATGCTGCCGGACTCCGGAAGGCGCAAGTGCTGACAGAGCGGGAGCAAAGCCCTGACCGCGCGGGTTGGCAGGCGCGGCCGGGCGGGCGGAGCGCCGGCTGACCGCGCCGGTCGATTCGCTCGAAAGGGGTCGCCGTCCGGCCACCTGATTGTCAGTCCCCTGATGACCAGCTGCCCGGCTACGGGGCGGGCCCGCGGTTCGCGAGCGGGCCGAAGTCGTGGACGTACCTTTCGCGAGCGGGCCGAGGTCGTGGGCGTACGTACCCACCGCGTCGGCGATCACGCCGACGTTGATGCCGAAGGCCTTCATGTCGATGTTCGTGAGGTCGTCGCAGGCGGAGTGGTAGCACGCGTCGTACGCCACGCCCGCCTCGCCGCCGTACGTCTCCGCCTCGGCCGCCGACTTGATGTCCTCGGCGCCGGTGAAGGTGCCTCCCGAGGGAATGCCGGCGTCCATGAACGGCCCGTAGTCGGAACGGCCGTCGAAGTCCGCTCCCCGGTGCGGGACATTCCTGCGGTCGAGGAAATCGGTGATCCCCTTCTCCAGCTGTGCGGAGCCCTCCGGGCCCGGTCCCGAGCCGGTCGCGTCGGAGTCGTCGCCGTCGTAGACGAGTTCGGCGTAGTTGGGCGAGGCGATCATGTCGAAGTTGAGGTAGAGCGCGATGTCCGCGCGCTGCCCGGGGGTGAGGCCCGTGACGTACGCGCCGGAGCCGAGCAGTCCCAGTTCCTCCGCCGACCACCAGGCGAAACGCACCTTGTTGGTGGGGGCGGCGTGGATCTTCGCGAGTTCGAGGGCGACGGCGAGCAGCCCGGCGGATCCCGAGCCGTTGTCGTTGATGCCGGGGCCCGCCGTGACGGAGTCCAGGTGGGCGCCGAGCATGACGGTCCGGTCGGCGCGGCCCTCTCCGGTCTCGGCGATGACGTTGCGGGTGGTGCGCTGCTCCCGGAACTGCCGGAGGTCCAGAGTGACTGTGACACCGCCCGGCTCGCTCCCGCTCTTACTGGCCTCGGCCTCGGCCGCGAGCGCCTTGCCCGCCTCCTGGGTGATCCCGCCGGTGGGGATCGCGGCGGCGGCCGGATCGCCGAGTGTTCCGCTGAGCGCGCCGTCGGTGTTGTTGTAGATGATCGCGCCGACCGCGCCCGCGTTCGCGGCCTGCCGCTGCTTGGCCGAGAAGGCGCAGCCGCCGCGCTTGATGAGCGCGATCTTGCCGGTGACGGGGGCGGAGGTGTAGTCGGCGGGCTCGCAGCCGGCTGTCCCGTCGGCGGTGACGACGGCGAGTTCCGCCGTGAGGCCGCCCTCGGGCGTGGACGCCGTGTAGGACATCGCGGCGATGCCGACCTCGCGTGTCTCCGGCGCGGTAACGGTCAGTTTTTCGGCGAGCGTTTCGACGTACGTGAAGTCGAAGGTGCCGTACGAGACCTGGTAGCCGGCTTCCTTGAGCCGGTCGTGGACGTACGCGGCGGAGGCCTCGTGTCCGGGCGATCCCGCGGCACGGTTGCCGCCCGCGGAGCCGGCGATGGCCTGGAACCGTCTCAGATGCCGGTAGGCGTCCTCTGCGGACGTTTTCCGTACGAGCTGCCGGGAGAGCTTCGCCGCGCTTTTCCCGGGATCGCCGAGTCCCGGTACGGGCGCCGAGCCGGGTCCCGGTACGGGCGCCGATCCGGGTCCCGGTACGTCTGTGGCGGCGGGGGCCGCGGACAGCAGCAGCGGCACCGCGAGCGCGACGGCGGCGGCGACGGTCAGGGATCGGCGCGGCCTGCCGTTCATTTGTCGTCCCTTGCCGCTTTCGCCGCCTTGGCCGCGCGTTTCGCTTCCTGCTTGAACGCCCGGACCCTGGCGAGCGTCTCCGGCCCGGTGATGTCCGCGGCCGAGCGGTACGAGCCCTCCTCGCCGTACGCGCCCGCCGCCGCGCGCCAGCCGTCGGGCCGTACGCCGAACTGTTTGCCCAGGAGTGCAAGGAAGATCTGCGCCTTCTGTTTGCCGAAGCCGGGCAGCGCGAGCAGCCGCTCCAACACCTCGTCGCCGGTGGCGACATCACGCCACACCGCGCTCGGATCACCGTCGTACCGTTCCACCAGGTACTGGCAGAGCTGCTGCACGCGCCCGGCCATGGAGCTGGGGTAGCGGTGCACGGCGGGCTTCTGCGAGAGCAGCGCGGCGAAGGCGTCGGGGTCGTACGCGGCGATCGCGCGCGCGTCGAGGTCGTCGCCGCCCATGCGTACGGCGATGGTCCATGGGCCCGAGAAGGCCCATTCCATGGGGACTTGCTGGTCGAGCAGCATGCCGACGAGCGCGGCCAGGGGGCTGCGGCCGAGCAGCGCGTCGGCCTCGGGCTCTTGTGCGAGCCGAATGGTGGTGCTCATTCGGCGATGATCACCCGGCGTATGACATATTCCGGGTACGCCACGCAGAATACGTACGTTTATACGACTGATGAATGCTGCGGATGACGCGGATGGCGGAGTGCCGGGTGGGGTAGATCTGGACCAACCGGGTGACGAGGGCAGGGGGCGGTGGGCGATGCCGGCATTCCTGACCGGCTCATTCCGGCCCAGGAAAACCTTCCGGAACTGTCGGGAAAGGCCGCGCTCCAGTGACACAGCCCTTTGAACTGCCGGATTTCTACATGCCTTATCCGGCCCGCCTCAATCCGCATCTGGAGGAGGCCAGAGAGCATTCCAAACAGTGGGCCAGAGACATGGGAATGCTGGAAGGCTCCGGGATCTGGGAGGAGAGCGACCTCGACGCCCACGACTACGCGCTGCTCTGCTCCTACACGCACCCGGACTGCGACGGCCCCGACCTGTCGCTGGTCACCGACTGGTATGTCTGGGTCTTCTTCTTCGACGACCACTTCCTGGAGATCTTCAAACGGGACCACGACCGCGAGGGCGGCAAGGTCTACCTCGAACGGCTGGCCGCCTTCATGCCGATGGATCTGGCCTCCGGCTTTCCCGAGGCCACCAATCCGGTGGAGGCGGGCCTCGCGGACCTCTGGGCCCGTACGGTCCCGAGCATGTCCATGGACTGGCGGGAGCGGTTCGCCGAATCCACCGAGAATCTGCTCAACGAATCCCTCTGGGAGCTTTCGAACATCAACGCGGGGCGTATCGCCAACCCCGTGGAGTACATCGAAATGCGCCGGAAGGTCGGTGGTGCGCCCTGGTCGGCTGGGCTCATCGAATTCGTGAGCGCCGAGGTTCCCGCCGAGATCGCCGCGTCGCGCCCGATGCGGGTGCTCAAGGACACGTTCTCGGACGCCGTCCATCTGCGGAACGACCTCTTCTCGTACCAGCGGGAGATCGAGGAGGAGGGCGAGCTGAGCAATGGCGTGCTCGTCCTGGAGACCTTCTTGGGTTGTACGACGCAGGAGGCGGCCGACGCCGTCAACGACCTGCTGACCTCGCGCCTCCATCAGTTCGACAACACGGCACTCACCGAACTGGGGCCGCTCTTCGTCGAGAAGGGCATCGCGCCGGACGCCGCCGCCGGGACCCTCGCGTATGTGAAGGGGCTCCAGGACTGGCAGTCCGGCGGCCATGAGTGGCACATGCGCTCCAGCCGCTACATGAACGGCGGTGGGAGCGCCGCGGATCCGGGGAGCACGGCGGGACCGCTGTTCTCGATGACCCCGGTCGGCCGGGGCACGGCCGCGTCCGGTTTCGTCAAGGCGCTCACGGCGGGATCGGGGGCGCGACTGCGCAGCCACAGCCATGTCCCGTTCCAGCGGGTGGGGCCCTCGCTGCTGCCGGAATTCCAGATGCCTTACGAGACGACGCTCAGCCCGCATCTGGAGCTGTCGCGCGAGCACGTCGTGGAGTGGTGTCACCGGATGGGGATCCTGGAGGCCCAGCCGGGCATGCCGTTCTCCGACGTCTGGGACGAGGAGCGGCTGCGCCGGATCGACCTCCCGCTGTGCGCGGCCGGTATCCATCCGGACGCCACGCCCGAAGGGCTCGACCTGACGTCGGACTGGCTGGCGTGGGGCACGTACGGCGACGACTACTTCCCGGTGGTGTACGGCAACACCCGGGATCTGGCGGGCGCGAAGGCGTGCAACGAACGGCTCTCGCTGTTCATGCCGCTGGAGACCGGCGCCGGGACGCCACCGCCGGCGACGGGGCTGGAGCGGGGGCTGGCCGACCTCTGGGTCCGTACGGCCGCGCCGATGGACATGGACGGCCGCCGCGCCTTCCGCACGTCGGTCGAGGACATGACCGCGAGCTGGCTGTGGGAGCTGGCCAACCAGGCGCAGAACCGCATCCCGGACCCCGTCGACTACATGGAGATGCGCCGCCAGACCTTCGGCTCCGACATGACGATGAGCCTGTCGAGGATCGGCCACGGCACCACCGTGCCGCCGGAGATCTACCGCAGCGGACCGATGAAGTCCCTGGAGAACGCGGCGCAGGACTACGCCTGCCTGATGAACGACCTCTTCTCGTACCAGAAGGAGATCGAGTTCGAGGGCGAGGTGCACAACGGTGTGCTCGTCGTGCAGAACTTCTTCAACTGCGACTACAAGACGGGCGTCGCGATCATCGACGACCTGATGAAGTCGCGCATGCGCCAGTTCCAGCACGTCGCGGCCAACGAACTGCCGGTGCTGTACGACGACTTCGGGCTGGATGACGAGGTGCGCAAAGTGCTCGACGGGTATGTGAAGGAGCTGGAGAACTGGCTCGCGGGGATTCTGACGTGGCATCAGGGATGCCGCCGCTACCGGGAATCGGATCTGGTCGAGGACCGCGCGGGCATCACGCGCTGGGTGCCGCCCACCCTGTCCGGCCCCGGTACGTCGGCCGCGCGGGTCCGGTTGCCGTCGGCGTTGTTGTCGCCGTCGGCGTCGCCGCTGTTGTCGTCCACGAACGCGATCGCGGGCGCAGGTAGGGGTGTTCCGACATCTGTGCCCCATATGGCTCAGTAACCTGCTTATGGGGTAGGGCGTTTGCCATCCGGTCGATGTGATCGATACCGGATCGAGGGCGCGGGTGGCGAGCGGAGACGCACGGGACGTGCGGGGTGCGCGGGACGGCGTACAGGACGTACGGGGCGTACGGACGGCGGTGCTGGAAGCCGTCTCCGGCTGGGTCCCCGGAGAGCCCGTTCCGAACGAGGCGCTGCCCGGCACCTGGGGTGTGGACGACGCCTGGGTACGCAGCCGTACGGGCATCGGCAGCCGTCACCGGGCCGGCCCCGGACTCTCGACGGGCGACCTCGCGTACGAGGCCGCGAGGCAGCTGGTCGGGAACGACCGGCGCGCGTCGGCGGCCGGGGTCTCCGCGGTGTTCGGGGCGGCCGGTGCGCCTGATGTGTCGGGCGGTGTGTCTGATGCGGCGGGTGTGCCGGAGCCACGCGATGCGCGAGGTGCACACGATGCACGAGGCGTATGCGGTGCGCCGGTTGCCGCTGGTGCCGCTGGTGCCGCCGTCGTGTCCGGTGCGGCAGGTGCATCTGGTGCGGCCGCGGTTGGTGGTGCGTCTGGGACCACCGGTGCGGCAGGTGCAGTTGGTGGGTCCGTCGCCGGTGGTGTGCCCGCGTCGGGTGGTGTGCCCGGGGCTCGTGGTGTGTCCGGGGTGGATGCCGTGGTGCTGGCCACGTCCACCCCGGACTGCCTCTGCCCCGCCACGGCACCGGCCCTGGCCACGCGCCTCGGGCTGGGTACGGTGCCCGCGCTCGACATCGCGGCGGTGTGCAGCGGCTTCGTGTACGGCCTCGCCGTCTGCCAAGGCCTCGTTCTCTCGGGCCTGTTCGACCGCGTGCTGCTCGTCGGCGCCGACGTCTACTCGACCTGGCTCGATCCCCAGGACCGTTCGTCCGGTGTGGTGTTCGGGGACGGCGCGGGCGCCGCACTGATCGCGGCCGGCCGCGCCGGTGACCCCGGTGAGCTGCTGGGTTTCGACCTGGGCAGCGACGGCGCCGGACATGAGCTGATCACCGTGCCGGGCGGCGGCGCCCGCTCCAGGTCCACCGGCCGACCGCCCGCCGAGGGTGACGAGTACTTCCGGATGCGGGGCCGTGCGGTCTATCAGGAGGCCGTCGTCCGCATGACCGCCTCCTGCCGCGCCCTGCTGGACAAGCTGGGCTGGGACGCCGGTCAGGTGGACCACTTCGTACCGCACCAGGCCAACGCGCGCATCCTCCGCGCGGTGGCGGGCCGGGTGGGCATCGGCGCGGAGCGCTGCGTGATCCACCTGGACCGGGTGGCCAACACGGGCGCGGCCTCCATCCCCCTGGCCCTCGCGGACGCGGCGGCACAGGGCCGCTTCCGTGCGGGCGACCGGGTGCTGCTCACCGCCTTCGGCGGCGGCCTCACCTGGGGCTCGGCGGCGCTGAGTTGGCCCGCCCCGCCGGAAACGGCAACCGTCCCGCCGGAAGCACCACCAGAGGCGGCAACAGGCGCGGCGGTCGACCAGGGCGGCGGGCCGGGCCTCCCCCACGACGGCAGCGAGCCCGACGTCCTTCACGACGGCAGCGAGCCCGATCTCTCCGAGGGCGGCAGCGCGCCGGACCTCTCTCACGATGCTCGGGCTGCGGCCCAGGACGGAAGGAACGGATCATGACGGAGACGGCTGAGACGGTCGCGGTGAGCGGGGTGGGAGTGGTCAGCCCCGCCGGGGCCGACGAGACGTCGTTCTGGGACGGGCTGTGCGCGGGCCGTTCCTTCGCCAGGCGGTCGGCCGAACTGGCGGGCATGCCGGTGGACTTCGCCTGCGCGATCGACGGACTGGACGTGGACGAGGCCGTCGGCGGACGGTCCGTGTGGCGGATGGCGCGGTTCGTGAAGCTGGGGCTCATCGCCGCCAGGCAGGCCGTGGCCGACGCCGGTCTCGACCCCGCGACCTGGGACGGCCGGCGGGTGGGCGTGGTGCTCGGTGTGGGTGTGGGCGGGGTCTCCGTACTGACCGACAACGCGCTGAAGCTGGAGGCGCAGGGGCCCGGCGCGGTCTCCCCGCTGCTCGTGCCGATGATGATCCCGAACGCGGCCGGAGGAGAGGTCGCGATCGCACTCAAGGCCCAGGGGCCCAGCCTCGCGCCGGCGACCGCCTGCGCCTCCGGGGCCACCGCCATCGCCGTCGCCCGGGACCTGCTGGTCACGGGGCAGTGCGACATCGTGGTGGCGGGCGGCGCCGAGTCCGTGCTGACACCGCTCGTCGTGACGGCCTTCGCGCGGATGGGCGCGCTGTCCAGGCGTACGGGTGACCCGGGCGCGGCCTCGCGGCCGTTCGCGCAGGACCGGGACGGGTTCGTCATCGGTGAGGGCGCCGCCATGGTCGTCCTGGAGCGGGAGGCCGATGCGCGGGCCAGGGGGCGCGTACCGCGCGCGCTGCTGGCCGGGACGGGCTCCAGCACGGACGCGTACCACCCGACGGCCCCCGAGCCGCAGGGGCGTGGCGCGCAGGCCGCGGTGGAGGCGGCGCTGCGGGAGGCGGGCTGGAGCGCGGCGGATGTCGACCATGTGAACGCGCACGGCACGTCCACCCCGCTCAACGACGCGATGGAGGGCATGCTGATCAGCCGGGTATTTCCGCACCGGCCGTCAGTCACCGCGCCCAAGGGCGTGGTGGGCCACACACTCGCGGCGGCCGGGGCGATCGAGGCGGTGGCCTGCGTGCTCACGCTGGAGCACGGAGTCGTCCCGCCGATCGCGAACCTCGACGCGCCCGCTGTTGAGTTCGATCTCGACTGCGTGACGAAAACGCCCCGGCGACAGCAGGTGGAGAGGGCCGTCAGCCACTCTTTCGGCTTCGGCGGGCACAACGTGGTGCTGGCATTCCGACGCGCCTGACCGACGTGGGCAGACAGGGTGTTTGAACGAACATATGTCCGGTGAATTTGGGGGTGGCAGGGTCGTTTCTTCGGTTACCTCCGATCGTTCTTCTCGCGTGACCCTAATGATCGATGGCGGCGCCCGGGTGTTCACGATGGACGGGCTGACGCGCGTACTGTTCGGCAACAATTTCGAACACGAGCACGGGCCATGGCGTCAGCTCGCCGCCGCAGAACCGTTCCGCCGTAGACCGGGCGCCTCGGCCGCGGAACGGCTCTCGCTCGCGTACGACCGGCTCCGTACCGTCAATGACTCGCTCGCGGAGCCGATGGCTCTGGCCGCCGATCCGCGTCGGCTCGTCGCGCTGCACGAATGGCTGGGGCCCGTCGATCCGTCCTTCACCACGGTGGCCGGGATCCATTACAACCTGTTTCTCGGCAGCCTGCTCGACCATGCGGAGGACAGCGGCGACGAGGGCACTCCCGACGACGAGGGCCGAGACCTGTCGGACTTTCTCGCGCTGCGCCGCATCGGCACCTTCCTCTGTACGGAGGTGGCGCACGGCAACGACGCCGTCGCGGTCGAGACGACAGCGACGTACGACCGCGAGCGCGACGGCTTCGTCCTGGACACGCCGCACGCGGGGGCGCAGAAGTTCATGCCCAACACCAGCCCGGCGGGCGGCCCGAAAACCGGGGTCGTCGCGGCCAGGCTGCTGATAGACGGCGCCGACCACGGCGTTTTCCTCTTCCTGACGCCGCTGACGGGCCCGGTGCCGCTGACGGGCCCGGCGCCGCTGACGGGCCCGGCGCCGCTGACGGGCCCGGTGCCGATGACCGGCCCGGAGCCGCCGACCGACGCCGTCGACCCGCCGACCGGCCTGACGCCGCCGACCGACGCCGTAGCCGCGCTGCCCGGTGTACGGGTGCGCAGGCTGCCCGCGCGGATGGGCAGCCCGGTGGACCACTGCCTGACCTCGTTCCACGGCGTGTTCGTGCCACGCGGCGCGCTGCTCGCCGGAGAACAGGGGCGGATCGGCGACGACGGGGTGTTCAGCAGCGGGCAGAGCAACCGCAGGCGGCGCTTCCTCGCCTCGATCGGGCGGGTCACGGCGGGCAAGCTCTCGATGAGCGCCTGCGCGGTCGGCTCCGCACGCGTCACCCTCGCGCTCGCGGTGCGCTACGGCGGTCACCGGCTGATCGCGGGATCGCGCGGGGCCCAACGGGTGCCGGTGTTCGCGCACCGCAGCCACCACGGCCCGCTGATCGCCGCGCTGGCCACGGTCTTCCACATGAGCGTGCTGCACCGTACGGCGCTCGACGCGTGGGAGTCCCGCACCGAGCGTACGAAGGACGAGGCGGAGCGGCTGGTCGCGGTCACGAAGGGCTGGGTCACCTGGCAGGCCCGGGACATCATCGTGGAGTGCAGGGAGCGCTGCGGGGCGCAGGGGCTGCTGGAGAACAACGGCATCGGCGAACTGGTCGCCGGCATCGAGGGGGTCATCACGGCAGAGGGCGACAATGTCGCCATCTACGCCAAGGCGGCGGCCGAGATGCTGTTCACGACCGCTGCCGTTCCCGCGCCCGCTCCCACCGGTGTGCCGGAGCCCGGTGAGCTGTCCGACCCGCGTTTCCTGGGCGAACTCCTCGCGGCCGTCGAGACGTTGTGGCTGACCCGTGCCCGCAGCAGGATGAGCCGGGCGCCGCACGGCGACCCGCTCGCGCGCTGGAACGCTGCCTCGGGCGCCGCGCTGCGGGCCGTCGAGGCACACGCGTACCGCAGGGCGGCCGAAGCGTTCGCGACGGCGGTGGCCCAGGCGGGCGCCGATGCGACGGCGGTGGACCTGGCGACTGTCGACGCTTCGGCGGTGGACCTGACCGATACCGAGGCACCGGCATCCGCCGATACCGGCACTCCGCCGTCCGCCGCCCACCCGCACACGCTGCCGCGCTCCCTCCAGCAGCTGTTCGCGCTGCGCTGGATCGAGCGCAACAGCGGCGATCTGCTGGCCGCCGGTCTGCTGGCCGCCCGCCAGCTGGACGAGCTGTCCGAGACCGTCGAACAGCTCATCGCCGAGCTGGCTCCCCACGCCGCCACGCTCATCGCGGCCTTCGCCCTGCCTGAGGAGCTGCTTGCCGACTGGCCGATCGCCGGCGCTGACTACGCCGGCGCCTACGACGACGCGGACGCCGCCTGGCACTCCGTCGGCCCGAGATCCCCTACCGAATGAATTCCCTGAAAGGACATGCGATGACCTACATCCACCCGAAGATCACCGAGGTGCTCACTGAGACCTTCAAGGTGCCCGCGGTCGAGATCTTTCCCGAAGCCACGATGGACAGCCTGGAAATGGATTCCCTCGCCGTCGCCGAATTCGCCGTCATCATCAAGGAGACCCTGGGAATCGACACGGACGCCGAAAATCTCCTCAAGGGCGCCACCCTCGCCGAGATCAGCATGTTCCTCACCGAGTCCGCGGTGGGCGTTCCCCAATGACCGGGCCCACCATCGCGGTCACCGGTCTGGGCATGATCACACCGGTCGGCAACGACACCGGTTCCACCTGGCAAGGGGTGTGCGCCGGTGCGTCGCCCGCTCGTCGCGTCCCCGAACTGGCAGGCTGTCAGATCGACTTCGCCTGTACGGTCGGCGGTATCGACCTCGATACCGCCATCGGCGGACGCACGGCGTTCCGGATGGGCCGGTACGTCAAGTTCGCGCTCCTGGCCGCCCGCGAGGCGGTCGCGGACGCCGGACTCGACCCCGCCACCTGGGACGGCACACGCGTGGCCGTCGTCGTCGGCACCAGCAGCGGGGGTTCGGCGAGCCTGACCGAGCAGACGATGGCGCTCGAACAGCGCGGTCCCGAGGCGACCTCACCGTCCGGCATCCTGCTCACGATCCCGAACATGCCGGCGGCGGAGATCGCCATCAAGATGCGGGCCACCGGTCCCAGCATGGCGCCGTGCACGGCGTGTTCGTCGGGCGTCACGGCGCTGTCCGTGGCGCGTGACCTGCTGGCCACCGGGCAGTGCGACATCGCGGTGGCGGGCGCGACGGAGTCGATCGTCTTCCCGGTCGCCATGACCGGCTTCGCCCGCTCGGGCGCCGGGGCCCTGGCGGGACCCGGGGACGATCCGGCGCGGCTGTGCCGGCCGTTCGCGGCCGATCGCGCCGGTCTCGTCATGGGCGAGGGCGCCGCGATCATGGTGCTTGAGCGGGACGGCGACGCGCGGGCGCGCGGCGCCGTCCCGCGCGCGATCCTCGCGGGTGCCGGCGCGACCACCGACGCCCACCACCCCACCAGCCCGCACCCCTCGGGCGCCGTCGCCCAACGCGCGGTGGAAGCAGCGCTGTTGAACGCGGGATGGGAAGCCTCCGACGTGGACCACGTCAACGCCCACGGCACGTCGACACCCCTCAACGATGCCACCGAGGCCGCGCTGATCAGCCGGGCATACCCGCACCGGCCCCCGGTCACGGCCCCGAAGGGCGTGCTGGGCCACTGCATGGGGGCGGCGGGCGCGATCGAGGCCGGTCTGACCGTCCTCACGCTCCAGCACGGAGTCGTACCGCCCATCGCCAACCTGGAAGCTCCCGCAGCGGAGTTCGACATCAACTGCGTCACCAAACAGCCGCTCCACCGGCGGATCGACCGAGCGGTCAGCCACTCGTTCGGCTTCGGCGGACACAACGCTGTCGTGGCGCTGCAACGGGCCTGAACCGGTCCGCGCGGATCGACGCGGTGCCCCTGACTTACGAGGCCCTGGCCCACCAGGTACCGGCCTACGAGGCCGGGGGCATCCTCATCGGGTCCGCAACCCGGCCCGCTGTACGGTCACTTGCCCCGCTCGCCGCAGCGGCCGTGTCGCGTACGTAGGTCTCCGCGCTCTGTACGAACATGTCGTGCAGGGCGCGTGCCGCCGCCGGAAGCGAGTCCGACGGGGGCCGCTGGAGCACGAGTTGTACGTACGTGTCGGCGGCCGCCAGCGGGCGGTACGTGATCAGGCCCGTCCGCTCCAGCGGGTCGCCCGTGACGCTGAAGTCCGGCAGCACCGTGGCCCCCAGGCCCTCCGCCACCATCAGCTTGCCCATCTCCGCGCCGTCCGTGGAGTACGAGAACGTCGGGCTGCGCCCCTCCAGCAGCCGGTGCACATAGCGGTGCATCACGTAACCGGCCCGCATCACGATGAGCGGTTGCCCGAGCAGGTCCGTCACCGACACCGAACTCAGTCCCGCCAGCGGGCTGTCGGAGCGCATGCAGACGACCGGCCGGCCGCGCAGCAGCTCCGTGGTGGCCAGGCCCGGCGGTTTGTCGTCGCCCTGAAGGTAGTTGACGAGGCCCAGGTCCAGACCGCCTTCCAGCAGAGCCCGGTGGATCTCCGCCTGCTGGGCGCCGGTCACCTCGATCTGGGTCTCCGGGTACACCGCGCGGAACGCCTGGATGGTGGGGACCAGCAGCGGGACCGTCGCCGCGTTGACCGTACCCAGGCGGATCATGCGGCTGGTGCGGTGCCGGTCGTCGGCGGCGCGGCGGAGCGCGTCCACCGCGTCCAGTACGCCGACGATGTGCGGCAGCAGCTCGCGCCCCGCGCTGCTGATCTTGGCGCCGGAGCGTTTGCGGTCCAGGATGTCGACGCCCAGTTCCCGTTCCAGGTTCCGGACGGTCTCGCTCAGGGCGGGTTGCGAGATGTGCAGGGACTCCGCCGCGCGGCGCAGGGAGCCCAGACGGGTCACCGCCTCGATGTATTCGAGCTGTTCTGTCCGCATGATGACGCCCTCATCCTGTCACGATGAAAGGTAAACCCTATCGCCATCTCGCGGATCCCGATTCGACCGCCATCGACCGGACCGGGGCACGGCACGTACGCTCATGAGGCAGGGTCTGACAGGGGCCTGTCGAAGAGCGAGAGGCGGTGACGGTACGGATGGCGGATGCCCGGGACACACGGGAGCTGACCAGGCGCCGTCATGTCGACCTCGTACGCGTCTCCAGCGCCCTCTGTCGCCGCACGGACTGAGAAGTCGCGACTGAGAGGGAGCGAGCGGGACGATCGGGCGATGTCTCGATGAGTACCGGTGATGCGCCGGTGCTGCCCCCGCCCTCACCTCTCCGGTCCGCCCGTGGCCGGTGAATGAGCGAGAGATCCGTATCGCCGTGTGAGTGACAGTTCCGTGTCGCCGCGTGAGTGAGTGATCGGTATCGCGTGTTCTCCGGACGCCGGGCGCCGTTCGTACTGCCCGCTGTCCGTATCGCGCCCTGAGGTGATCGCGCATGGCCACGATCCTGTCCGTATCCGGAAGTCCCTCTCCCACCTCCCGCACCGCCCGGCTGCTCCGCCATCTGGACGCCCGGCTCACCGAGCAGGGGCACCGGGTGGTGCCCCTGGACGTACGTACGCTGCCCGCCGAAGCCCTGCTCGGAGCTGATTTCGGGCACCCCGCGATCGTCTCCGCCCGGCGGCTGTTCGAGGAGGCCGACGGGGTCGTCGTCGGCACCCCGATCTACAAGGCCGCGTACTCGGGGCTGCTGAAGTCCCTGCTGGATCTGCTGCCGCAGTACGCGCTGGCGGGCAAGACCGTGCTGCCGCTGGCGACCGGCGGCTCCACCGCGCATGTGCTGGCCATCGACTACGCGCTGCGGCCGGTGCTCTCGTCCATGGGCGCGGCGCACATCGTGCAGGGGTGGTTCGTCCTCGACCGGCACATCACCGCGCGGGACGACGGCGGGGTGAGTGTGGAACCGGAGGCGCAGGGGGCGCTGGACACGGTGGTCGACCAGTTCTCGGCGGCGCTTCGGCGGCCGCTCCGGCCCGGTGTCGCCGCTTCCGCTGTCGCCGCCTGATCCCTGTCCGTCCGTCCTTTCTCCGGAGGCTCCACCGTGACCGCTCCCTCTTCCGCCGGCCGTGCCGCCGCGCACGTGATCGCCGACGACGCCGAAGCACTCGCCGTCGCCGCCGAACTGGCCGGTGAGTTCCGGACCGGCGCGGCGGAGCGGGACGCGGGGCGCGTGCTGCCGCGCGCCGAACTGGACCGGCTCTCGGACGCCGGGCTGCTCGCCATCACCGTGCCCCGCGAACACGGCGGCGCCGACGTCACCGCCCGTACGCTCGCCGAGGTCTTCCGGCTGCTGGCGTCCGGCGACCCGAGCCTCGCGCAGATCCCGCAGAGCCACTTCGTGTACGTGAACGTCCTGCGGCGCCAAGGCACCGCCGCCCAGCAGAAGTTCTTCTTCGCGGAGGTGCTGGCGGGGCGGCGGTTCGGCAACGCCCAGTCGGAGCGCGGAACGAAACATGTGCAGGACATCCGCACCCGGTTGGTCCCGCAGGACCCCGAACTCCCTGGTGCGGAAGGCTCGTACGTCCTCAGCGGCGAGAAGCACTACTCCACCGGCGCGCTGTTCGCCGACTGGATCCCGGTGCTCGCGCGCATTCCCGGCGATGCGGGGGAAGGCGCGCTGCACGTCGCGTACGTACCCCGGGACGCGCCGGGCGTGAGCGTCGTGGACGACTGGGACGGCATGGGGCAGCGCACCACCGCGAGCGGGACGGTCCGGCTGGCGGAGGTCGTGGTGCCGGCCGACCGGGTCGTACCGCATCACCTCACCTTCGAGGGGCCTCAGCTGCACGGGGCGGTGGCGCAGTTGCTGCACGCGGCGATCGACGCGGGCATCGCGTCCGCCGCGCTCGCGGAGGCCGCGGAGTTCGTCCGCACGAAGAGCCGCCCGTGGTTCGAGAGCGGATACGAGACCGCTGCCGAGGATCCGCTGCTCGTCCAGCGGTTCGGGGAGCTGGGGGTGCGGGTACGGGCCGCCGACGCGCTGCTCGCCGCGGCGGCGGACGCGGTGGACGCGGCCAGGGCCTCACTGACCGACGACACCGCGGCGGAGGCGTCCATCGCGGTGGCGGCGGCGAAGGTCTCGGCGGCCACGGCGGCGGTGGACACGAGCAGCGCGCTGTTCGAAGTGGCCGGTACGCGCGCGGCGCTGGACAGCCTGAACCTCAACCGCTTCTGGCGTGACGCGCGTACGCACACGCTGCACGATCCGGTGCGCTGGAAGGTGCAGCACATCGGCCGCTACGTCCTGTCGGGCACGCGACCGCCACGGCACGGCCTGCTCTGACACCTGCTGCCTTACACCCCTTCCTGGAGAGTTCCGTGAGCCTCACGTTCCACTGGTTCCTGCCCACCTACGGCGACAGCCGCCATGTCGTCGGCGGCGGCCACGGCCTGCCCGCGGGCGCGGCGGGCGGGCAGCGCCCCGCGTCGCTCGGCTACCTCACCCAGATCGGCCGGGCGGCCGAACAGCTCGGCTTCGTCGGCGCGTTGACACCCACCGGCGCCTGGTGCGAGGACGCGTGGCTCACGACGGCGATGCTGGCGCGTGAGACGGAACGGCTGAAGTTCCTGGTCGCGTTCCGCCCCGGCTTCGTCGCCCCGACGCTCGCGGCGCAGATGGCGGCGACCTTCCAGCGGCACGCCCCCGGGCGTCTGTTGCTCAACGTGGTCACCGGCGGCGAAAGCCACGAGCAGCGCGCGTACGGGGACTTCCTCGACAAGGAGGGCCGGTACGCGCGCACCGGTGAGTTCCTGGCGATCGTACGGGCGCTGTGGCGCGGCGAGTCGGTGACGCTCGACGGCGAGCATCTGCGCGTGGAGAACGCCAAGCTGGCGCGGGTACCGGACCCCGTACCGCCGGTGTACTTCGGCGGTTCCTCTCCGGCGGCCGGTGAGGTCGCGGCGCGGCACAGCGATGTCTACCTGACGTGGGGCGAGCCGCCCGCGCAGGTCGCGGAGAAGATCGCGTGGATCCGGACCCTCGCGGAGAAGGCGGGCCGGACCGTACGGTTCGGCATCCGGCTGCACGTGATCGCCCGCGACACCTCCGACCAGGCATGGGCCGAGGCGCGGCGGCTGCTGGAAGGGTTCTCCGAGGACGCGATCAGGGACGTACAGGCGGGCCTGGCACGGAGCGAGTCGGAGGGCCAGCGCCGGATGCTGGCCCTGCACGGCGGAAGCAGCGACGGCCTGGAGGTCTCGCCGAACCTGTGGGCGGGGATCGGCCTGGTACGCGGTGGCGCCGGGACGGCCCTGGTGGGCAGCCACGCGGAGGTGGCGGAACGCATCGCGGAATACGCAGAGTTGGGCATCGAGGAGTTCATCATGTCCGGGCACCCACATGTGGAAGAGGCGTACTGGTTCGGCGAGGGCGTACTGCCCCTGCTGGCCCGCCAGGGCCTGTGGACCCACCCGGCCGCCTCCACGGAACCGGCGGCATCGGTCCCGTTCGCGGCGGAGGTACGACGCTGAGGCGGTGACGTCGCGACCGCGCGCGGGCGGAAGCACGGTAGACGTCACCCGAGGGGGCGGTCGGGGCCGACGACCGCGTCGAAGAGGGGCCACGCGTCGATCTCTTTCGTGCCGGGTGAACCCGGCACCGCGTCGTGTGCGACGGCCAGGTCGAGAAGCCGGCGGACGACGCCTGGTTCGTTGAGGTTGAGGTGGTCGGTGCCGTTGCTGACGGAGCCCGTGTGGCCCGTGTATTCAGGGACGAAGCGGCCAGGACCCGCGCTGAAGACGAGGCGCAGTGTCGTGCCCGCTTCCTCACGGTGGAGAGAAAGCGTCTCGCGGCACCCGAAGCGCCCGTCGCGCCGACCGCACCTGTGGCGTACCGCCCATAACCAGGTCGCGTCGCCGACTACGAGGCGGCGGACCCGACGTTTCTCACCCACGGCTCCCACCCTACGGACCACACCGGGACGGCTCAGCGGCCCGCGGAAAATGGGTCGACAGGCGACGCGTGGCACGGTGGGATGAGCGGCGCCCGCCCGCAGGGCGGCCTCGACCCTCCCAGAAGGTGACCCATGTGCGCTGCCAAGATGCACGCCGATGAGGCGGACATCGACGACTCGCTCGTACGCGGTCTGATCGCGGCGCAGTTCCCGCAGTGGGCGGACCTGCGCGTCGAAGCCGTCGCCTCGTCCGGTACGGACAACGCCATGTATCGCCTCGGCGAGGACATGGCCGTACGCCTTCCGCGTACGGCGGGTGCCGCCGGAGACGTGGAGCCCGAGCAGCGCTGGCAGCCGTGGCTCGCCTCGCGGCTTCCGGTCGCCGTTCCCGTACCGCTGGGGAAGGGGACGCCGACTGCCGACTATCCGTGGAGCTGGACCGTCTGCCGCTGGCTGGACGGCGACAACCCCGTCGTGGGCCGTCTGGCCCAACCGGCCCTGCTCGCAACGGAGCTGGCGGATTTCATCACCGCGCTGCGCCGCATCGATCCCGCCGAAGGTCCGTGGACCCGTCGAGGCGCGCCACTGGCGACACTGGACGCCGGGGCCCGCGCCGCGATCGCGCAACTGCACGGGCTGATCGACACCGACGCGGTCACGGCGGTGTGGGAGGAGGCGCTGAAGATCCCTGAGCGGTCCGGGCCCACCGCGTGGCTCCACGGCGACCTCTCTCCCGGGAACGTGCTGGTCAGAGGCGGTCGGTTGAGCGCCGTCATCGACTTCGGATGTGCGGGTGTGGGCGACCCCACCGCAGACCTGATGGTGGCGTGGAATCTGCTGCCCGCCGAGGCGCGTGGCGTATTCCGCGACGCTCTGGAGGCCGACGACGCGATGTGGGCGCGTGGACGCGGCTGGGCGCTTGGCGTTGCGCTCATCCAACTCCCTTACTACTGGGAGACGAACCCTGTGCTGGCGGCCAACTCGCGTCATGTGATCCGTGAAGTCCTCGCGGACCAGGGGTACGTGGGATGACCCGGCAGCGGACGGGAGCGAGCCGGCCTGCGCCTGCTCAGGCCCTGCGATTCCATCGCGACTACCTCGACGCGGTGCGCGCGGGAACGAAGACGACCACGGTGCGGCTCCGGGAAACGGTGACAACGGGCGCGGTGCGCCTGGTGTTTGAGCTGGACAAGGAGGCGGAACTGCCCGGCGTCGTCACGCTGCTCACACCGAAGCGAGTGGCCGACCTGACCGAGGAGGACGCGCGGGCCGACGGCTTCCAGGACGTGGCGGAGCTGCACGAGAGGCTGCGCTACCACTACCCCGGCATCGCTCCGGCCGACGACGTCACCGTCGTGCACTTCCGACTGGCGGACTGACACCGTGGCTTGGAGATCGTGTTGATCTCTCCCATCCAAGATCACCGACAGAGTCAAACCAAGAGTCTCGATCAAACCCGGAACGGTTCAGTTCGCGTCGATGCAGTCACTGGCCAGCAGGTGCAGCCCGACCCCATCCTCGGCTGACCTCGGCGTTTCGCCTGGCCTGAGGCCAGGCGAAACGCCGAGGCTAAGGTCTGCAGATCGTCCCGGAGGCAGCGGGGCGGCCCTGAGGCGATCGTAGGAGTAATCGCACGGGAACGACCGCCGGATCGTCCAATATGTTGCCCGATTTCGCGCCATCTTCGTACACGCCGGGAGGAGAATTCGAACTACAACAAACAGAAACGCTGTTGCCTGATCCGGGACGTATGCGCGGTCTGGCCGGGCTGCGAGCCGCGTGTCGATTACGTCGCGAACGCGGACGCGATTTACGACTGCGGGGGTGTCAGTCTCTTCACCGGTTCGTTGCGAAGCTGACGAAGTCGGCCCACGCGCCGGGGGTGAGCATGAGGACGGGACCGGTGGGGACCTTGCTGTCGCGAACAGGGACGACCCCAGCGAAGTCGTCCGAGACTTCGAGGCAACTGCCCCCCTCGTCGTTGCTGTAGGACGACTTGCGCCAGTGGATGGTGCGCGGGTCCTGCTCAACGCTCATGTGTGTAGTCCTCCGACACCGATTCGATCAGGGAGAGGGACGCCTCAGGCGACAGCGCCGCGGCCCGCAGTAAATCGTACTCGCGCTGGTACTTGCGAACCAGCGCCGGTTCGTCCAACAGCTGCCCCGCGTGCTGGCTTTCGAAATAGACGACCGGAGGTGCGTCGTCGAAAGTCATCAGGTTGAACATGCCGGAGCTGGCCGCCCAAGCTCCCGCTGAAAAGGGCAAGATCTGTACGATGATTCGCTCTCGACGGATCAGTCCAGCAATGTGCGTGAGCTGGACGGCCATGACGGCAGGCCCCCCGACGGGGATGCGGAGCACCGATTCATGGAGCACCGCCCAAAACACGGGCTTTGTTGGGTCATCGAGCAAGGCTGCTCGCTCCATCCTCTCGCGGACCAGAGCGTCAACGTTGCGGTGGCGGTTGAGTGTCGCCGAGGGGCGCATCAAAGCTCGTGCGTAGCTCTCGGTCTGTAGTAGGCCGGGCATACGAGTAGGTGCGTACTCGCCGATGCTGGTGGCCAGACTTTCGAGGTAGGCGGCGTGAGTGAAGTATGCCGGATGCGGTGAGCTGTTGATGAGGTCGTCGCACATGCGGCCGAAGAGGCCGTCCGTCTTCAGTTCGGCATCCATGCGCTTCGCCAGGTCGTACTGCGGTTTGCGGATTGCCGTTTCGAACTGTCCGATATACGCACCTGAACAGAACACTCGGTCGCCCAGTTCCTGCTGGGTGAGGCCGACAACTTCGCGGCGGCGCTTCAGCTCGGACCCGAAAAAGTCCCACCCGAACCTCGGCTGGCGGAACGCGTTCGGATTCTCATTCTTGGCCATGGCATGACTCCTTTGTCCTGCACGGTCGTTGTTGACGCTCAGCCCTGTCGAGATTAACGGCGATAGGGCAATGCTGGATGCGAAAAGTCAGCGACCGGTGACGGAGAGTGCGACGTGCGAGCGAATGGTCTGGGTGGTGAAGACGTGACGGATCCCGTGGGTGGGTTTGAGGACACGGTCCACGGCTGGGGCTTCCTCCGCATACCGTCCGACCACCGTGGGGTCGGCCGCTACGCGCCGGTCACGGAAGAGCTGATGCGACGGGTGCTTCGTGGACTGAAAGGGTTGGCGGGATGACGAGGAGCGAGGCGCGGTGGTCGTTGGCGCGGCTGACGGAGCGGTTCGGGAAGGACGGTGTGCTCATCGTCCCGAAGGGCGATCCGGGCGCTGACGGCGCTGACCTGGTGCCGGGGTCGGCGCTGCGGTGGCCGCCGTGTGAGTGCGGGGGTGAGAAGTGTCCGGACTCGGGTCCGGGCGCGGAGCCGAAGCCGTTGTCCGCCGCCGAGGTGCTGAGCGCGCGGCTGGCCGAGCGGAATCGGCTGAGCCGGCAGGAGCGGCTGTGAGGTCGAAGCCCGGTCCCGGTGGGCTGCGTGTGGGGATGGTCGTCTACGACCGTACGTACGACATGGTCGGCGTCGTGGATGACTTCGCCGGGCCGCTGGTTCACCTGTCGCGGCCCACCGGGCTTATGTGGGCGAGTCGTTGGGCGTCCGTACGGCAGGGGACCGCGTACGAGCAGCGGCAGCTCCGGGCCATCGGCGCGCTTCACCGGCTCCGCCACAAAGGGCTGGCCCAGGACCGCAGGAGGTAGCGGCGCCGGGGCGATGTCCCGGTGAGGTTGGGAGACGTATGGGGTATTACGAGGCGTCCTCGGCCCGGCGGGGCCAGGGGCGGCCCTCCTTCTCCTCGATCGTGGTGTTGAAGCGCAGCAACGCATGGGCCAGCGTGGCCAGTTCGTCCGGTGACCAGTCGGCCAGGACCGTGCCGAGGCCGTCGGTCGCCCAGGCGCGGTTGGCGTGCAGGCGGCGCAGGCCCTCGTCGGTGATGCGCAGCTTGCGGGCCATTCCGCCGTCCGGGTCCGGGATCCGTTCCGCCAGGTTCGTACGGAGCAGCGCGGCGGTCTGGCGGTTGATGGTGGAGGCGTCCAGTCCGAAGGCGTCAGCCAATTGGCCGATGGACAGGGGGCCTTCCAGTTCGATACGGCTGAGAAGCAGCGAGGCGCTGCGCTCCAGGCGGTCGCCCGGCGGGCAGTTGGAGGAGGAACCCATGGAGGAATGGCGGCCCACCAGCCTCAGCTCGCGCTCGATCGTGGCGATCTCCGCTTTTGCCGCGCCGGCCCTCGTGATGTCCGCCCTTGCGACGTCCGCCTTTGTCACATGCGCCCCCGGCGTCTCCCGCGCGGCGGTCTCCACTGCCGTGGTCGGCTCCGCAGCCGTCTCCGCCCTCGTGGTCGGCTCCGTCGCCAGGTCCTTCTCCACGCCTGCCTCTTTCTGCGGGTCGGTGCGCCGGGATGCCGGTCCGGTGCGTCGGGTCGTGCGCCGGGATCGTGGACGTAGTGGACGTATCGACACCGTACCGTTGTCTGTATGTAGGGTGCATTATGCATGCAGCCTGCATACTGTGTGCATGATGCATGCCCGCATAGCAGTCCGACTGGAGAGAACATGAGCGCCGTTTCGGCCTCGCCGGCGTCCACGGCGCCCACGGAGTCCCGCAGTACCAACGTGATCGTCGGCGTCCTCGCGGCCGCGGGCATCATGGTCTCGCTGATGCAGACGCTCGTCGTCCCGCTGATCCCCGACCTGCCCCGCCTGCTGCACACCAGCGCGTCCAACGCGTCCTGGGCCATCACCGCCACCCTGCTCGGCGCCGCCGTGGCCACCCCGGTGGTCGGACGGCTCGGTGACCTCTACGGCAAGCGGCGGATGCTGCTGATCAGCACGGCGTTGCTGGTCATCGGCTCACTGGTGTGCGCGCCCGCCGACTCGCTGACCCCTGTCGTGATCGGCCGGACGCTCCAGGGCTTCGGGATGGGCGTGATTCCGCTCGGCATCAGCATCATGCGCGATGTGCTGCCGGCCGAACGGCTCGGTTCCGCCATGGCGGTCATGAGCTCGTCGCTCGGTGTCGGTGGCGCGCTCGGGCTGCCCCTTTCGGCGGCCGTGGCGCAGGCCACCAACTGGCATGTGCTGTTCTGGGGCTCCGCGGGGCTCGGGCTCGTGGTCGGCATACTGATCTTCCGGCTGGTTCCCGGTTCGCCGGTCGTCGCGCGCGGCTCGTTCGACTTCGTCGGTGCGATCGGTCTGTCCATCGGACTGGTGTGTCTGCTGCTGCCGGTGTCCAAGGGCAGTGACTGGGGCTGGGGGAGCGGGACGACGCTCGGCCTGTTCGGCACCGCGGTGGTGGTTCTTCTGCTCTGGGGCATCTGGGAGCTGAAGCGGCCCGCGCCGCTGGTGGATCTCCGTACCAGCGCGCGCCGCCCGATCCTGATGACCAACCTCGCGTCGGTCGTGATCGGCTTCGCGATGTACGCGATGTCCCTGGTGGCACCGCAGTTGCTCCAGCTGCCGTCGAGCACCGGCTACGGTCTCGGGCAGTCGATGCTCGCGGCGGGCCTGTGGATGGCTCCCGCCGGGCTGGTGATGATGGCGGTCTCGCCGTACGCGGCGAAGGTGTCGGCCGCGCGCGGCCCGAAGGTCTCGCTGCTCATCGGCGCGATCATCATCGCGTGCGGGTACGGGGTCGGGCTCGGCCTGATGGGCAGTACGTGGGGCATCCTCGTCTTCGCGGCGGTCATCAGCGCGGGTGTGGGCTTCGCGTACGCGGCGATGCCGGCGCTGATCATGGGCTCGGTGCCCGCGACGGAGGGTGCGGCGGCCAACGGCCTGAACAGCCTGGCGCGTTCCATCGGTACGTCGACGGCCAGCGCGGTCATGGGTGTGGTGCTCGCGCACATGACGATGGACCTGGGCCCGGTGTCGATTCCCACGGAGGAGGGTTTCCGTGTCACGTTCATGATCGGCGCGGGGGTCGCCGTGGTGGCGGCTCTGGTGGTTCTGACGATTCCGTCGCGTACCAAGCCGGCGGCGGAGCGGCTGCTCGCGTCGGACGAGACGGATCCGCGTCCGAAGGAAGCGGCCACGGAGGCGTAGGCGCCCTTCCCTCCCGCGCTCCCTGTCCGGCGTCGACGGCCCCGCATCCGTATGGTTCCCACGGATGCGGGGCCGTCCGGGTGTCGGTGGGCGGTGCGGCGGAACAGATCGAGGCGCCTACCGGTTTTGATCAGCATGGCAACTCTTGGACTCATCGGCAGTGGACTCATCGGCAGCACGCTCGCGCGGATCGCGGTGGACCGCGGTCTCGACGTCGTACTCAGCAACTCGCGGGGGCCCGAGACCCTCGCCGATCTCGTCGCGGAACTCGGCCCGCGCGCCACGGCAGGCACCTCGCGGGAGGCCGCCGCCGCAGGCGACTGGGTCGTCGTGACGATCCCGCTCAAGGCGTACGAGCAGGTCCCGCGCGAGCCTCTGGTCGGCAAGACCGTGCTCGACACGAACAACTACTACCCGCAGCGTGACGGGAATCTGCCCCGGCTCGACAGCGGGGAGACGACGAGCAGCGAGCTGCTTCAGGGGCACCTGGAGGGCGCGCACGTCGTCAAGGCGTTCAACAACATCTTCTTCAAGCACCTCGCCGAACTGCCCCGGGCGACGGGCGCCGCGGACCGCACCGCGCTGCCGATCGCGGGGGACGACGCCGAGGCCAAGGCGCGGGCGACGGAGCTGCTGGACATCCTGGGCTTCGACACCGTGGACGCGGGTTCGCTCGCGGAGGGATGGCGGTTCCAGCCGGGTACGCCGGCGTACGGCGAGCCGTTCGCCGGGCGGGCGGAGGGCGAGGCGTCCGGAACGGCGTTCATGGAGGCGCCCGCCGGAGCCGCCTCTGTAGCCGACATCGAGGAAGCGCTGGCCGCGGCGCGCCGCTGATGCCCCTGACGCGCGGGTGATTCGTGAGGTTTGGGTTAATGATCGCTTGCGTGTGTGAATACCGGGCACGGACTGAAGATGGAACGTTCCCGGGCAGCTACGGTGGCAGAGGCGGACACCGCACACAGAGCGGACACCGCGAGCGGATCGAAAAGACCGGGTGACGCGGGCGCCGGGAGCGAGGGCGCACCCGGGGCGGTCTCGCGCGGGGCGGTCGGGCGGGGGTTCCCGTCCGCCGTCCCGCGCGGCGCGTTCCCGTCCGCACCGCGCGGCGGGGGACGGGTACAAGGTGTGGACGGGCTGCGCACCCTCGCCGTCGTGCTCGTCATGGTCTACCACCTCGAACCGGGGCTGCTGCCCGGCGGCGCCCTCGGCGTGGATGTCTTCTTCACCATCAGCGGGTTTGTGATCACCCGGCTGCTGCTCGCCGAGTTCGCCCGTACGGGGAACGTCGCGATGCGTTCGTTCTACTGGCGGCGGTGGCTGCGGCTGGTGCCCGCGCTGATGATCGTGTGCGCGGTGTGTGCCGTACTCGCGTTCGCGACGGAACTGCCCGGTTTCGACGGCGCCTGGGCGTCGATAGGGCTGGCCGCCACCTTCCTGGTCAACATCGCCAGGGCCGTGCAGCCGGGTGCCTACGGTGATGTGACGGGGGTGCTCGGTCACGCCTGGTCGCTGGGCGTGGAGGAACAGTTCTACTTGCTGTGGCCACCGTTGCTGCTGTTGCTCCTGCGACGAGTCGGGGCGCGGACGGTGGTGCTCGTGGCCGCCGTGCTGTGTCTGCTGCCGATGGTGTGGCGCTTCGTACTGTGGGACTCGACGGCGGCACACCGTATCTACAACGGCACCGACACCCGCGCCGACCAGCTGCTGATCGGCGCGCTGCTTGCGCTCGTGGTGGCCCGGCTGCACGCCGACGACCTGCGGCTCGCGGCGCTGCGCAGGTGGTCGGGGCGGCTGGCCTGGCCGGCGATGGCGGTGCTCGCGCTGATCGTCTGGCAGGTGCCGATGACGGGTTCGAGCGCGTGGTCCGCGCCGTTCTACACGGTCGGTTTCCTGCTGACGGCCCTGCTGTCGGCCACGGTCGTGGCCGCGCTGGAGCTCCAGCCGCGCGGCCGGCTGTCCCGGGCGCTGTCCCTGGCCCCGGTGGCCTGGGTCGGGCGCAATCTCAGTTACGGCCTCTACCTCTGGCACTACCCGCTCGGGAAGCTGCTGTCCGGCCTGGGAATGGAGACGGGACTGAACACCTGGCACGCGCCCGCGACCATCGCCGCGTCCTTCGCGGTGGCCACGGCCTCGTACTTCCTCGTCGAGCGCCCACTCACCCGCCGCTACAAGCGCCCGCGCACGCCGGGGCGCAAGCCCCCGTCGACGGTCGTGTCCACGTCTGTGCCCGCGTCCGCTGCGGTACCGTCCACTGTCTCCGCCTGACTGTGTCCGGCGGTGTCCGGCTGACGGTGGTGTGTGCCCGAAGGGCGCTGAAGGGGCCGAAGGGGGCTGGGCTTTGGGTTCACCGGGAGCGGGTCGGAGCCGTCGTGCCGTGCTCGCGGCGGGCGCCGGGAGCGTACTGGCGGCTTGCGTTTCCTCGGGCGGTCGTACGGCCGCCGGGGGCTCTTCGAGTGGTGGGCCGCAGGACCAGGCGCAGGACCAGGCGCAGGACCAGGTGCAAGGCCGGCTGCGAGAGCAGTTGCGCGGGCTTGAGCGTGAGCACTCCGCCCGGCTCGGCGTGTTCGCGCGGAACGTGCGCACCGGTGCGACGGCGGTGCACCGCGCGGACGAGCGGTTCCCGATCTGCTCGACGTTCAAGCCGCTCGCCGTCGCCGCCGTCCTGCGGGACCGGGACAGGAACGGCGAGTTCCTGGCCAGGCGTATCCGCTACACCGAAGCCGACCTCGTGGACCACTCCCCGGTCACCGGCACCACAGAGCACGTGTCGGACGGCATGACCGTGGCGGAACTCTGCGCCGCCGCCCTCAGCCACAGCGACAACGGCGCCGCGAACCTCCTGCTGCGCGAACTCGGCGGCCCCGGGACGGTCACCCGTTTCTGCCGCTCCGTCGGCGACACGACCACGCGGCTCGACCGGTGGGAGCCCGAGCTGAACTCGGCGGAGCCCGGCCGGGTGGAGGACACCAGCAGCCCGCGCGCACTCGGCGGAACGTACGCGCGGCTGACCATCGGCGACGCGCTCACGCGGCAGGACGCGAAACGTCTGACCGACTGGCTCCGGGCCAGCACGACCGGCGGGAAGAGCTTCGGCGCCGGACTTCCGGACGGCTGGACCCGCGCGGAGAAGACCGGTTCCGGTGCCTACGGGACCAACAACGACGTGGGCATCGTCTGGACCCCGGACCGGTCGCCGGTCGTGCTGGCCGTCCTCACCACCAAGAAGGACGCGGACGCGCCGGCGGACTACCCTCTGGTCGCCGAGACCACCGCGCTCCTGGCATCGGCGCTCGGCTGACGGTCTTGTGGCACGGGTGGCCGGCGACCGTTCGGGGGCCGGGCGGCACCGGGGTTCAGGCCGTGACGCCGTTCGCGTCGTTGACGTACATGATCGCGCGGCCCGGGACGGGGAGTTGGATGCCCTCGGCCCGGTAGCGCCGGTGCAGTCGTTTGATGAACTCGTGCTGGATCAGATACTGGTGGTTGAACTCCAGCGCCCGCAGGACGACCGCGAGGCCGACGCCGGATTCCGTGAACGTATGGAAGCGGACGGCCGATTCGTGGTCGGGGACGCCGCCTGGCACCTCGGCCATGACCTGGTCCGCGACCTCCGTGGTCACACGCTCGACGTGGTCGAGGTCGCTGCCGTACCCCACGGTCACCTGGATCAGCACGGCCAACTGCTGTTCCGGGCGGTGGTAGTTGGTCATGATCGTGCCGGCGAGCCTGGAGTTGGGGATTATCACCAGGTTGTCGGGGAGCTGACGGACCACGGTGTTCCGCCAGTTGATGTCGACGACGTAGCCTTCTTCGCCGCTGCTGAGGCGTATGTAGTCGCCGGGCTGGACCGTTTTCGAGACGAGGATGTGCACACCGGCGAAGAGATTGGCCAGGGTGTCCTGGAGCGCGAGGGCGATCGCCAGGCCGCCCACGCCCAGTGCGGTGATCAGCGGCGCGACGGAGATGCCGAGCGTCTGCAACAGCGCCAGGATGCCGAGCGCCAGGACCGTGGCGCGCGTGATGTTGACGAAGATGCTCGCGGATCCGGCCACGGCGGCCCTGGACTGCGTCACGGACCGTACGACTTCGGCGATCGCGCGGGCAGCCGCGCAGGTGGCGGCCAGTATGAGGATGGCGATCACGGTCCGGTCGACGTCACGCCCGACCGCCCGGGTCAGCGGCAGCGACGCGGCCGCCGCCGAACACCCGACGGCGAGCGCGCCCCACGGCGCCATGGTGCGCAGCGCGGCGACGATGATGTCGTCGCCGCCCCAGCGCGTACCGCGGGCCCGCTCCCCGAGCCACCGCAGCGTCACCCGCAGCAGCAGCCCGGCGACGAGGCCGATGAGCACGGCCGCACTGGCGAGAAACAGGTCGTGCGGCGTGACGTCACGGATCACCGGCGGCCCCCTGATTGCTGCGTCGTCACTCGGTCTCCCGACTGCCTGTACGGTCGCCCGGCCGTTTCCCGGTTGTCCGGCGGGCCCGCGCACTTCATGCGGACTTTCCGCGCACAGAACTGAATGCCCGGAATGTTCGCCATAAATGCGGCGGAGCGCCCTCGGAACGTGGAACGGCCGGGCGGACGGGAGTTGGCGGGGCGCCTGGTGAGAGGAAGGGCAATTGTCCTGGACGCTCTCGTACGTTTGTCTCTGGTGCCACGAGTCGGGGGCGAGGAGTCTGGTGTCGGCGGTCCGGTGCGTGGGGTCCGGCGCTGAGGGGCCGGTGCGAGAAAGCCGGTGTGAGGCGGAGAAGTACAGTCCGGTGGTGAAGGCACGGAGGGGGATTCGGCCATGCGTATCCATACGGTGAGATCGCGCGTCGCGGAGCGGCAACGCGCCGTGCGTCCGCGCGGGGCGTGGCCGCGGGGTTCATGGGGGGCGCGGCGCGGGGGCCTGCTGTCTTTCGGGACGGTCCTCCTGTGCCTGCTGTTCAGCTCGCTCGCCGTCACGCCCGCCACCGCAGCCGGGTCCGCCACCGCAGCCGGGTCCGACGCCGCGCCGCAGTCCGCGCGGCTCGCGGACCTGTTGCGTGACACCCCTGTCTATGTGACGGACCAACTGCCGCGCGAGGTGCCGCGTTCCACCGCACCGGACTTCGCCAGGCTCGCCAAGCGCACGGGTGTTCCCACGTACGTCCTCGTCCTCCCCGACCAGAGCCTGGCCGGGGAGTCGCTGCTCGGCGCCGTGCACGACAGGCTCGGCAAGGAAGGGCTGTACGTTCTGCTCAACCCGACGGGAGTGGCCGACGCGCGTGCCTTCGGTGTGAGCGTCCCCGCCGAGGACGCGTCGACCATCCAGCTCTACGGACTGCCGTACGACGCGGGCCCGCTGCGGTCCTTCGAGATGTTCGTGGACGCCGTCGCGCAGGGCCCGGACCGGGCCGCGCGGCGCGCGGACGAGCTGCGGAAGAAGTACGGCGACGGCGGCAAGGAGATCGCCCCGCTCTTCATCTCGGCGACCGACCGGGAGAACCAGTCCTTCGTGACCGGGGTCGTGCTGCTCGGGGCGCCGTTGCTGGTGCTGCTGATCAGCCCGTACGTACGGAGATGGCGGCGCCGGGTCCCGCCGGGAGCGGCGCCCGGGTCCGCCGGCCTGCCTCGGCCGCTGCCGAATCTGATCGAGACGGCCGTCGCCGCGGCGCTCGCCGCCACGGTCCTGATCGGCGCACCGCAGATCTTCGACCAGAAGGTCGACAGCGATTCACCGATGCCCACCCGCGCCGACATGACGTCCAGGCTCGACCGGGTCGCGGCCGGTCTCGGCCACGACCCGCTGTACACCGACCCGGAGAGCCCGCAACTGCTCGACGCCGCGCGCCGGGCGGAACTGGAAGGGCGCATCAAGAAGTTCGCGCCGGGCCCGGTCTATGTCTCCGTCGTTCCCCAGCTCAGCCGGGACGAGTCGGCGGGCGACGTAGGTGTGTTCGCGGCGGCGCTGCACAGCAGGGTCGGCAAGGACGGTGTCTATGTTGTCGCCGACCCGCTGACGGGACAGATCGATCTCGTCAACTACGGCCTGCCGCTGGACGAGAGCACCCTCCTCTTCAAGGTGCCCGACAGTGTGGTCAGGGAGGATTACGAGCGGCGCAGTGACGATCACCAGCTCGGTGAACGGCTCGATCAGCTGATGACGTTCCTGGAGAAGGCGCCGAAGTCGTCCACACCGCCGTCGGACAGCGCCGGCAGGTCGGACAGAGTGGCGGAGCCGCTGGACGATCACGCGCTTCCGTCCCTGTACGCGGGGGACTTCCGGCCGGGGCTGCTGATCGGTGCGCTGGCGGCTGGGCTGGTCTTCGGTCTCACCGCGGGCGGCCTGGGCATCGCGCGCCTGGCCGGGAGCCGACGCCGCTCGGCGGGAGCGCCGCCGGTGTCCCTGGCGAAGGCGGCGGGCGCGCAGGTTCCCGTGTTCGACGCGCCGGCGACGCCGTCCGCCGCGTACCTCCGGCGTAAGGCCCAGGAGGAACTGGACGGGCTCGCGGCCGAGTTCGGCGCACAGACGCCCGGCGACGCTGTCCGGGAGCGGGTCTGGGACTGCCTCGACGCGGCGATACTGTTGACCGACCGCGATCCGGACGGCCGCGTCGACGCCGACGCCACGCCCTCCGACCTGGTGGCCGCGATCGTGCTGGCGCGGGCCGGCCGGGCGCAGCTCAAGGGGACGGCATACCGGCACTGCTGCGCGGTCAACCCGCTGCACGGGGCCGGGAACGCCCGGCAGGACCTCCTGCTCGGCACGGAGCGCGTCCGACGCGTACGGGTGTGCGCGTTCTGCCGTACCGCTGCTCGCCGCGAGCCTCAGCGGGTAGAAGGACTGCGGCTGACCCTGCCGGGCCCGGCGGGCCGGGGCCCGAGGACCCCGTACGAGGAGGCCGCGGGAGCGCTGTCGGCCGCGCGCGACGGAATACCTCAGCTGATCGTCAAAGCAAGGGAGTACGCCAGTGTCCAGTGACCGCACGCGTGGCCCCGCGCGGCTGCTTGCCGCACGGACGGCGGGGCTGGTGGCCGCGCTCGCGCTCGTACTCCCGCCGCTGCTCACGGCGTCACCGGCTTCCGCCGCTCCTGCCGTTCCGGTGGCTGCGGACGCGCCGGTGGCAGTGGCGGCCGACACGAGTCCGGGGCAGCGGATCGCGGACGCGCTGCGCACCTCACAGGTGTACGTGGACGCCGCGTACGAAGGCGCCGTACCGCCCGACCGGCAGAAGGAACTCACCGCGCGGATCGACCGCACGGGACTGCCGATCAAGGTGGCACTCGTCCCGCTGGTCAAGGGCGACGCCTTCGACGGCGACCCCCAGATGCTGGCAGACATCGTCCACGAACGGCTCGGGCAGCGTGAGTTGGTCCTCATCACCATGGGCGGCTTCACCGACACGCTGAACGGTTACGAATGGCCGGACGGGAGGCACCAGGCGCGGGACGCGGTGAGCGCGGTCGGGTTCCTGGACTCGATGAAGGGCGCGTCGCTCGCGGACCGCGTCGCCAAGGCCGTCGACCTGACCGCTCAGGGCAACGGCAAGAAGGTCTACGACGACGCGACGGCCGACCTGCGCGGCGGCGTGGACAGCCTGAAGGACGCCGAGAAGGACCAGCGGGACAACGGCGGGACGGAGGCGTGGCTGCCGGTCACGGTGGGAGTCGTGGCGCTGGCGCTGTGCGCGGGCTGCGGTTTCTGGCTGGTGCGGCGCCGCCGTCCTTCGCGCTCCGGGGTGAGCACGCCGTTCGCGTTCCCGCAGGCGGTGTTCGCCGCGGCCCGCGCGGCCGACGAGGACGAGCTGCGGCGCCGCGCGGAGACCGAAGTGCTCGCGCTCGGCGAGGCGGTGCGGGCGGCCGACGCGGCGGCGGTGCCCGAGCTGGGCCGCGCGCTGGACGCGTACCAGGCCGCGGGCAAGGTGCTCGACGGCGCGCGCGGACTTCCCGACCTCGCCGGCGTGCTGGCCCTGGTCACGGCGGGGCGTGACGCGCTGGACGGCCGGTCCGACGCGCTGCCGCTCTGCTTCTTCGACCCGCTGCACGGCCGCGCCGAACACCGCGTCCGCTGGCGCCCGCTGGGCCGCCGCGACACCTTGGACGTGGCACCCTGCCACACCTGCGCCCAGGCGATACGGGCCCGGCGCGCCCCGGAGGTCCTGACGGACACGGGGCGCGACGGCAAGCGCGTGCCGTACTTCGAACTCGGATCGCAGGACAGCGTGTGGGCGGCGACGGGATACGGCTCGCTGGTGAAGTCGGGCAGTGTGGGGGACATGGCGGAGCGGGTGACACGCGGAGACTTCACGCGGACGCGGCGGTGAGCCCGTGCGTCTGCCGGATCCGGGCGCCGGGGCCCGCGGCCTCGGGTCAGTAGTGGGCGACCGGGGTGGGGAAGGTGGTGGTCGGGTTGAAGAGGGCCGCGTACGCCTCCTCGTGGTGCCGGCGGTGCCGGCCCGACCGGATGGCCTCGGGGGGCGGCGGCGAGGCGTTGGGGGTGAGCAGCCCGTCGTCGGCGAGGGACTGGACGCGCAGCAGCAGGGCCCGCATGTCCAGGCCGAGTTCGGCGGCGACCGTCTGAAGGTCGAGGCCGGACTTCCAGCTCCAGAGCAGCACCGAGTCCATGCTCGACGACCAGATCACGGCGTTGTCCGCGTCGGTGGCGTGCAGTGCGGGTGGCGCGGTCATGTCCTGGGGCTGGGGCTGTGTCGGCGGCTGGTATTGGTACTGCGGCAGGGGCTCCATGTACGGGTTCGGGGGTGGCGGCGGGGCCGGGTGAACCGTTTCGTCGCGTGGATGCGGCACCTGGATTTCCATGGCCGGGTGAGCCTCGGCGGAAGGATCCCTCGGCATCTCCTGTACGCACTCCCGCGTCGGGTCCCTCGGTTGCTGCGGTCCGCGGACCAGCAGCTCCTCGGCGACGACCCGGGCGTCGCTGCGGCCCACGGTGCGGCGCGCCAGGCGCACTTCCCGCTCGTTCAGGCCCATCAGATCCGCGATCGTGCCATCGTTGCCGACGGTCACGGCGAACGCCGCGAGCGTCCTGCTCCGCTCCGCCTGCGCCTCGTCCAGCACGGCCTGCGCCTGGCGTACGCGCTCGTCACTGGCGCAGAACGCTTCCGCCAGTACGGTGTTCCGATCCCAGAATTCACGTGGTTCCACGAGGGTTACAACGCGGCCGTGCGCACAGGGAACGGACTTCGCTGGCAATTACACCTAAATGGACCAAACGGGTGCCGTGTGTCGCTTCCTTCACGCGGGGGGCACAGGAGCCTCACGTGGGGCCGGGACGGCAGTGACACCGAGCCATCCCCTGGCCAACGAGTGCCCCTGCGAGCCACGTGTCGGCGGAGCTTTTGCCGTCTCGGCAAGAGTATTTGTCGCGTGCCCGGTCGGCGGCGGACCCTCTCCGGTACTGGGGCGCGTGTTCCGGTACCGGGGCACGTGTTCGGGTACTGGGCACGCGCGACGCATACGGAAGAGGGCGCACACGCCATGGCTGACCACACGGTTTCGGACGACACCCGTCCTGACGACACCCGTCCTGACGACGAGATCTGGGACGAGCTGTACTCCGGGAGCGAGCAGAGATGGAGCGGGAATCCCAACGCCATCCTGGTCCGTGAGGTCACCGGCACGGAGCCGGGCCGCGCCCTGGACCTCGGGTGCGGTGAAGGCGGGGACGCCATCTGGCTCGCGCGGGAAGGGTGGCGCGTCACCGCCACCGACGTCTCGCGCGTCGCCCTCGACCGCGCGGCCCGGCACGCGGCGGAGGCGGGCGTCGCCGACCGGATCGACTGGCAGCAGCACGACTTCACCGTGTCGTTTCCCGGTGGCGTCTACGATCTCGTCTCCGCGCAGTTCCTGCACTCACTCGGTGGCATGTCGCGGGAGAAGGTTCTGCGGACCGCCGTCCCGGCCGTCGCGCCCGGCGGAGTGCTGCTCGTCGTCGGGCACGCGGGATCCCCGTCCTGGGAGCACCACGCGCACCCCGAAGTGCGCTTCCCCACGCCGGAAGAGGTGCTTGACGACCTCGATCTCGCGGAAGGCGAGTGGGAGGTACTGATCTGCGAGGAACACCCGCGCACCCAGGCGGGCCCCGACGGGCAGCCGACCACTCGTACGGACAACACGGTCAAAGTCCGGCGGCTGAGTGCCTGAGCGCATGAGTGGTCGGGCACCTGAGTGGTCGGGCATCTGAGCGGCCGGGTGCCCGAGCCGCCCCGGCCCTTCCGAGGGCTCTTGCGTCACCGGTCCCGGATCAGCCGAAGTACTGGCCGCCGTTGATGTCCACCACGGTCCCGGTGACGAACCCGGAGAGTTCGGAGGCGAGCCACAGCGCCGGACCCGCCACGTCCTGCGGGACCCCCGCGCGACCGGCCGGGATGGCGGTGATCGTGGCCGCCTTCGACTCCGCCGAGGTGAACGTGTCATGGAACGGCGTGGCCTCGATGAACCCGGGCGCGAGCGCGTTCACCGTGATCCCCTCGGGCGCCAGCTCCTTGGCCAGGCTGCGCGTGAAGCCGAACACCCCGGCCTTCGCGGTGGCGTAGGCGAGCGCGCCCGGATGCCCGCCGCTGCGCCCGGCCAGTGACGCGACGTTGATGATCCGGCCCGATCCCCTGGTCAGGAGGGGATGGGCATGATGAGTGAAGAGGAACAGGCTGTCGAGGTTCACGGCCAGGACGCGGTGCCAGAGGTCCAGCTCCAGAGCGTCGAGGGTGGCCCGCTGGACCAGTCCGCCCACGTTGTTGACGAGGATGTCCAGCCCGCCGAACTCCGCCCGCACCTGATCGAGCGCGCCCGCGACCTGGGACTCGGCGGTGGCGTCGACCGGCAGCAGCAGCGGTTGGTGGCCCGAGGCGCTGGTGAGCGCCGCGACCAGCTCCTCCTGCGGCTCATGCGTCAGATACGTCAGCGCGATCCGCGCACCGGCGTCCGCGAACTGCCGGGCGATCTGTTCGCCGATGCCTACGGAACCGCCCGTGACCAGCGCGGTCTTTCCTGCCAGGAGCTTCGTCACGTTCGGTCCTTCATGTCCTGTCGTTCACCGCGGCACGTCCGGTCGTTCGCACCGGCACGTTCGGTCGTTCACGCCGGCGGTTCCGTACGCCGGTCCCTCACCGTGGGCGGGGCGAACGTACCTCTCACCGCACAGGTGTGCAATAAACGCCCGGAACGGAAGCCCTACCCCTGATCCGGCGGCGCGCCCGTCGTCCCCCGGGCCACCAGCTTCGTGTCCAGGAGTACGCGCGGTTCCGCGACCGTTCCCCGCTGTACGGCCTCGACCAGCAGGCGGCCGGCCAGCAGGCCCTGTTCGTGCACGGACTGCGCGATCGTCGTGAGGTCCAGCAGCTCGGCCATCGGGCTGTCGTCGAAGCCGATGACCGACATCCGGCCCGGGACGTCGATGCCCGAGCGGCGCAGCGTGCGCAGCGCGCCGATCGCCACCTCGTCCGCCTCCGCGAAGACGGCGGTCGGCGGGTGGCGCAGCGACAGCAGTTCGCCCATGGCCCTGGCGCCGCCGTCGATGCCCCACGGCGCGGAGACGATCGCGTCCTCCGGGACGTCGAGCCCGCACTCGGCCATGGCCGTGCGGTAACCGTGCAACCGGCGCCGGGAGACGCCCTGGTGGATGCCCTCCTCGTCGGTGGAGCGGATCATGCCGATGCGCCGGTGGCCGAGGTTGGCCAGGTGGTGCACGGCCTTGGCGGCGCCCGCGACATCGTCGATGCCGACGGCCGGGTGCTCTCCGACGTGCGTGCTCGCGCCGACGAGCGGGATGCCGAGCCCTTCCAGGCGCCGCGTCTCGGCCTCGCTCAGGGAGAGTGCGATGACGACCAGGCCGTCGGCCTTGCGCCGTACCGGCAGCGTCTCGAAGAACTCCCGCCGCTCGGCGGTGCCTTCGACGTGGTAGAGCACGATCTCGAATCCGGAACGGCGCAGCGGCTGATGCACTCCGGCCAGCGCACGCGCGTGGAACCAGCGGCTGATGAACGGCACCAGGACCGCCACCGAGCCGGTGCGTCCGGTGACCAGGCCGGACGCGGCCGGAGAGACCACGTAGTCCATGCTCTCGGCCGCGCGCAGGATGCGTCTGCGCAGCGCTTCGGAGACTCCCGGCTGTCCGCGCAGCGCCCGCGAGACCGTGCCGGTCGAGACGCCGACCGCGCGCGCTACGTCCGCCATGGTCCGAGTCGCCCGCTCTTCACTCACACCGGAATGTTACCAGCGGACTACGCAAAGGTTTTAGTCAGATCACCCTTGACGTATTACTTACGTGACTTCAGGATGACGCAAGCGTTTGCGTCAAGGAGGTCGCCGTGATTGTGGAGCAGCAGAACCACCGCCCGTCCGGGCGTGCCCGAAGGGGCGGAAGCCGCAGGCGCCGGTCGCCGGGCGTGGTGAGGGCGGTCGCGGTCGGGCTGGCCCTCACGGTCACCGCGGCCTGTTCGGGGAGTTCCGGCGGCGGCGAGGCCGGGGACGGCGGCCGGGTGAAGATCACCTGGCAGGCCGCGCCGTTCGGTGACCGGGCCGACGACGCCCGTAAGTACCTCGTCAAGGACTTCGAGCGGGAGCACCCGGGCATCGATGTCGAGGTCGTGAGCGCCCCGACCAACGTGGACACCAACCGCGCCGGTCTCACCACCCAGATCATGGGCCGGTCCGCGACACCGGACGTCTTCAACGGAGACGTGGCCTGGGCCGCGCAGTTCGCGGCGGCCGGACTCGTCCTGCCCATCGGGGAGCACGTACCCAAGAGCTTCTGGGACCGCTTCGACCCGGCGACCGTCGAGGGAGCCTCGTACGGCGGGACGGTGTACGGCGTGCCGCTCACCCTCGACCAGGGCTTCCTCTACTACCGCAAGGACCTGCTGGCCAAGCACCACCTGCCGGTCCCGGCGACGTGGGAGGAAGTGGCCAGGCAGTCGAAGATCCTGAGCGACGCGGGCGACGTGGACTACGGACTCGCCTGGCAGGGCGCGTCGTACGAGGGACTGACCGCCGTGACCAACGAGTTCGTCCAGGCGGGCGGTGGCACGCTGGTCGATGCCGACGGCACGCGCTCGGGCGCGGGCAGCGGGGCCTCGGCGGACGCGCTCGCCTTCATGAAGAAGCTGATCGGCAGCGGGGTCAGCCCCAGGGCCACCACCACATTCCAGGAGCCGCAGTCGCTCCAGGCGTTCACCGGCGGCAGCGCGGCCTTCCTGCGCAACTGGTCGTACGCGTACGACACCGCCGACGCCAAGGGGACGAAGACCGCGGGCAAGGTCGGGGTGACGGGGATGCCCGCCTTCGACACCAAGGGCGGCAAGCACGCGTCGTCCGTGGGTGGTTGGAACGTGTACGTCAATCCGCACACCCAACACCAAAAGGCCGCGCTGGAGTTCGTCACCTGGCTGACCAGCCCCAAGGTCCAGCGGCTCATGGCGGAGCGGTCGTCGACCATCCCGACCGTGGACAGCGTGCGCGAATCGCCCGAGGTGCGGAAGCTGAGCGCCGTGCTGCGCGCGTCGTCCGGGAACGACCTCGTCAGCAGGCCGACGACCTCGCGGTACTACCCGCAGATCAGCCAGGCGACCTCCAGCACGGTCAACTCCATGCTCTCGGGCGGGCTTTCGCCGTCCGACGCGTCGAAGCGGCTCGCGTCGGACATCGAAGCGGCGCTGGCGGGACGCAGGCTCTGAGCGGACCGCACGAGCCGTAGTGGCGGACCGCACGAGCCGTAGTGCGGACGCCAGAAACCCGAAGGCAGCAACAGTGAGGAGGGCGCCTTCCCATGACCGAATACGCCTGGCCCGCCGGCACGCGCAGCGACCGTACCGACGGTGAGGCCCGTGACGAAGGCGGGCTGAAGCCGCCACGGCGCCGACGCGACCGTACGGCGTGGTGGTATCTCGCGCCGACCCTGTTCGTCGTGGCCGCCGTCACGCTCTTTCCCATCGGCTTCTCGGCCGTCATGAGCTTCTCCGACGTCCGGCTGGGCACGTCCGGCTTCGAGCTGGGCGACTGGACCACCAACAACTACGCGGCCCTGCTGGACAGTCCGGTGTGGCGGCAGGCGCTCGTCTTCACCTCGCTCTACACCGTGGTGAGTGTCGCCGTCGAGCTGGCGCTCGGAGTGCTGGTCGCCCTCGTCCTGGAACGGCTGACGAAGGCGCGCGGCTGGATGATGGCGCTGCTGCTCATCCCCTGGGCGATGATCACCGTCATCTCCGCGCAGCTCTGGAGCTACATCTTCAACTCCGCTTACGGCGTGGCCACCTGGCTGTTCGGACTGGTGACGGACGAGCCTCCGGTCATCCTCGGTACGCCGGTCTCCGCCTTCGGCGCGATCCTGACGGCCGACGTCTGGAAGACCACACCGTTCGTGGCGATCATCGTGCTCGCCGGGCTCATGACCATCGACCGCAGTGTGTACGAGGCGGCCGAGATGGACGGGGCGGGTCCGTGGAAGACGTTCTGGCGGGTGACTCTGCCGCTGCTGCGGCCGACGCTGGCCATCGCGGTGCTGTTCCGCGTGCTCCAGGCGTTCGGCGTCTTCGACCTGCCCTTCGTCCTGACCAACGGCGGACCGGGTACGTCGACACAGCCGCTGGCGATGCTCGGGTGGAAGGTCATGTTCCAGAACCTCAACATGGGCGCGGGCGCGGCAGTCGCCCTGACGACGAGCCTGATCGTCTTCCTCGCCTGTCTGCTCAGCCTCAAGGCATTCCGCTCCCAGGTCGGCGAGGAGGACTCCGCATGAGCGTCCCGAACCTTCAGAACCTTCAGAACGCCGGTCGCCGAACCGGTCCGCGTGCGGGCCTCCGTTCAGGCCCCCGACGCAGGCGCCGCGCCTTCGGTCCGGTGCACGCCGGCGCGGTTGTCATCACGCTCGCCACCGCGCTGCCGCTGTACTGGCTCGCGGTGTCCTCGTTCAAGCCCGACGCGGAGCTGGGATCCTCCGTCCCGAGCCTGTGGCCGAGCCATCCCACCACGGAGCACTACCAAGAGGCCTTCGGGCAGTACGAGTTCGCCCGCTACCTGGGGAACAGCCTGCTCGTCGCGACCCTTTCGACGATCGGGGTGCTCGCGCTCGGGCTGTTCGCGGCCTACGCGCTCGCCCGGCTTCCGATGCGCGGGAAGCGGCCCATTCTCATGAGCCTTCTGATGATCTCCGTGATCCCGACCGTCTCCGTGATCACACCGCTGTACCTGCTGGAGCGCGAACTCGGCTGGCTCAACAGCTATCAGGGGCTCGTCGTCCCCTATACAGCGTTCCATCTGCCGTTCGCCGTCTGGATCCTGCGCAACTATCTGCTGCGCATCCCGAAGGAGATGGAGGAGTCCGCGAAGATCGACGGCGCGAGTCCCACCAGGACCCTGCTCCAGATCATCCTGCCGCAGGCGACACCGGGACTGTTCACCGCAGGCGTCTTCACCTTCACCGCCACCTACACCGAGTTCCTGATGGCGCTGACCTTCAACAGTGAGGACGCGTACCGCACGGTGCCGGTCGGAGTGGCCTTGTTCGGGGCCGAGTTCGAAGTACCGTACGGGACGATCTTCGCGGGTTCGATCGCCGCGGTGGTGCCCATCGCGATCCTCGTGCTCGTCTTCCGCCGCTCGGTCGTCTCCGGGCTGACGTCGGGCGCGGTCAAGGGGTGACTCCCCCTGCCGGATCGCACGTCCCACGTCCCAGCATCAGGTCCCACGCACCACGTCCACGCCCCCGGCATCACGTCCCACAGAACGTCCCTCACGACCACGCACAAGAGGTAGCAGTGACAGAGCAGTACGTGTTCCAGGAAACCGACGGCCTCGGCAACGGCGCGAGCACCGGCGAAGGCAGCGACTGGTGGCGGGAGTCGGTCGTCTACCAGGTGTACGTTCCGAGCTTCGCCGACGGCGACGGCGACGGGATGGGCGACCTGCGCGGGATCACCGCCAGGCTCGGCCACATCGCGGACCTCGGCGCCGACGCCATCTGGCTCACGCCCTTCTACCGTTCGCCGCTCGCGGACGGCGGTTACGACGTGGCCGACTACCGGGACGTCGATCCGCGCCACGGCACGCTGGACGACTTCCGCGCGCTGCTCGACCGGGCTCGTACGCTGGGCCTGCGGACGATCGTGGACATCGTGCCGAACCACTGCTCCGACCAACACCCCTGGTTCATCGAGGCCTTGGCGTCCGAGCCCGGCTCGGCCGCACGCGAGCGGTTCCTCTTCCGGGACGGCAGGGGACCCGACGGCAGCCTGCCGCCCTCGGACTGGCAGTCGAAGTTCGGCGGCGCGGCCTGGACGCGCGTGCCCGACGGGCAGTGGTACATGCACATCTTCGCGGCCGAGCAGCCCGACCTGAACTGGGAACACCCGGACGTCGCCGCCGACTTCGAGCGCACGCTGCGCTTCTGGCTGGACCTCGGGGTGGACGGGTTCCGGATCGACGTGGCCCACGGGCTGCGCAAGGACCTCAGCCTGCCGCTGCGCGACACGAACGGCGCCGACACCGCGCCCCTCAACGCCCCTCCCAGCGGCGACAATCACCCGTTCTGGGACCGTGACGAGGTCCACGAGGTCTACCGCGCCTGGCGGAAGATCACCGACTCGTACGCACCGCCGCGGATCATGGTCGCCGAGGCGGGAGTCAGCGCCGACCGGCTGCCGCTGTACACCCGGCCCGACGAACTGCACCAGGCGTTCAACTTCTTCCACCTGCGCTGTCCCTGGAACGCCGCTTCGTTCCGGCAGGTCATCGACACGTCCCTGGCCGGCGCCGCGTCCACCGGCTCGCTGCCGACCTGGGTGCTGTCCAACCACGACGTCGTACGCCACCGCAGCCGCTACGCCCTGCCCGACGGCACGGACCTCCCCGCCTGGCTGCGGACCGACGGCCGTAGCCCCGCCACCGACGAGGACCTCGGCCGCGCCCGCACCCGGGCCGCGGCGCTGTTCACGCTCGCGCTGCCGGGCACGACGTACCTCTACCAGGGCGAGGAACTGGGCCTGCCCGAGGTGGCCGACCTGGCCGCCGACGCCCTGCGCGACCCGATGTGGGAGCGCACCGGCCACACCGTCAAGGGCCGCGACGGCTGCCGCGTACCGCTGCCCTGGACCACGGGCGGAACGTCGTACGGCTTCGGTGCGGGCGGCAGTTGGCTGCCGCAGCCGGACGGCTGGGGCGACCGCTCGGTCGAGGCACAGACCGGCCGCCCGGATTCCTTCCTGGAGCTGTACCGCGCGGCCCTCACCCTGCGCCGGTCCTTCCTGGGCGACGAGACCTTCACCTGGCTCCCGTCGGCCGAGGGCGAACTCGCGTTCCGCAAGGGCGCGGGGCTCGAATGCCGGGTGAACCTCTCGGCAGAGCCCGTGCCGCTGCCCGCCGGGGCGAAGCTCCTCCTGTCGAGTGACGCGCTCCCGGGGAACCTGCTGCCGCCGGACACGGCGGTATGGCTGGAGGCCAGGCCCTGAGCCGAGCGCACCGGGGCGGTAACGGGCGGCGCGGGCCGAAGGCCCCGATCGGTGCGTGATCGGGGCCTTCGGCATGGCAGTTCGGGTTCGGGCCGGACGAGCGGCGGTCCGGCGCGCGGCTCGGAGGAGCGGCACCTCGGCGCACGGCTCAGACGAGCTGCCAGAGGTGGTCCGGGCTCCCGTTGTCGGTCCACTGGGTGACCTGCGCGCCGTCCGCGAGCGACTGCTGGTCGACGGCCAGCACCTTGCCGCTGTGCACGTTGACGATCTTCGACCATCCGCCACCGGCGTCGACGATCCGCCACAGGTGATCGGGCGTTCCGTTGTCCCGGTACTGCTGCGCGTGCGCGCCGTCGTCGCCGCTCTGATCGTGCACGGCGAGGCACTTGCCGCTGTTGCGGTTGACGATGCGTACGGTGTCGTCCCCGGCGCCGGCGCCGACCAGCGTCCAGAGATGGTCGTCGGTGCCGTTGTCCGCCCACTGCGTCACCTCGGCGGAGTCCGCCAGGGACATCCCCGACACCGCGAGCACCTTGCCGGACTTCTGGTTCCGGATGCGCCGCCACTGCGTGGTCGAGGCGGCCGGTTTCACCGCGAGCGCGAACACGCCGCCGATCACCGGCCGTGCGGCGAAGCCCTGTTGGTTGGCGTTGGCGACCACGTACCAGTCGGTGAACGGCACCCGCTGCGGGGTGGTGTTCGCGAAACTGTAGACGCCTTCGACGAGGCCGTTGCGTACGGCCGGCTGATCGGCGAGCCAGGCGGCGGTCCAGATCTCCCAGTCACCCTTGGTGTAGTTGTTCCTGGGGTCCAACAGCACGCCGTGGGAACCTGTGTTGGCCGCGTACCAGGCACCCTCCAGCGCCGCCACACCGGTGGGCACGAGGTCAAGCCCCAGCAGCCGGTCGGCGAAGCCGTTGTACTTCAGGCTCCACGTACCGTCCTGGTCATAGGCGAGCTTGAGGTGGCTGCCGGAGGAGTCCTCGGCGAGGACGACCCACTGGCTGGCGTACGAGCGGGACGTGGACCGGTAGTGATCGGCGTCGGCGGTGTTGCCGGCCGCCTGGGAGATCACGCCCATCGCGCCGATGCCGATGATGCCCTTGAGCGCGAGGTTGGCGCTGTGCGCGATGAAGCCGGTGAAGTCGTCGGTCTGGTTCTGGAACCCGGGGTCCAGCGCGTTCCCCACCAGGTACTCGGCCCACTGCCGCAGGATCGGGTAGTGCGCGGTGGCGTACGAAGCGGCGTCGGCGGCGGGCAGCCGCTGGACGAGCGCGGCCACCATGATGAGCATGTTGGCCGACTCCTCGACCTCCATGTCCTCTTCGTTGCCGTCGTTGTGGCCGGCCGCGTTGGGATAGTGGGTGCCGAGGTCGTGCTCGGCGAACTCCTTGGGCCAGCCGCCGTGTTCGGCGTAGTGCAGCAGGGGCTCGAGCAGCAGTCGCAGGTAGTCCGGGCTCAGCTGGAGGTACGCGGGGAACGCCGGGTAGATGACGTCCACGGTGGACATGTTGCCGTTCGAGGAGATCTCCTTGAGGAACGCCCAGGGGGAGCCGTCCCGGTCCACCAACTCCGTTCCGCCGAACGCCTGTCGGAGCGCCAGCGCGCAGATCCCCGCGTAGTGCTCACCGGTCGTGCCGCCGCCCGCTGCCTGCACCGCGTCGTCGTGCACCCGCTTGTCCAGGGCGGTCGCGGCGGTCAGGGCGGCGTCGTAGTCGGCTCCCACCCAGTCGGCCATCTCGGGCCAGGAGCCCCAGTTCTTCGTCCACCAGGGGTTGAGCGGTGTGCCGAGGTAACTCACCGCCGGGGTGCGGACGTGTCCGATGGTGACGGTGAACGGCGCGGACGTGGCGCCGGGCGCGACCGTACCGAGGTCCTTGTTCAGGCCGAGCACCGGCCAGCGGTCGTTGATGGCGCGCGGCTGCGCGGTGTCGGAGGTGTTGTTCAGCGCGCCCTGGGACGACGAGGCCGTACGGACGACCGTGTCCTCGCCGATCTGCCAGGTCAGTCCGGTGCTGGTGGGTGCGGCGACCACCAGCGTTCCCCAGGTGGCCAGTTCGTTGTTCTCGGCCAGCTCCGCGGGTCTCGCCGGAGCGCAGGAGAGCACGGTCATGGACCCGGTCCGCTGCTGCGACCAGCCGATCTGAGTGGTGACATCGCCGTGCGCCCACTCGCCGGAGGTGTCGAAGTGCAGATCCACACTGTGCCGGCCGCCGTCGGCGGACGCCGCCGTGACGGTGACGTACCCGAACGGAACAGACTGCCGCCGCAGGTCTCCCGGGTCCACCGGCGACAGGAAGGTCACGGTCAGTGTGACGCCTCCGCCGGTCAGCGTGTAGATGGACCGGGTGGCCGTGACCTCCAGGGACGTCTGCGTCATGGTCGCGAGGGCGGGCGCACCGGTGCCGGAGAGCCGCGGGTCACCGGCGAAGACGTACGGGGTGCCGTCGATCCGGGCGATCCCGCACAGTGCGGTGGTGTGTCCGTTCCAGAAGCTCGCCCAGGTGCCGGTGAGGGTGTCGGACGCCTGCCACGTCGTGAGGTACGGCGAGCGGACGATCAGCGGCGTGGCCGGCGGACGCAGCGGGGTGAACGTCCCGTCGATCAGCGGCGCGGACGCCACAGGTCCTGCCGCGGGCGCTGAACTCCGCGACGCGGCAAGGGCGGTTGCCTGCGGCAGCCACATGGCGGCGGCGGTCCCCGCTGCGATGCCACCGGCCCGGCGCAGCAGCCCGCGCCGGGAGAGCGAGGGCGGCGGGAGCGGCGAGCGCGGTGCCGGGACGGACGGTACGGAATGACTTTCGGGATCGTGCTCCTCGGGGAACATCAACTGGGTCCTTCCTGGGAGGAGAAGACGGCGCCCCGCACCACGGGAGTGTGGCCCGCGCGACCTTTGTACCGCCGGGATACAACGTTGTAAATACTGCTGCCGAGCCAGGCGCGAGATGCCGTTGAAACACGAAGTGGGTTCCAGCGGACGTTATTTGGCGCCACGTCTATGAATGGAAGGCGCCGTATTGACATGTCCCCCGCAAGGCGTTTGCCTTGCTCCGGCCGGAGGTCCCTCCGTGTGCACACCGATCCGGGCAGGCCGTGGTCGCACGGCCGGATGGGAAAGCCGTGTCCCTACGCCGTGGCAGACCAGCTCTGCTGACAGCCGTCTCGTGCCTGTTCCTCGCTCTCCTCCAGCCGTCGGCGTGGGCCTCATCGCCCCCTGAAAAGGCGCCCGTTGCGGCTTCGGCCATCTGCAACGCGCTCTGCGACGCCAGCGACCCACAGTCGGCGCCGCAGGACCGGGTCCCGGTCAGTGCGACGATCTACGGCCGCACCCTCCAGCTGCACGTCGACGACACCGACGCCACGGGATGGGCCTCCATCGGCAACGGCTCTCCGGGAGACGAGGTCTGGCTGGACCGTTCGTTCGACGGCGGCAAGACCTGGTCGGACGGCAGTCGACTGGGAGCCACGGTGACACCCTCCGGCAACTCGGGCTGGCGCACCCTGATGTACAACGTCGACGACTGGAACACCAACGGCGTCGGCGCCCTGCGCGCCTGCGGCAAGGCCGGCGACCGCGACGAGATCGCGTGCACCGGCTGGGCCCGCTCCAACTGGAACGCGGGCAGCCGCAGTACGGCCGCGGCGACCGGGCTGATGATGCTGTACGACCGCGACACGGGGCTCTTCGAGAAGAACGGCTGGTGGACCTCGGCCAACGCGCTGACCGCCGTCATCGACAACATCCGCGTGAGCGGGATGCCCAGTTACACGTACGCGATCTCCAACACGTACGAGAAGAACCTCGGCGCCCAGGGCCAGAACTTCACCAACGACTATCTGGACGACACGGGTTGGTGGGGCCTGGCCTGGGTGGCCGCGTACGACCTGACCGGCGACAGCCGCTACCTCAGCACCGCGCGCACCGACGCGGACCACATGTACGCCAACTGGACTTCCCAGTGCGGCGGCGGCGTGCTGTGGAACGAGAACATGACGTACAAGAACGCCATCACCAACGAACTCTTCCTCCAGCTCAACGCGGCCCTGCACAACCGCATCGGCGGGGACACCGTCTACCTGGGGCGCGCGCAGGACGAGTGGAACTGGTTCCGCAACAGCGGCATGATCAACGGCGGCCACATGATCAACGACGGCCTGACCGACGCCTGCGCCAACAACGGCCAGACGACCTGGACGTACAACCAGGGCGTGATCCTGGGCGCCCTCGCCGAGCTGTACCGCGCGACCGGCGACACCACCCTGCAGGACACCGCCCGCACCCTCGCGGACGCCTCGACCACCTCCCCGGACCTGCACACCGCCGGCATCCTCCACGAACCGGGCGAGGGAGACGGCTGCGACGGCGACGGCCCGTCGTTCAAGGGCGCGTACGTACGCGGACTGGGATCGCTGAACGCCCAGTTGAGCAACCACCCGTACAACGCCTACCTGACCAAACAGGCGGACGCCGCCTACAACAACGACCGCGACGCCCTGGACATGTACGGCCCGCACTGGAACGGCCCCCAAATCACCCCCGCCAAGGGCCACGGCTGCCAGCACAGCGCCCTGGACCTGCTGAACGCGGCGCCGTAGGGGACGCGTTCCGGCGAGGCCGGCTTTTCACATCGGCTGTGCTGCGCGGACGGTCTCGTCGGCGCAGCACTGCTCGACCTGTTGGCAAGGCGGCGTCCGTGGCCACCGATTGGCCATATTGCGCCAATTCCCCATGAAGCGTGAGGGGCGTTCGCCCGTGGCTGCCATCGTGGCACCGGTCCCCGCCGGTGTCGTGGTGGGTGGCCCGTGCGTGGCTTTTGTGCGCCGGCGAGTCGGATCGTCTGTGGCACGTGTGCGTCGCGCCGTTGTCCCGCCGTCCGGTTGTGCAGAGGAGACCGCACTGTGAACGCATACATACCCCAGGTGGATCAGCGGCCGGGGGAGCGAGGCGGGTGGACGCGGGAGCGTTACGGGCAAGGCGGGTTCAGCCACGCGATCGACAGTGAGCAGCGGCGGCTCGGGCTCATGCAGTCGGCGCTGGACAGGCATACCCGCGCGCGTTTCGAGGCGCTGGGGCTGAAGTCCGGGGACCGGGTGCTCGAAGTCGGGGGCGGCGGTGGATCGGTGGCGCGGTGGCTGGCCGGGCAGGGTGCCCGGGTGACCGTGACGGACCTGGACACCACGTTCCTCGAAGACCTGACGGACCTCGGTGTACGCGTGCTGCGGCACGACGTGTGCACCGATGACTTTCCGCCCGGCTCGTTCGACTTCATCCACACCCGGTATGTGCTCGTCCATCTGCCCGATCAGGAGGCGGCGTTGGCCCGGCTGGTCGAGTGGCTGAGCCCGGGTGGGGTGCTGCTGGTGGAGGAACCCTCGGCCTCCTCGATCGTCGACTCGCCGCACGAGGCGTACCGCACCATCGCGCGCGCCTTCTGCACGCACCTCCGGCAGACGCTCGGCACGGACACCCGGTGGGCGCGCACGCTGCCGGTGCCGCTGGAGAGGGCCGGCCTCCTCGACGTCGCGCTCGATGCCCGGCTCCCGGTCTTCAACGGCGGCGATGACGAGGCGGAGTGGTGGCGGCTGAATCTGGAGCAGTCGCGGAAGGCCATGGTGGCCGCCGGGCTCGTGGAGGACGCCGACTTCGAAGCCGCCTACCGGGAGTTGGCGTCTCCTGACTTCCACGATCTCTCGCTCGCGGTCTTCACGGCCTGGGGCCGACGGGCGGGCTGACGAGCGCCTGTCGTGGCGGGATTCGGGGCAGGAACGGTAGGGCGCCGAGCCGCGGGTACGGGGCGGTACGGCGCCGAGCCGCGGGTACGGGCGGTACGGCGGCGCGCTGCCCGGACGGTACGCGGCGAGCCGCGGTACGGGGCTGAACCCCCGTACCGCTGACCGTTGTTCAGGCTGCCGGGACTTCGACCAGGTAGTCGCCGGGGATGCCCGCCTTGTCGGGGCCGTAGTACTCCTTGATGGCCTCGGCCCAGGTCGCCCGCCTGATGTGGTCCGTGTCCGAGGGTTCGAGGGCGTCGAAGAGGGCGTGGATGTTGGCGTGCCGGAAGCCGACGGCCGTCATGATCGCGTCGAAGACGGGCCGCGAGACGAAACCGTCGCCGTCCAGGTCGCCCAGGGCGGAGATGGATTCGGCGAACTCGGTCAGGGCGCCTTCGAAGCGCTCGGGGCAGAGCACGCAGGCGTTGTACTCGGCGAGGCTGATTCTGCCGTCACGGTTGGTGTCCAGCTCACGGACCAGAGCCGCCCAGTAGCCGCGGAACCCGGCCAGCATCGCGCTCTTCGCCGCGTCCTCGGCCTGGGGTACCGCCTGGTTGACGCGCTTCGCCATGAGTTCGAAGTCGTCGGGGTCGAGGTATCCGTTGTTGTTGGCGTCGAAGAGGTTGAACACGAGCGTGGACCGGTTGAGTGCTTCCGTACGCATGCTTCTCGCCTTTCGTCAGGCCATGACTGGCGTGGTTCTGCGTCGTCCGTCGTCACCGCTGTCGCTGGTGCCAACTGGTAGCCGCTGAACGCGTTTTCACTATGAAAGGCAGTGGTGAGCGCGTCCGGCAGGATCGTGGGCAGTCATCAGAAAGAGTGAACGCCTTCTCTTTGTCGACTGGGTTCGTGCTTGGGCGGTGATGGTGAAGTCAACCGCGACGCGTGGTTCTCCAGGCCCGGTCGCGCAGTTGAAACGGGGACAAGCTGCCCCGCGTTGACTTGAGTGTGAAGGGCCCGAGTACCCGCGCGTTCGCGAAGGCGAGATTCGGCCGATGTCGGCATGCCTTTCTGAGGGACCTCCCTACGTGCCGAGATCTGCCGAAGGCGCTGTCCTTCGAAAGTGCTGGACACGAGGGCTCGTTGAGGGCAGCCGGAGGCGTGTGATCGTTTTCGGAACTGGCGTGCGCTGCGCTGTAGTTGATGGAGAGGAAACGGGAAACCCTCTTCGGGTTGTCTTGAGGTGGGTGACGCCATGCCAGAATAATTCTCGCGGGCCTGAGAACGCTCAGGTCGCTGATCCTGCTGTCTCAGCAGCGAAAGATCCCGGGAGTGCATTCGTATGAACACGCACTTAGATTTTGGTTCGGAGCTCCGTCGGCTACGTCAAGATGCCGGGCTTTCTCTCACCGAGTTCGCCGCAATGGTGAATTACAGTAAGAGTCACCTCAGCAAGATCGAACGCAGTATGAAGCGAACCCCGCCCGCCTTGGCACGGCGGTGTGATGCGCTGCTGGGGGCGGAAGGCCGTCTACAGCGTCTGGTGGATTCCGACGCGGTGGCTGAGGACGGAGAGAGAGACCGAGGGGCGGTGGGCCGGCGGAAGGTGGTCACCGTGGGGGCCACTTCCTTGATCAGTTTCTCGTTGGGTGCGAATCAGCAGGTGGTCCGCTCGGAGAAGCCGGCACCTTCCACGGATCTCCTCCGCGTACAGTTCGACCACTTGCGGCTGTTGGGACAAAGCACTGATCCGGTCGTTCTGTTACCTGTGCTGCGGTCACAGACGCGCCTCGTCGTTGATCTTGCCGGCGCTGCGGGTCCCGGAACACGGGAACGACTGCTCGCATTGGGCGCGCGCTTCGCCGAATACACTGGGTGGATCGCCCAGGAGGCGGGTGACAACCTGGCTGCCCTCAATTGGACGGCCGACGCCGTACAACTGGCGGAGGCGGGCGGAGATCCGCATCTCGCCTCCTATGCGCTCGTCCGTCGCGCGCTGGTGACTTTTTACGACTCCAACGCCGGGCAGACTGTCGGCCTCGCGGTCCAGGCGCAACGAGATTCGTTGCCGCCCAGAATCCGGGGCCTCGCAGCACAGCGCGAGGCGCAGGGCCACGCCCTGGCGGGTGATGAACGGGCTTGCTTGAGCTGTCTTGACCGCGCCAGGGAATTGCTCGACTGCGACGACGCCTTGTCCGGAGCGGAGCCGCCAATCGGCACGACCAGCTTGGCCGACCCTGCAGCCATGGTGACCGGTTGGTGCCTGTACGACCTGGGGCGCCCGCAGGAGGCCGCAGAGGTATTGGACCGTGAATACCTCCGTATCGCGCCTCAGGCACTGCGGGCCCGCACAAGGTATGGCTTGCGAAGGGCGTTGGCCCATGCGGCAGCAGGAGAGATCGAGTACTCCTGCGAGATCGCCGGAGAGCTTCTCGGCATCCTGTCCATCGTGGACTCGGCCACAGTGAGGTCCGACGTCTCTCGCCTTGCCCGGGAGCTGTCGCGCTTCAGAGCCAACAAAGCTGTGAGGGATTTGCAGCCTGTCCTGGCTCGTGCTCTCAGGCCCGTACAACTTTGAATTATCACGTGTCCGGCCGGACGGCTCAGGAGCCGACTGTGACGCGACGAGTCGCGGATAGGGGCGTTTCAGATCCGATCCAGATCATGTCAAGCCATGTCAGTGATTTCGTATTCCCGAAAGAGGAAGGCACTCAATGCACGACATCTTCGTCAACTACCGTACGGGCGATGAGGAAGGCACCGCCGCGCTGATCGAACGCGACCTTTCCGCGCGCTTCGGCAGCGATCGTGTCTTCCGTGCCAGTAAATCGATCGCGCCGGGCCACCGCTTTCCGCAGGAGTTGATCACCGCTGTCCGTCGATGCCGGGTTCTGCTTGTCGTCATCGGGCCACGCTGGACCGAGGCTCGATCGGCCGACGGCGGACTGGCGCTCGAGGACCCCGAGGACTGGACCTGTCGCGAAATTCTGGAGGCGTTCGAGAGTGGAGCGCTGGTCATTCCGGTGCTGGTTGGCAGGAAGACCCGGCTTGCAACGGCAGACCTTCCCCCAGCCCTGGGAGAACTGGCGGACTGCCAGTACCGCCGACTCGATCACCGAAACGATGAAGCTGACCTTGCCGGACTGGCAGCCGTCCTCTTGGAGCTTCTGCCCGACCTCGGCCCTGTCCGGAGCAGACAGCAGGCCGACCAGGAAGAGACCGACCGCGCCCAGGAAGCTCGGGGCGCCGGCATTTCAATCCGTGACGTCAGACACCGGCAGCGAAGCGGAATCGGCAACCTCGCCGGAGGGATCTCGGGCACCTTCATTGGCGAGTCACGGGGGCCGGTGCACACGGGTGATGGAAACCAGTACAACGGCAACGGCCCACAGTTCTCCGGGGACGGCATGGGTGTCGCGTTCGTAGCGGGAGACAACTCCGGGACCGTACGCCAGGAGTCACATGGTGAGCGTGGTTGCGTGAACGAGGGCCGGTGAGCAGCGGAGGAACCCGGTTCGCCGAGTCGCATGGCCCTGTGTCGAGCGGTGACGGGTCCCAGTACAACACCTGGGTCAGTTTTTCCGAGCGGCTGATCAGGACCGGGGCGCCCCGGCTGTCCGTGGTGCGTGAGCACAGGCTTCAACTCAGTCGAAGGTTTGTATCACCTGGGAACTACCGCAGCGCCGCCGATCGGCTGGCCGAGCCAGGGTCGGTTGTTCTGCTTGCGGGGCCGCCTGGCAGCGGCCGCCGGACTGCGGGGACCATGCTGTTGCACCAACTTGCCAGCTTCGAAGGCAGATTTGAGGAGCTCTCAGCAGAGCGGAACGACGACGAACTCGACGCGGGGCCCGCCGACCGGTTTCTGTTCGACCTCTCCGCCTTGGTGGACGACGGCTTCATCGCCGCTCAGCGCGCGGTGGCTCTGTACAGGGCCAAAATCGAGGAGTGCGGAGGCCGGCTGGTCGTTGTGCTACCAGCCGGCTTGGACCACCTGCTCGACGCGGATCTAGCACCGCTCGTTGTGAATCTCGTGCGCCCGCGCGGAGAGGTGGTCTTCCGTAAGTATCTCAAGGCCATGGGCATCAGTTTCCAGCCGGATCAGCTCACCAGCCCCGAACTGGAACAGCTTTTCGCTCAGGCCCCGATGCGGGACCTGGCGCGTCTGTCCGAAATGGTTCGCCGAGCCCGGGACAGTCGACACTGCGGCAACAGCCTCTCTTCCTGGTGCGATGCGGCGGTCAGCGCTGTCACCAACTGGTCCGATGCCGTGGCCCGACAGGTGGCGGCGCACCGCAGCGTCCAGGAGAGAGCGCTGCTGCTGACCGCCGCCATGTTCAGCGGGGCTTCCGCCGACGCGGTGTTCCTCGGCACGGACCGTCTGCTGGAGAAACTTGACCACCAAGACGATGAAACGCCGCAGCTCGCCCGGGCCGACCTCGGAGAGCAACTGAAGGCTCTCAAGATTGATAGGGCTCCCGATGCCAGGGTGGGTTTCGAGCAGCTCGCCTACGACGGAGCGGTACGCACGCACTTCTGGGCCAACTTCCCGCATTTGCGCGACGCCCTGCGGGACTGGGTCGGACACTCGATGAGTCTGGCCGAGCTGACCAGCGAGGACAGGATGAATCTGGTCGCCCGGTTCGCTGAGCAATCGCTCGCCGTCGGTCGCCCCCATGATCTGTGTTCGCTCACAGAGCAGTGGACGAGACCGTCGGCCCGCGGAACGATGAGGGCGGAAGCTGCGGCGGCCCTGGAATACGGGCTCAGCCACGAACGCTACGGAGGCGCGTTCCGTACGCAGATCTACGAATGGGTGACCAGCTCCCGACTGGCGCCGGATCTCGTCAGCGTGATCACTGGTGTCTGCCTCCAGGTCATGGCCGCGACGCATGCTGATCAGGCCCTCGTCAGACTGCACCACCTTGCGCTTCGCCACGGCGGGGAAAATATCGAAGGACCGGGTTCGGCGCTTCTCGAACTGGCGAAAAGCAACCGCAGAATGTACCAGCGGTTCGTTCGTCGTTTGATTGCGCGGCCCGACACTTCGAGATCGGCCGCCGGATCGGCGCTGCTTCTTGGAATCGTCGATCCTGACGGGCTGCGAATCATGCCAGCATGGCCAGCCCTCTCCCTTGCCTGGTCCGTGGTCATGGCCGAATGCCCGCCAGCCGAATGGGAGCCACAGGTACATCACTGGCTGTCCGCCGTGGCGGGCGCCGCTCGCTGGGACCCCGTATTGAACGTCCTGCTGGTCGCTACCTCGGGCCGTAGAGACCTACTGAGCCGTCTCTACGTCATTACCGGCGACTGGGTTCGAGTATCTGTGCAGGACCGAGCGATCCGGGAAGCAACGGCTGCCCGTTTCTGGCACAAGATTGATGCCATTCAGGGGGCCGGCAGCATGGCCGTGTTTCATATCGAAGAGAATTCTGGAGGCATCACGTGAAAATCAGAAGCATGGCTCCCGTAGTCCTTCTCTGCATTGTCAGTGGTGTGGGACTCGTTATTTTGGGGACGGCGCTGGGATGGCCCCTCTGGGTGTGGCTCCTCATCCCCACGGTTGCTGTCGGCATCCTCCTTTTGGTGACGATCAGATCGGAACAAGAGCCGAAAGTCGATGCTTGGTCTGCGGAAACTCCAGCGTTTGTTCCCGAATCGCCGGTTGATGCCCCCTATCAGGAAACGCGCCTGCAAAACGTATCGCTCCCAAGCTCCATGACGGATTATAATTTTTTATTTTCCGCAACGGTTTGGTGGCGTCCCGAGTGGGAGGTCGGCTCCCGCTCATTCCCCACTGACTTGACAGGGAAGGCGCATGACTGGGTTCTGAGCCGAGCGCGGACGGTCACGGCCCAGGAACACCCAGGCCGCTGTGACCTCGTTCAGCACCGGTTGAACGGCGCACTCGGTGTCGCTATGCGGGATGACTCCGGCTTCGTAACGGCCCTGGCGACCCACGTCACGATCACCGTGCCCGAGGCGGACAGGGAGCACCTCGAAAAGCTCACCGCGTTGAGCAAGTGGGAGGACGTCTGGGAGAGGCAGTGTCATCACGAGCGGCGTAAACGTGCGTACATCGGCGACGACGTACTCAAGAGTCCGGGCAGCGCGGTGGTGTGGTGGATGGCTCGCCATGATGAAAAGATCACAGAAGCCGTTGACATGATCGGTCCGTTGGCTCAGTTGTCGGCTGCTGCCAATGACATGGAAGTGCCCGAGCCGTTCCAGCCCTTCGTTGCGCAAGCATTCGCCGGCTATGTGCCGGATCTTTCGGAATGCGATTCGGTCGAACAGGCCGATCTGATGGAAGAAGCCCGAAGCCTCCCTATTCCCGAACCGAGGGTAGCTGAGCAGGACGGTATTGTGGATTCCATCGTCCAGTTGCTGAAGGAGCTGGGGTTCACTGAAGGGTCGGACGATTGGAAAGTCTACGTGCATCGTATCGCGGGCTCGACGGAGGCGGCAGGCCACCAGGCTGCCGCAGATCGTATTCGCCGGGATCTCCTCGGTGAGTCTCCTTCCGGTGGAGAGAAGGTTGTAAGTCAGCCTCGACCTAATCCCGAACCGGGCGCTGCAGATACGGGATTCCACGTTGGTAAGGACCCGGATACCGGCCGGGAGAATCCAATGAGTGAAGCAAGGCAGAGGGCGTATCCAGGGTGGTCTGGTTCGGCTTGGGCTGTCCCCCCTGCAGTTGCGGAGCCGAACGTGAACGAGCCGGAATCTGACACCGAGACGTCGGTTGGTTGACATCCGGATGTGAGTGGTCAGTGGCGCGGACGGCCCGGGTTCTGTGCGGCCCACCGCAGCAGGGCCGCCGCGGCCTGCCGTATGCCGCTGTGGCCGAAGCGGTCCGTCAGGGACTGTGCTCTGCCCGGGAAGAGGCCTAGTTCGGCGGTGGACTTGGCGAGGCGTCCCACCAGCCGCTCACGCAGGGGCCGTTGGGTGGATAGCTCGCGTACCGCGCGGTTGACCGCTTCCATGGCGGTCGGGAGCGGTGCGCTGTAGTCGACCGGCCGGCCGAGGTCCGTCCAGTCCACGTGCGCGTCGCAGTAGCCGTGTTCACGGAGCAGGCGGGCCTGGGCGTACTGGCTGTCATTGGTGGACGGCAGCCAAAGGGTGGGGACACCGGTGGTCGCGGCGTCGTAGATGTTGCCCAGGCCGGGGGTCATGCAGGCGTATGCCGCGTTGCTCATCAGGTCGAGCACGGTGCCGTGGTCGTGGGTGCCGACGGCCGGATCGCCGAGCGCCGCGGCGATGCTCCGGCTCGCAGTGACGACGACGGAGCGGCCGACGGGCTGGGCGGCGCGGACGGCCGCCGCCATCAGGCGCGCGTACGCGGCGGCCTCGGACGGCTGCCAGAAGGGGCTGTGCAGACCGCCCAGGTTGACCAGGACGTGCTTACCCGGCCGCCATACGCGCGGCGGCGGGATGATCGGGGGCACGATCACGCTGTTTCTCCGGAGCGCCGGATCCGCGGCGATCCTTTCCCGGACTCCGAAGAAGTCCTGCGCGATGTACAGCGCCGCGTCGCGAGCCACTGCCGGGATGGCGGACCAGAACCACGTCAGCGCGTCGTAGACCGCCACGCTCAGGCCGGCGCGCTGCGCCCGATCGCCCGCCTCGAAGTCCATCGCCGTGACGAACAGGTCGTATTGCGGGGAGAGTTGAGTCAGCAGCGTCTGCTGTTCCGACTCCGACAGGCCTGTTGTGTCATGGACGGCGTGGTACGGCGGCCCGCACTGGAGGTCGAGGGTGTGGCCGCCGCCGACGTAGCCCAACGTGCCGCAGAAGGGCGCCAGTTCCGCGGCGAGGATCGCGCTCGCCGCCGAGGGCCCGAAGCCGAAGGGCTCAGCGTTGAGGAGGAGTCGGGGTCTGGTGGTGTCGGCGGTGTCGTCCGCCATATCGGCTACCCCCGGGAGGAAGGGCTGGTTCGGTCGGCCGGATCGGTCGGCCGGCAGTTCTCGGCCGATGGCATGGGCTTACGGCGCACGTTAACCTGAAATGGTAACCCTGAGTGCGTATATGGTGACTTTGAGGTGGTGGGTCGTGCTGGGAGTCGGGAAAGTCGTGCTGGGAGGCGGGAAAGATGTCGGAGGCGCCCGAGATCGGCACGCTGGCAGTGCCCGGCGCGACGCTGCGCTACGAAGTGCGCGGCGCGGGACCGTCCCTCCTGCTCATCGGGGGCGGGAATTCCGGCGCGGCCGTCTTCGAACGGCTCGCCGCCGTCCTCGCGGCCACTCACCGCGTCGTCTCCTACGACCCGCGCGGAATCTCCCGTAGCCCGCTCGACGGACGGCCCGTCGACCAGTCCATCGAGGTGCACGCGGACGACGCGTACCGCCTGCTCTGCCGGGTGACCCCACCCGGCGAGGCGGCTTCGGTTTTCGGTGGCTGCTCCGGCGGATCGGTCGCGCTTCAACTCGCCATCCGTCAGCCGGAGATGGTCGGGGCACTGGTCGTGCACGAGCTGCCCGCGTTCGGGCTGCTGCCGGACGCCGAGGCCGCGGAGCATCTGGCGTTCATCGACGCCGTGTACGACACGTTCCGGCGCGAGGGGATCCCGGCGGCCATGGAGCGGCTCAGCGCGCTCTTCGGCGGTCGTCCCGCGCCGGTGCTGCCGGAAGCGCGGGACAACACGGCCTTCTTCCTCGCGCACGTGCTGCGGCCGTTCACCCGCTTCGTGCCCGGCCTCGCGGCGCTCGACGCGATGGCGGAACGCACCGTGGTGGCGGGCGGCCGGGACTCACGTACGCAGCTCGTGCACCGCCCGGCCGTCGCTCTCGCCGAGCGCTTCCGGCAGGAGCTGGTGGAGTTCCCGGGCGGTCACGTCGGCTACGCGAAGTGGCCCGACGACTTCGGCCGGCTGCTCCGCGAGGTGCTGGCGGCGCTGCCCGGGGGCGGTCCGGGCGGTGCCGACGCCGCTGGCCCCGTACGGTAGGAGTACCGGCAGCGTGGTGGTTGGCGGCGCTGCCGAGTCATGTGGAAGGTTCGTACGATGGCTTCGGAACGCGACGACAGAGCTCCACGCAACGACACATCGCCCGCGGTGACAGAGGCGGAGGTGGCCCTCCGGTCCGCCGGCGCGCGGAACGCCACGTTCCACCAGCAGTCGGTCGGGCGCGGGCGCTGGTTCGCCGACTGGTCGGGCACGCTGGCCGATTCCGACGTCTACATCGCGATCACGGGCAAGGGCCGGACCCCGCGGAAGGTACGTCTGCTGCTCGACGACTGGATCTTCGACGACGTGGCCGCCGGCCATCTCGGCGGGATGCTCTCGGAGATCTTCTCCGGCGGGGCGACGATCAGGACGACGCGCGCCTTCCTGATCGTCCCCGTCCAGTCCCTGAAGGTGTCCGTGGGACGCTCCCGCTACTCCGCCGCGCGAAAGCTGCCGCCGGACGGCGAACTGTCGCCTTGGGAACGGGCGCTGGCGGACGGATAGGCCAGCTGCCCGGCAGGGGATCGTGCGCGCGCCCGACGGGATCGTGCGCGCGCCCGACCCACCGCCCCGACCGCCGGAAGCGGCCGGGGCTGCCGTCGGGCCGTCCGGCTGAGGAGGCGGCTGCCGGAGCGTCCGGCCAGGGACGGATCAGTGGGTGCCGGGGGTCATGGGGAGCGGGGCGGAATGCTCGATCAGGCCGTTGATCGTCCATTCGCCGTTCTTCGTCATCGGTGTGCTGTACTCGCCGACGGCCCAGAAGGCACCCGTATCGCCGGCCGGCTCCAGATCGTAGAAGCCGTAGTCCGGCCGCTCGACAGCGCCGTCGGGTGCCCAGGCTCCCGGCTCCTTGGACCAGGTGGCACCGTCGTAGTGCCAGAAGAACGGACTGGACTCAGCGAGTTCGGTCTTGTCCTGGCCGGCGATCCACAGGCCGCCGCGGCCGTCGGAGCTGATCGCGTTGACGTAGAGATCGGCGAGTGACCCGGTGATGTCTTTCCATGCGCTGCCGTTCCAGTGCACGACACTCGGGATGGGCGGGTCGGCGTGCGGGCCTTCGGCCCACCCGGCCACGTAGACGCTGTCCGGGGCCTCCACGGCGATCTTCGCCGTATCCGTACCGGCGCGCACCGGAGGCTGCTCCATCAGGGTCCACGTCGTGCCGTCCCAGTGGTAGGTCACCGGGTGGCCGCCGTCCACCGGGTACTGCATGCCGGTCGCGTAGGCGTCGTCCGCGGACAGGGCGTCGATGTCCCGGATGTGCACGAGGTTGGGCAGAGGGAAGGTCTGCCATGCGCCGTCGGCGTATGTATAGAGCTCCTTGCCGCCCTTGAAGAGGCGCCCGGGGACGGCCTTGATCGGGACCTCCGGCCAGCCGTCGTCGGAGGGGCCGACGGTGGGAACGACGGACCAGCGCACGCCGTCGTAGTGCACGAGAACCTGATCTCTCACCAGTGTGCCGTAAGCCCACACCTCGTCGGCGGAGACGGCGCTCACCGAAGACCATTGCCACACGTCAGGAAGCCCCGGCGTGGTGTCTTCCCGCCAACTCTTGCCGTCCCAGCGCATGATGACGCCATGCTGGGCATCCCTTCCGACGGCCCAGGCCAGATCGTCGCTGACGGAGGAGACCGACATCAGGGACTCGGCAGCGCTGTCACCGGAGAGCGAGACCGTCCAACTGGACGCCGTGCCTGCGGCGTCGGCGCCGCCCGCAGTGATCAGCAGGGTGGCGGCCAGAGCGAGTGAGGTGGTGGCGGTACGTAGCAAGTGCCTTGTGCGCATGGAGAAGTGGGTCCTTTACGGTGGGCCTCCATCCGTTGGTGACGTTCGCGGACGCACGAACTGACGGGAGGACCGGGGGAGATCTGGACGATGGCCAGACTCCCGGCAGGGCCGGATGGTTGTACGAAGGGCCGACCCGCCCTGACGCGTGGTGCGAGGTATGAACCACCCGATGGGGGAGACGGGTTGAGGAAACGGGTCGATGAGTCCGCGTTGCCCGGCCATGGCCCGCACGGCCCGTCGTCAGGAAAAAACCGCCTGCTCAAGCGGAACGCTGCCACCGCTGCGTGCTCAGGCGGAAGGCTGCCACCGCTGCATGCTCAGGCGGAAGGCCGCCACCCCAGCGCCGGGCCGAGCTTGGTGGCGATGTCGGTGAGGATCTGTACGTAGTCGTCGTGGTCGAAGCTGAACGGCAGTGCGAACGCGACCTCGTCGATCTCCCTGAAAGCGGCCTGGGCGTAGAGCCGTTCGGCGATCTCGGCGGAGCTGCCCACGATGTCGGGCGCGAACATCAGGCGGGCCGGACCCTGTGGCGTGCTCGTGCGCGGCAGCCGCTTCTGCGCGTACGCCTCGTACTTGGCGCGCTGTTCCGGCGAGGCGCTGTCGGTCGGGATGACGACGAGTCCCTGCGAGACGCGGGCGCGGTCGCCGTCGGGGTGGTGGGCGCGGAAGGCCCGGACGTGCGAGAGCTGGATCCCGTCGAAGTCCTCCGACTCCTCGGCCTTCACGACGCTGCTGGTCAGGAAGTTCACGCCCTGCTCACCGGCCCATTGCGCCGACCGCAGGCTCGCGCCGCCGTACCACATGCGGCTCGCCAGTCCAGGCGCGTGGGGCTGGACGCGGTCGGAGAACTCCTCGAAGCCTTCCGTGCCGCTGAAGTCGCTGGCCGTCTCACCGCGCACGAACGCCAGGAGCCGGCGTACGCGCTCGTAGCTGAAGTCCTCGGCCTCGGAGGTGTCCGGGTACAGCGCGTGCCGCACCCGGTCGTACTGCATCGGCGGACCGACGCTGACCCCCGGATTCAGGCGGCCGCCGGACAGGATGTCGACGGTGGCCAGGTCCTCGGCCAGCCGCAGCGGGTTCTCCCAGCCCAGCGGGATGACCGCGGTACCCAGCTGGATGCGGCTGGTGCGCTGGGAGGCGGCTGCCAGCACGGCGACGGGAGAGGAGATGCCGTACTGCAGATGCCGGTGCCGCACCCACGCGCTGTCGAAGCCGAGCTGTTCGCCCAACTCGATGATGGAGAGCGTCGTTTCGTGGCCCCGGCGCGGATCGGCTTCGTCGAACAGCCCGATGGTCAGGAAACCCAGGCTGCGCAGCGGCTCAGAGATTGGTGGCACAGGCTCCTCCATCGTCCACGGACGCTCTGACGTACACCAGTACTGTCCCGATTGTCGCAGGCGGCTGGGGCGCGCACCTCTTGGCGTCGGGCTCGTTTCGCGGGTCGGGGCGGCACGCCAGGTGGACGAGCGGATACGTGCGCGGTGGGTGACACGGAAGACCGAAGTGCGTCTGCGGACGGTCGTCGCCGAGTCCCGCTCGTCGCCAGGGCCGGACGGGGGCCGGACAGTACGCTGATCTCAGCAGCGTCATGCCCGTCGACCAGTGGAAGGTACGGCATGAGCGCCGAGATGGTGGTGCCCGCGTGGATGCATGCTCCGGTCACGGCTGAGGAGTACGCCTCCTGGTCCGAGGAGCAGTGCGCAGGTATCGAGATCGTGGACGGGATGGTTGTCGTGAGCCCCAGTGCGTCCAAGCGCCACAATCGCCTGGCTCGGAGATCGACCTCGGCGGGGTGTGAGGCACCTCGTCGATCGTCGCCCTCGAACGAAAGCGGATCCCGCGGTGTGCGCGTCAGCGCGGTAGGCCCGGTTGTCCGCCCGGGCCGGTGGAATCCCGCTCCCGGTAGATCGCCCGCGTTTTCGGTGTCTCCGAGACCCAGACCCGCCATGAGCTCCGGGTAGGTCTCGACCCACTCGCTGTACACCCACAGTGCCAGGTGCTCCGCCGACGGAGAGATGTCCATGACGTCGTTGAGATGCCGGTGATCCACGATGTGTCACCGCGAGAGGGCAACCTGGGGTTACGCCACGCATCACACACCCGAGCCCGGTTGCCGCTCACGCCCAGATACGGTTGATATGGAGGGCGACAGGGGAGCTGACTGGGTATGAGAGATGAAACGCGGCAACGCTGGTCTGCGGAGACAGAGCGAGGACTGGGCGCATCGGGGTGGTTCCCGGGCCGGTCGGTCTCCGCTGAGTCCCTCGACGCGTGGCTGGTTGACCAGCGAGGACGCGGCGGCCTTGAGATGCATGAGGCGGCTCGCCGTTTCCTGGCCGAGTTCGGGGATCTGACGCTTGAAATCGGCGCTGCGCGCGTGCGGTTCGTGCCTGTGGCGGCGGGTTGGGATGCCAAGGTCTTCGACGTACCGGGCGATGCGTCTCCGTCGTACCTCTATCCGCTCGGCGGCAGCGGCCAGGGGGACGCCATCGGGATGGCGCGGGACGGGGCGGTCTACATGGGGCGGGGTGACAGCGTCCATCTGGTCGCGGGTTCTGCGGACGAGGCGCTGGAGCGGCTTGTCGGGAACGGGGCCGAGGGCGCGGGAATAACGGGTTCGCGGCCCGAAATCCGTACGCGGTGGTCCGCGTTGACTTATCGGGTCATGCGCTATGCGGCGTGGACCCCCGACCGGCGGCTGACGAAGTCACTTTGGGAGGACGCCCTGCGTGAGCGTGGCGGGTTTGAGATGCATGAGGCCGCAAGGCAGTTCCTGGCGGAGTTCGGTGGTCTGCGGACCGATGAGTGGACGCCCGGCCCGATCATGCCGCAATCACCGTTTCGCTTCGACCCCCTGCTCGCCGCGCAGGACCTCCGGGCCTTCGCCCGATTCAGTGAGCAGGTGGGCACCGCGCTCTACCCGATCGGTCAGGTCGACGGAGGAGCCAGCTGCATGGGTATGGCCGAGGACGGTGCGGTCTACGTCGGGCGCCTGGGCGAAGACGGTGGGACCGAGCGGCTGGCGGATTCCGGTTACGGGGCGGTGGAGGCGCTTGTCATGGATCGGCATACGGAGGCTCCGTTGCCGTTCGTAGTGGACGGAGACCACCTCGTACTGCCGCACGATCCTGAGCACGACCTGAGTGAGGAGATCGGGACGCGGTGGTCGGCGGAGACGGACCGCGTGCTGCGTCTGGCGGGCTGGTTCCCCGGCCGCCGCGTCGCGACCGAGGAATGGGAGCGCGGCCTGCGCGCGGAGGACGAAGGCTTCGTGATCCATGAGGCCGCTCGCCGCTTCCTCGCGGAGTTCGGCGGTCTGGAGATCAAGCAGCAGGGTGCGGGCCGTTCGCCGTTCCGGTTGGATCCGCTGGTGGCGAAGTGGGACTACGAGATCATCGAAGATCTTGCAGAGCAGGCTGGGACCGACCTCTACCCGCTCGGCGATACCAGGGGCGGGGTCTTCTATCTGTGCATGGACGTGAAGGGCTCGGTGTACCGAGGTTTGGATTACGTCCAGCTGCTGGGGGAGAGCGGTGACGGGGCGCTGGACATACTTATCAGCGGGGCCCGGTAGCTGTCGGGGGCGGAGGCGATGATGAGCGCACGTGCTGTCCGGAGCCGAAGCTGCACCGTGAGATCGCTGTCCGTGCCTGATGGCCGATCACGCTCGCGCCCACTGATCGGCGATGACCGGGCAACGGGCTGGGACGATCGCCGACCGGCTTCGCTCGGCAGGAAACGCAGGTCGGTGCACTTGACGGTCGTGCGTGCGCGCCGCATTTCCCCGGCGTGGGGTGTCACTCCCCACACGTCGTCGCTCCACACGCCCATGGCACCCTTGCGCGGACGCTTGCTGTGATCGAGCTGCCTGGACAGGTACATCTCCTGCCCGCAGCCGATCCCTTGGAATCAATCATCTAGTAACTTTGCGCACTCTTGAGGTTGCTGATGAGCGCGGGGGGCACAGGGTGACGGGCAATCGTCCAGCGGACTGGCACATTCTTGAGCTGGACAAGGACCCGACCCCGGGGGACCCGGACCGGGTCCGCGACCTGGCCAGGAATCTGCATGATTTTGCGGACGACGTGGCGAAGGCGCTGCGGGACGTCAAGGGTATGGCGGGCGAGGACGCCATTCTGTCCTGGGTGGGGAAGACAGCTGACTCGTTCACGGCGGAGTTCGAGGACGTGCCCGGCAAACTGAAGAAGCTCAAGAAGAGCTATGAGATGGCGGGCGACGCGCTCGCCGCCTATTGGCCCGAACTGGAGCGAGCTCAGGCTCTCGCAGACAAGGCTCTGGCCCAAGGGCGAGAGGCACAAGGGGACTTGGGCTCCGCGCAGACTCGCCTGGGCAGCGCCGACTCATGGGTCGACCGAGCCGGCAGGGTAGCCGACAAGTACAAGAAGGACAGGGGCAAGGATGTTCCTCCCCCCGATGAGAGCGATGTCCGCGCCGCGACCCGCAACGCCGCAGCCGCCAACAAGGAACGGGCTGCGGCCCAAGACGCCGTTGACTCCGCTCGAAACCATCTCGACGCCGCAAAGAAGATGGCTGAGGATGCCCGCAGAATGCGTGAGGACGCTGCGCACACGGCGAAACAGAAGATAGAGGATGCCTCCGACGCCGGCATACACAATCGTCACTGGTGGGAGGAGGCGGGCGACTGGGTTTCCGATCACTGGGACGGCATCGTCGCCGTCTGCAAGGTAATCGTCACCGTCGTCGGTGTCGTCGCCATGATCGTGGGCGGACCCATCCTTGGCGCCATCGTTCTGATTGCCGCACTTGTCGTCCTTGCCGACACCCTCAACAAGTACGTCAAAGGCCAAGTCGGCCTCTTGGACGTGGCGTTCGCCGCCCTCGACTGCATACCTGGCGGCAAAGGCATCACCTCCATCGGCAGGCTCGCCAAGGGAGCGAAGGGACTTGCCAAGGTCGGCCTCAAAGGTATGGGCAAGGGGCTGAAGGGGCTCGGAAAGAAAGGGCTGCGGGAAGGGGCGGACGACGCTGCGGGCGCGAGTAAGAGAGCCGGCTCGCGTTGTAAGAACGGCGACCCCATCGACATGGTCTCCGGTGAGATGATCATGGAGGAGGTGGATGTCGACCTGCCGGGCCTGCTTCCGCTGACCCTTCGGCGTACGCATCTGTCGACGTACCGCTCGGGCCAGTGGTTCGGCCCCTCCTGGGCCTCCACGCTCGACGAGCGCCTCGAACTGGACAGCGGGGGCGCCGTCTTCGCCACCGAGGACGGCATGATCCTGCTGTACCCGGTGCCCGAGCCCGGCATCTCGGTCATGCCTCTTGAAGGCCCGCGTTGGCCGCTCGACTGGGATGGTGCCCCCTCCGCTCCGATCGTGATCACCGACCCGGCCACCGGCACCACCCGCCACTTCGCTCCATGCGCCACGCCCGTTCCCACCGAGGCTGCTTTCACGATGCCGCTGGCAGCCATCACCGATCGGAATGGTCTTCGCGTCGACATCGAGCGCGACGCGAACGGCGCCCCCACGGCCGTACGCGACTCCGGCGACAGGTACGTCCGCATCGACATCGAGGGCGACCGGATCACAGGGTTGCGTCTGCGTAACCCGGAGGATGGACCGGAGGGCACCACTCTGCGGCGTTTCGGCTACGACGTCGACGGCAACCTCACCGAGGTCCGCAACTCGACTGGTCTGCCCCTCACTTTCACGTACGACGACCGCGCCCGCATCACGTCTTGGACTGACCGTGTCGGCTGCTGGTATCGCTTCACCTATGACGATCAGAACCGCTGCGTCGCCGGTGAGGGGGCGGAAGGGCGTCTTTCGTGCACCATCGAGTACGACGATGACGCCCGGCGAACGCGTTACACCGACGCCCTCGGCCACACCACCACGTACCGTCACAACGAGCTGCGCCAACTCGTGGCGGAAACCGACCCACTGGGCCACACCACGTACTCCGAGTGGGACCGCTACAACCGACTGCTTTCCCGCACGGACCCGCTCGGTGCGACGACCCGTTACGTCTATGACGCGGAAGGCGCGCCTACGGAGGTCATCCGGTCCGACGGCACCCGGGAAACAGCGGAAAACGGCCTGTACGGACAGCCCCTGACCGTGGCCCAGGCGGACGGGCATGTCTGGCACCTGGAGTACGACGAGCGCGGCAACCTGTTGGCCGAGACAGACCCCGAAGGCGCTCGGATCGCCTACGAGTACAACCCCTTCGGCGCGTTGACGGCGATCACTGACGCGGTAGGGCGCACGGCACAGTTGGAGCCCGATGCGACTGGTCAGCCGGTCGCGAGTACCGACGCCGAGGGTGCAACGACCCGCTACGAGCGCGACGCCTTCGGCAGAGTCACCACGCAGACCGGCCCGGACGGCGCGATCAACCAGTTTGCCTGGAATCCCGAGGGCAAACTGATCCGGCGCACTCTGCCCGACGGCAGCATCGAGCGCCGGACCTACGACGGCGAGGGAAACCTTGTCGAGCACGTAGACCTTGCCGGCCAGGTGACCCGGTTCGAGTACTCCGGCTTCGACGTGCCTTCGGCTCGAGTGGACCCCGACGGATCCCGCCTCCAATTTACCTACGACCGCGAGCTGCGTGTCACCTCGGTGATCAACCAACGGGGAGCCACTTGGGAGTATTTCTATGACGAGGCCGGTCGCCTGACCCGTGAGCTGGACTTCGATGGTCGAGAACAGAGTTACCGTTTCGACCCGGCCGGGCATCTCATTGCCCAGACCAACGGGGCGGGGCAGACGGTCGAGTACACGCGCGGCTCCTTTGGCAAGGTGGTGGAGGAGCGGACGGCCGAGGGAGTCACGGCCTACACGTACGATTTGGTCGGGAACGTGCGCCACGTCCGGAGCGGGTACGCCGAACTCACCTACGAGCGCGACGCCTGCGGAAGGGTTCTCGCCGAGACATGCAACGGTGCCACAGTCCGCTCGGCGTACGACGCCGTCGGCAGACGGACCCGCCGTGTGACCCCCTCGCAGGCCGAGAGCGTTTGGGAGTATGACGGCCGTGACCAACCCGTGCTTCTGCGGACGGCAGGCAGGACCGTCACCTTCGGTTATGACAGTGCCGGGCGGGAGGTGGAACGCCGCGCGGGCATTACGGTACTCAGCCAGACCTGGAACACGGACGGTCGGCTGGCCTCCCAGACGTTGACGGCGGACAGTGCGGCTCCGGGCCTGCTTGGCCCGCGACGTATACAGCACCGTTCCTACAACTACCGCCCGGATGGGACGGTCAGCGCGATCAGTGACCTGCTGGGCGGCGACCGGCGCATCGAGGTCGACGGCAGAGGCCGGGTCACCGGCGTACAGGCGGCGACGTGGTCGGAGCGGTACGCGTACGACCCGGCGGGAAACATCAGCCAAGGAGGCCGGCAAGAGGCTCCCGCTGCTTCCCTTCCGGCCGGCCCGCTGGCTGGGCGTGAAACGGCCGGCCGTTCCGAAGACGTCCGCTACGAGTACGACGCGCAGGGGCGGGTGGTCGTACGGCGGAAGAAGCGGCTGTCACGCAAGCCGGATGTCTGGAAGTACACGTGGGACAGCCAGGACCGTCTGGTTGGGGTGATCACTCCGGATGGCACGAAGTGGGCCTATCTGTATGACCCGTTCGGTCGTCGTGTCGCCAAGCAGCGGTTCGCAGGCGACGGCAGAACGGTGGTGGAGGAGGTCACCTTTGCCTGGGACGGGTTCGTCCTGGCCGAGCAGGTCAGCAAGGTCGGCGACGGGGCCCCCAGGTGCACGGTGTGGGACTGGGAGCGGGGCCGCTTCAGCCCGGTTACGCAGATCGACCGGATACCCGCGCAGGAGACCGGGGAGCGTCCGGAGGTCCAAGAAGATCTCGCGCAGGAGTGGGTGGACGACCAGTTCTACTCGATCGTCACCGACTTGGTGGGCACACCCACGGAAATGGTCGACGAAGAGGGTGAGGTGGTTTGGCACTCCCGCACGACAGTCTGGGGCGCGCCCCTGGACGCCCCTGGTGACGGCGGCGCGGACTGCCCGCTGCGCTTCCCGGGCCAGTACGCTGACACGGAATCGGCGCTCCACTACAACTATTACCGTCATTACGACCCGGAGACAGCGCAGTACGCCTCGCTCGACCCTCTGGGCCTTGCCCCAGGCCCGAACCCCCGCGCGTACGTCCCGAACCCGTTCACTGCCGTGGACCCGCTCGGCCTCGCTCCCGACTGCGAACAGGCAGCCAGGGACGCGGCGAGGAAGCGGGCGGACGAAGAACAGACGCGGCCGGGCGCCAGTAAGAAGACCAGACCGACGAGCGCGGCGGGGCTCTCGGTTCCCGGGCACGAGACACCGTTTACCGGCGCGAACGCCAAGGGCGGAGTCGATGTGCAGCACGACCTCCATCCGACCATCAGGAAGGCATACGACGACGTGCCTCCGCATATCAAGGAGGAGGCCGGCAATCAGCATGGCAAGTGCGCGGAAGCGGAAGCCTTGTCGAATGCGGTGCGCGCGGGCGTCGACGTGAGGGGCGGTGTGAGTGCGGCAGTCAATGTGCGTGCGGAGGGAAACGTGGCACACGGTACGCCGAAGCCTCCTTGTCCGTCGTGCGCAGATGTTCTCGAACGGTTCGGCATCAAGGCGGTGCTTTAGAAGTGCGGCATGAACCTCAGTAGCCGTTGTTGTACCGCTCCTGGGACTTGGTGATCGAACGGTCGTCCCGATCGGGTGGTCGTCGGGTGCTCGGTGCATACGAGGAGGGCCTCCTGAACAGCTCGCTGGTGTCGAATCACCGAGCATCAGGAGGCCCTGGTGTGGGTCTGTCAAACGAGCGGTGTAACTCGGGTTGTTGAGGGTTACTGTCGGGCTGCGGAGAGCCGGCCGTCAAAGGTGATGTCGAAGGCGTTCAAGGCTGTCTTCCAGCGCATGGTCCAGCGGGCCTGGCCCTTGCCGGTCGGATCCAGCGACATGATGGCCATGTAGACGCACTTCAGGGCGGCCTGTTCGTTCGGGAAGTGGCCGCGGGCTTTCACCGCCCGGCGGATCCGCGCGTTGACGGACTCAATCGCGCTGGTGGTGCATACGATGCGGCGGATCTCGGTGTCGAAGCGGAGGAACGGGGTGAACTCCTCCCAGGCGTTCTCCCAGAGCCGGACAATCGCCGGATATTTCTTGCCCCACGCGTCGGCGAACGCCGCGAACCGCTCGAGTGCGGCCTCTTCGGTCGCTGCGGTGTAGACGGGCTTGAGCACCTTGGCGATCTTGTCCCAGTCCTGGCGTGCTGCGTAGCGGAAGGAGTTCCGCAGCAGGTGGACCACACAGGTCTGCACGACGGTGCGGGGCCAGACGGCCTCGACCGCGTCGGGCAGCCCCTTCAGCCCGTCGCAGACCAGCATGAGGACGTCGTTCACGCCGCGGTTCTTGATCTCGGTGAGGATGTGCATCCAGTGCTTGGCGCCCTCGCCGCCGTCGCCGGCCCACAACCCCAGGATGTCCCGTCGGCCCTCGGTCGTGACGGCCAGGGCCACGCAGATCGGCCGGTTCGCCACGGCGCCGTCGCGGATCTTCACGTGGATCGCGTCGATGAAGACCACCGGATAGACCGCGTCCAGGGGCCGGTTCTGCCATTCGGCCATGCCTTCGAGGACCTTGTCGGTGATCGTGGAGATCGTCTGGCGCGATACCTCGGCGCCATAGACCTCGGACAGGTGAGCCTGGACCTCACCGGTCGTCAGGCCCTTCGCCGCGAGTGAGATGACCATCTCGTCGACGCCCGTCAGACGCTTCTGCCGCTTCTTGACGATCTTCGGTTCGAAGGAGCCCTCGCGGTCGCGAGGCACGGATATCTCCACCGGCCCGACATCAGTCAGCACGGTCTTGGCACGGGTGCCGTTGCGTGAGTTGCCGTTGTTCTTCCCGGCCGGGTCGTGCTTGTCATAGCCGAGGTGGTCGGTGATCTCGCCCTCGAGAGCGGACTCCAGCAGCCGCTTGGTCAGCTGCTGGAGCAGCCCGCCCTCGCCGGTCAGCTGCAAGCCCTCGGCCTGGGCCCGGCCCACCAACTCGTCAATCAGCCGGTCGTCCAAAGACTTCGCCGACGCCGCCTCAGAAGGCTCGACGGAATCGGCCTCGGTCATGTTGTTGCTGGTCATCGATGCATCTTCCATGATCAGGAGTTACACCGAACGTTTTACAGTCCCCCTGTCGACCAGCCGGAGCTGTGGCACAAGCGTCGAAGGGTGACGCCGGGTGGACGCGGCGCGCCGGTCACGGTTCAGGGGTGCGTCTACCCGGTCCTCCGAGGTCGTCCGGCTTCTCGGAAATCGGCCTGGGCGGGCTGAGAGAGGTCTCGTGGATCGGCGCGCTCAGACTTTGGCGAAAACGGATCCCGCCGTCGTCGGGTCAGACCGGTGGGCCCGGTTGTCCGCCGGGAGCGGCGGAATCCCGCTCCCGGTAGATCGCCCACGTCTTCGGCGTCTCCGAGACCCAGACCGCGACGAGTTCGGGGTACTTCTCGACCCACTGGCTGTACACCCACAGTGCCAGGTGCTCCGCCGACGGGGAGATGTCCATGACGTCGTTGAGGTGGCGGTGGTCCACGGTGTCGTCGAGCCACGTCTTGAACGCGTCGAGGTCGCTGTAGTCACGTACGAAGCCGACCTCGCCCAAATCGGCGGGCGGTGCGGAGAGTTCCATGACCACGATGTAGTTGTGGCCGTGCAGACGCGCGCACTTGTGCCACGAAGGCAGTTTGTCCAGGACATGGCTGGCCGAGAAGTGGAACTCCTTGGTGATGGTCAGCGTCCCGGGCGCCCCCGGCCTCAGGTCTGCGAGCGGCGATCCGTTCTCGTAGGGCATGACGGGTTAATCAACCTCCAGGTCGCCGAGCATGATGGCCCGGTTGAGTGGCACTGCTTCGAGGAAGCCGCGGCGCGCTGCGACGTCATCGATGCTGTCGGCCTTATCCGTCACCTTGACGCGGGCCTGCTGGAGCAGGTCCTGCGCTTCGGTCTCGGCTCCGGTGATGTACAGGGCGCGTGCCGCGTGGAACAGCACCTCTTCGCTGCGGAGAGCAGGCATGTCGCCGGTCTGTCGCAGGAGTTGGACGGATGCGCGGGCGTGCTCCGCGGCTGCGGTCACGTTGTCCTGTCGAAGCCGGACCTGCCCCGAAAGGCAGAGGGCGGCGATCTCGCTGCGGACCATCCCTGTGCGGCGGGTCTCCACGACGGTGTCCGTGGTGAGGCGGTACGAGGCTTCCAGCGTCTGTGGGTTGCCGTCCGCGGTGTCCAGCAACACCTGCGCGTAAAGGTTACGGACGATGGGGACGAGGTTGATCAGCCACGTCCGCTCGGTCTCCAGCCACGCCTCCTCGATCAAGGTCAGGCACTCGCCGCGGCGGCGCGGGTCGGGTGCGATGAGGTGGGCGAGGAGCGCGGTGTTGTAGGCGTGCCAGCCGCTGTCGCCGCCGCGCCTCGACTCGATGCCGCGCGCCTCGTTCAGTACTTCCTCGGCCTCGCCGAAGTGACCGAGGCCCGCTCGGATCTGGGCCAAGTAGTTCAGCGCGATGGGCAGTTCGGCGTTCAGCCGCTCCGTACGGAGCCGGGCGGTGCAGCGCAGAAGACGGGTGAGTGCCTGGTCGAGCTGTCCGTGGTCGAACAGGGTGATGCCCAACTGCATCTCGTTCAGGTTGCGCGCGTGCTGGAGAACCGGGTCGCTGCCCCCGCCGAGCCGTGGCTCGGACGCGTACAACTCCTCGGCCTCCCGCAGCTGTTCCAGCCCGTCGACGAGCGTACGTTTGGACGCCTGACGGCCGTATTCGACCTTGGCCACGAACAGTGCGACCGGATCTTCCTGCTCTTCGGCGATCCGAACGGCGTCGCGGAGCTTGTCGAGTCCGGGCACCAGCCCCTGGGTGGCCATGAGGGTCTTGCCGCGCAGCAGGGTCGTACGGGCGACGAGCTCGGGCGCGGCACACCGGGACGCCGCTTGCTCGGCCTCGACGGCGAGTGCGTCGATGTACGAGCCACCGCCGGACTCCGACTGACCGCGCCAGCGGACTTCGGTGAGCGAGAGCAACAGCTCGATCGCTTCCACCAGTTGGCGATCACGACCCGGATCCTCCGCAGGCAGGGCGCGCGCGGAATGGATGGCCTTCTCGCAGTGCCGCTCGGCCTCGGTGAAGGACAGGCCGTCGATGGCGGCCGAGCGGGCCAGGGCGTAGTGCGCGGCGGCCGACTCGGCCAGGCACTCGTAGCCGCCCTCTTCAAGATGGCGGGCGATCTCCAGCCGCCGCTCGAGCGAGGCCCGTGCCCTCACGTCGCCCCGCGCGAGGGCACGGGCGATGCGAGCATGCCGGGAGCGGCGCTGCTGTGTGGTCTGCTGCCGGTAGAGGACATCCCACAGGGCCCGGTGCTGGAACTGGTAGCAGTCCGAGCGGTCGTACCGGGCCCACTCGGGCGTCGCGGCCGAGACGATCAACTGGTCCGGGCCGGACAGAACGTGCAGACGTTCTTCGACCTCCTCGGGAGGCAGATCGAGAGCCGCCGCGACCGTACGCGAGAGGAACGTGGGACCTTGCGTGGACGCCGTGGCCAAGAGCCTCTTGTCCTCGGGGGAAAGGCGTCGCATCCGGTCCTCCACGACCCGCGACAGGCGATCAGGGAGAGGTATCCGATCGCCGTGCTCGGGCTGCCACTCGTCCAGACACAGCTGCACGAAGACCGGGTGCCCTGCGGTGAGCCGGCTCAGATTCGCGGACAGGGCCGGCGGTGCCGACGGGTGTCGGTGGCGTACGAGTTCGGCCACCGCCTCGCCCGGGAGCCCGCTCAGTGAATGCGAGCGGACCAGCCCCTCGCTCTCCCAGCGGCGCAGCAGCTCGGCGACGCTGTCGGAAGCACCGTCCGGGACTTCGCCGACGGCGTGGCTGAGTACCAGGGCGAGCGGCGCTCCCGGGAGCACCCGCAGGAGCCGGTCCAGGACGTGCAGGCTGCTGGGGTCGATGTTCTGAACGTCGTCGATCACCCAGATCACGGGCGGGCCGGACCTGGCCAGGTTCAGCAGAGCTTCGACGATCTGCGCGGCCATTCCCTGCTGGAACGGGAGGAGCGAATCGAACGGCATGGAGCCCGAGGAGAGCGCCGCCTTCGTGGCTTCGCTCCCGATCGTCAGCACGGCGCCGAGCCCGGGCACCAGCGCGGAGAGAATTTCCGGCAAGGAGCGCACCGCGCCCCGCCCGGCCCCACGGAAGAACCTTCGCACCGGACCCGGCTGTTCCGGCTGTACGTCCAGCTTCATGAGGATGTCGATGACAGGGCCGTAGAGCAGCCCCGGCCCGATCCCCGGAGAACAGTGCGAACTGACGACCCTGCACGCCTGCGCCCCCGGTGTCGCCGTGGAAGCGCGGCGGTCGAACTCGCCGAGCAATGAGGTCTTCCCCATCCCGGAGACGCCTTCGAAGAGGAGTGCGCTTCCTCGGCCGCCGGCCAGGGCCAGCCCCATGGAGCGGAGTTCTTCCATAGGCTCGACACGGTCGACAAACACGCTCTGCACTACAGCCCCCGTAGGCTCGCTCACCGCTGTGTACGCGTTGGCACTTCGCCGGCACTCGTCACTCATTGCACATGGATGGTCAGCGTAGAGCACAAGAGATCGTCACCGCGAGAGGGCGACCCGGGGCTGATGCCGTACATCCGGCGCGCACGACCGGTTGGGCTCGTGCCCGGATCCGGCCGCGCTCGGGTCATCCCCTTCGCGCTTCCGCGTCCGGCGCCGCGGGAGCCTGTGCGCGGGGCGCGGCCGTCTTCCGGGCGCAGGTGAAGGGGCCGCCGACCCGGTGGCCCCGCGCGTCCTGGAGTTGCGCGTGGTCCACGGTGTGTTCGGTGGGGCCGGTGAAGTAGGCCTGGATCCGGGCGTGGGTGGTGACCCAGCTCGGGTTCACGGCGTCGGAGAGGGTGGGGGCCGGGTCGACGGAGTAGGTGTTGGCTTCGCCCCGCCGGGGCCCGGTGGCTCGGCCGCCGGCCAGCCAGCGGGTGCCGGACGCTCTGCGGCCGGTGGAGGCAACGACGGTGGTGTCGCGGCCGACTGCCGTTTCGCGCGGCCAGCCGGCCTGGTCCCAGATCCGGCGCATCGCCCTGCCCTGGTCGAGGAGGCGTTCAGCCTCGCATGCGCGGGGGTTTCCGTAGATCAGTGACTCGGTCGACTCGGTGGGGGGCGATGCGAAAGACGCAGGAGATACCGGGGTTGGTCTTGAGGGCGGGGAACTCTGTGCTCTCCCAGGTATCGCGCAGGCTGCTCAGCATGACCCATGCCTTGCGCGAGGCCTGGCGGGCGTACTCCCGCGAGGCGAAACTCCAGATCCTGTCCTCCTCGGGCGCGTTGGGGTCGTCGGGGTCGTCTTCCGGCATCCGGATCCCGGCGCGCTCCAGCAGCAGGCCCAGTGTCGTCCCTCCCCTGGACTCGGACAGCTTCACGGTCTGCGCCTGGACGTTGTGTCCCCACTGGTCGAGGCCGGACCAGAAGTAGCTGGTGGCCGGCTTCGCGACAGCGGCAATGGCCCTGCGTACGGCGTCCTTGCTGGGTACGGGGACTGTCCGGGCGGGGTCGACGGCTGGGGCCGCGTCGACGGCTGGGGTGGACGAGACAGCTGGGGCGGATCAAGGTCTGAGGCGGAGGAGACGGCCGAGACGGAGGAGACGGCCGAGGCGGAGGCGGCCCGGGCCGGGGCGGTGACGACCGGGGTCAGGGCAGCTGCCAGGGAAAGCAGGACGGAGGCTGCTCGGCACCACCCGCGCGAAGTGATCATGCCCGAACACCTACCGGCTCGGCCGCCGCCGGTCCACCGCCTCCGTTCGTGGGCGTGCCTGCCGGTTCGGTTGACGTGTCCGGGCGTGTCCGGGGCTGAGCCTGTCGTGTGTGGTCCGGATGGTGATCCCCGGACCGCAGGCGCCAAGTCCGGGCGCTGGCGGTGTGGTTACCGAGCGGCGACGTGGGACTCCGGCCTTCGCGGTCCGCCGGTGGGAATGATCAGGTCGTGCTGCACGGTGCCGGAGCACTCGTCGGGTTCACGCCGGACCGGGACCCGCCGTCGCGGCCCGGCTGCCACGGCGCAGGCCGATGAGCTCGGCGACCGTGTCCAGCCAGCGTGCGGCGCGCGCTTCGTCATCCGGTGTGCCGGCGACCTGCGCGGCGGTCTCCAGCCAGTCCCGCAGGCATGCGGACGCGGCATCCGACGGCAGCGGCTCGGCCAGCCCGGCCGCGTACGCGAGACCGCCGACCCGGACGATCTTCGCGACGTACGCCACCGAGCGCGGCAGCGCACCGAAGCGGTCGAGGGTGACGGCGGCGGCGATCGCACCGTCGCCGAAGAGCGCGGTGCGGAAGGTTTCGCGGCTGAGGCCGTATCGCAGCAGCGCCTCGATGTCGGTCGCGGCGAGCACCTGGTCGTCGGTGCGTGGCGAGCGGTCGTGGACCATCGTCGTTCCGTTCCGGTCCGGTTCAGCGGACGGTGATCGTATAGAGGTAGTAGGCGGCTTCCTGGTCCGAGTCCTTCGGTGCGCCCGTGGCCGTCGGGACCGGCTTCGACGCGGCCTCTTCGGCGCTGTGGCACCGGCCGTAGGGGCAGAACAGCAGCTTCACCGTCGTCTTCCCCGGCGAGATCGCCGTGAAGTCGAAGAGCTGGGTTCCGTCACCGTCTCCGGTGTCCTCGCGGTCGCCCCGGTACGTCAGGACGCCCGCGTCCTCGCGCGGGCCCGCCAGGTACCAGTTCTGGCCGAGCTCGGGGTTGGCCGGGACCTTCAGCGTGAACTTCTCGCCGTGGTCGACGGTGATGGTCCGGTCGTCGGCGCCGTACGCAGTCGGCCCGGAGCCGCCGCAGCCGGTGAGTACGAGGAGCAGGGCGGCCAGGGCAGGCGTCGTACGCAGGGCGGATCGCATGGACATCATCAGTTCTGCTCAAGGTAGACGCGGTTGACGTCGCCTGCATGGGCCTTGGAGTAGCGGTCGTCGGTGGCCGCGGTGAGGTCACCGTTGATGAAGTCGTCCTCGCTCACCCATGTGGTGGTTCCCCAGGGGTTGTAGATCTGCAGCTTTCCGTCCTCTTGAGCGATGATCATCAGGCTATGGCCGTGCGTGTTGCCGTCCTCGTCCTTGCGGGAGATGTTGAAGGGGACCGGCTTGCCGTCGGCGACGGACTTCTCGATGTCGGGCAGGACGCCCCGCCGGTCGTCGGCGCCACCCATCTCCTGCGTGTCGTAAGTGTCGCCGGTGTGCGGGCCGAGCTCCTTGTCGGAGATCTCCTCCTGCCCGTCGGCGTCCATGCCGGCCGCGTGGCGGTCCCACCACCAGCCGTCGTACTCGCCGTCGCCCTCGTCGTTCATCCGGAACTGCTCGTCGTGCAGGCGCTTGCGGAAGTGTTCGGGGTCGCTGTCCCGGCCGTCGGGGCCTCCGGTGAGTTCGAGGGCGTAGACCGGGTCGACCAGGGCGCGCGCGGTAACCGTCGAGGACGGGACGCAGGTCTCGTCGTCCTGGGACCAGTGCTCGTCACCGAACTTCTGCTCCTCCTGCCCCGTGCCCGAGCCGGTGGAGACCGGCGCCAGGTGTGCCTGGAACCACGTCGAGTCCTTGCCGTGGATCTTCCCGCCGAACTCCTCGACCTCGCCGACGTCGTAGCCCGAGGCGAGGGCCTTCATGAGGTACGCCTTCTCCTGCTGGCTCGACGCGTTCGCCAGGAGTCTTTCCATACGGACCCGTTCGCCGGGAGGGAGGTTTTCCATGGCGCGGCCCGAGCGTGCGAGGTCGTTGGCGCTGAGTATCTCGTTCAGTTCGGCGTCGCCGCCGACGTTGCTGGTGTCGGCGAGGGCGAGGCGGTCGGCGGCGCTCAATTCGTCGGTGTCCATCCGGCCCGCGCGGGCCTCGGCGGCGAACTTGTTGAGGTCGCGGGCCGCGACGCGGGCGGCGTCGTCGGCCTCGGCGGCCGCCGTGTGCAGGTCGTCGACGCCGTGGGAGGCCAGCGAGCGGGCCCGCAGACGGAGGTCCTCCTCGTCGTCGTCCTCGTGCAAGTCGTCGAAGAAGCCCTCCCTGCCGCCGAGCATGGCGCGGGCGTCGCGCAGCTTGCCGCGGCCGGTGCGGTCCCTGCTCTGCGCGGTCTCCAGCGCGTCCGACAGCGCGATCAGCGCCTTGCCGCCGCCCTGGAACGCATCGATCATCTGCTGGGCGTCGCGGGAAGCGGCGCCCACCACGTCGGAGGCGAGGACACTCGTGTCGCCTACCCAGACCTGTGGAAGCCCCTTACGGGCGATCTTGCCGATCCGGTCGCTCACTGCGTCGGCCTCGTCGGTCTGGCCGGTGTAGCGCTTGCCCAGGGACTCGATCACCTTCGGATCGCCGACCGGTGCCGAGACGCCCAGGGCGTCCTCGATCAAGTCGATCAGGTCGTTCTTGCTGCCGGCTGAGGAGATGCGCCCGCACAGGCCGTCGAGCTTCTGCCTGCGGTCGTTCGTGGATTCCGTCATGGACGCCTGCCCTCATCAGTAGCCGGTCAGCACGGACGGGCGCGGGGCGTGGGCCGGCATCGTGCTGACGCCCTCGTCGGCCGTCGAGCCGACAGAGACGGTGTGGACTCCTGTACGGACGTCGACGTCGGAACCGCGGTACGCCTGGCCTGCGAGACGGACCTTGTCAGCGAGTTCGTGCAGCGCCGCTTCGAGGACCTTGGTCTCGGCCTCCCAGGCGGCCGTGAACGCGTTGAACGCGGACCAGGTGTCGGGGCCGCCGAGGGCCTCCTGCGTGTAGCACATCGTGCCGGCGACGGCCTCGCGGATCGCGCCCACGTCGTCCCCGGAACCGTCCAGTTCCCCGGCCTGGCCCGACATGCCCTTGTGCCCGACCTGGTACCCCTCGGCAGAGGTCATGGCCCTTCCCCCGTTTCCCGCGTCCCCGCTACGCCTTCTGGGAAGGGTAGTTGGGCCAGGCTGGAATCGTCAGTGTTAGCAGAAGACTGCCATGGACCCGCCCCATCCTCGACACTGCCAAAGACGCAACAGCGTCAGGCCGACGACGAGATCACCTTCTCCGAGCGGAGATCGACCGGAACTGCCGCGTCGGCGAGGCAGTTCCGGTCACCAACGTCGAAGGGCCCCACCGCGAACCTTGAATTCAAGGGGCCCTTCGACGTATTGCCCGGTGAGAGCAATGGCGGAGGATACGAGATTCGAACTCGTGAGGGGTTGCCCCCAACACGCTTTCCAAGTCTTCGTCTGGGAGTTCTGGGGTGTGCGACGGCGTTCTGACCTGCGGTCGAGGTGCGGCGGGGGAACCGGTGAACAGTCCCGGACGTACGCGAATGAGACCCGAACTGAGACCACGGTGCCGCATCGTTCGACCTGCACAGGCACCCTGTCCGCCGCGCGGGCAGGGTGCCTCTCAGTGGTAGTCGGCGCAGGTTGGGCATCGTCGTACGGCGACGCGGTCTGTGTTGCCCTGGGTGGCTCGGAGCGGACGTTCCTCGTCGATGAGCTGCCAGTCGTCGGGGGCCGGTCGGGGACCCATCCGAACTTGGGTGCGCGGATCTCGCTGTCGGCGTGTGGTCTCTGTCCTGCGGCCGTCCGCGAGGGGGTACCCCGGCCTCAGCTCTCATCTTGAGGCAGCGTGAACGGGGCCTGGCAGGGCATTCGAAGAATCACGCGCGGTGGAAGACGTCGAGCGGGCCGTAAGCGGTCGGCTTGCTGTTGGCCAGCTCAGGGTGGTTGCCGACGCGGTCCCGGAGGATGCCGATGGTGTCGGGCCACACGGTGAAGTGTGCTCCGTTGCCCGTGAGGATGCGGTCCCAGTCCTGGAAAGCCGAAACGCCGGTTCGGTCGATGACGAAACCGCGGCACTCGGTTGCGTCCTGGTCGAGCGTGCGCACCAGTGCTGCCACGGCCTCCTCGCGGTCGGCTGCCGGGACGTCGGCGAGGCGCAGTGTGATGCTCTGCGTCGTCTCGTCCGTGCGTCGCACGATGCCGGTCAGGGACTGGTCGTAGCCCTTCCAGCAGGTGAACTCGGCTTTCGAGTAGCGGTCGTCGGCCAGGGCGGCGGCGAGGGCTGTGCCGTCACCCATCAGGGGTTCGCGGTTTCCGGTGGGCGTCTCGCGGAATCCGAAGAGGGCGTTTGTCAGGGGGTGCACGGCGGAGAGTCCCGCGTTCTCCAGACGGGCGAGGAGCTGATGAGCGCTCGTGCTGTTCAGCTTCGGCACGTACCAGGTGAAGAAGCCGACGGACTTGGGAGAGGCCGCTGCGGGGGCGTTGTCCGGGAACTCCTCCTGAAAGATTTGCCTGGCCCGCTCGTCGGATACGGCGGGGGCGGTGTAGCTGTTGGCTCGGATGTGCTCCAGGAACTCCTGCGGCAGGGCGATGTGGTGACGGCGCACGTAATGCACGAGGTCGATCGGCCAGATCCAGGTGCCGTCGGTCAACAGGGACTCGGAGCCCGCGATCCACTCGTCGTCGGCGAGGGCGTCGCGCTGAGCGCCCATCGTGGTGTAGATCTCCCGAGCCGAATCCAGGTAGGCGAGGATGCGGTCCTCGTCCCAGGGCCCGCTGCTTCGCACGTCATCGCGCAGGGACGGCGCATCGCCTGCTGTGGCATCCGGGCCGCTGATCTCCTGGTAGAAGCCCGCTCGCTTAGTCATCTTCACTCCCGTGGGCCTGCCGTCAGTGGGCCATGGGCAGGTAGGTGCGCCAGTAGCCATTGTTGCCGATGGTGGGGGTCTGTTTGAGTCCGAGGTCGGGGGACGTGCCCACTTTGCTCGTGGGTGCGGTCACGGGTACGCCGAGCTCGTTGGCGACGGACTGAGCGAGGGGCAGCTCGGGAGGTCTCGCGTCGGCGCCGGAGTAGCAGGAGATGAGGCGTACCGGTTCGCCGTGGTAGTTGGGATTGCTGCGGATGGCATCCCCGATGTGGTTGGGATGCACGTCGAAGTCCGTCAGGGTTTTTCCCGCGGCATTGATGCGACCGGGTACGAACACTCCCTTGTCCGTGCCGTGGATGACCACGTCGTGTACGCCGGGGATCCGGGCGACCCGCTGCAGGTTGTTGAGGGTGCGCTCGTCGTAGCCCACCGTGGTGGTGGTCCTACCGAAGTAGACCGGGTCGCCCGAGATGAGCTCGTAGTCGCCTGCCTTCACCGGCGCTACGGGGATCTTCGAGTCCGGGGCCTGGATCAGCTTCCAGGTACGGGACTTGCCCATCTCGTCGAGGGCCGCGCTGTTCAGCCGGAAGCCGTTGAACAGGCCCTCCATCCCGCCGTTCTCGGTGACGATTCGGGCTGTGCTTCCGCCCGCTCCGAAGGCGCCGCCGAACTCCATGCCGTAGAGGGCGGAGTCGCTCACCTCATCGAGGCTGAGGCCCTTGCTCTCGCCGGTGGCCATGGCGACGGGCTGGGTGACGGCGAGGTCGACCGTGATCGATTCGAGGCCACCGATGGCGGCCGTGGCGAGTGTGGTGCCGGCGATGGTGGCGATCTCGGTGGAGACCGTGACGCCGAGGGTGGCGGACAGTTCCAGGATCGAGGCGGTAGCGGCTGCCGCGGCGCCTTCGGAGATGCCGAAAGTGAAGACGGCGAGGGCGGTTCCGGCGACGATCGTGGCGCCGACGATCTCCAGCTCGTGTTCCAGATGTTTGACGGCCTTGTGGGCGACATCGGCGTACTGGTCGAGGGCTTTGGCCATGTCGCGGGCGCCGTCGATCATGTCCTGGAGCCAGCCGTGGCCGTCGTAGTAGTAGCGGCGCCAGAAGGGGTCGTCGAAGGCGGATATCGCCTCGCCCCTGTTGTGCTCGATGATGCCGCGGGCCGACTTGTTGGCGGCAACCGCAACGTCTTCCAAGTCGTCGGCGAAGTCCCGCCACGCCTTGGCCGCGTCCCGCAGACCGCCCTCGTCGGCATCCGGCCACCACATGCCGGTCATGTCCTGGACGATCTCTTTGACCTTGTCGGTCGCGCTCACTGCGCGGTTCCGTTGCCGTCATGGGGAGCGGGCTGGATCTTGGCGAACATCGAGCGGATGAGCTTCTCGTTCTCGACGTGCCCGTCCGCCATATCGGCCATGGCGTCGTGGATGCTGGCCAGGCCGAGAGCCAGGATGCCGGCGGCCTCTTCCATCTTCGTCACGTGCGGGCCGTAGTGCTCGCGGAACGCTTTGCCCTGCTCGTCGTCGCCCCAGGGTGAACCGGCAGCCGCCAGACCGGTCTTGAGCTTCGTGAGCGCCTTTGCCAGATCCGCGCTGTGGGTGTGGAAATGCGGGGCTGTCGCCTTCAGGTCGGCGATCTTGACGTCGAGTATCCGGCCGTCGCTTGCGTCGCTCATGGCTTTGTCATTTCCCCCTGGTCGACCGACTGGCCCGAAGACAGTAGCCGACCAAGGGCTGGGTATCCCTCGTCCCGTCACTCACTACCTCGCCTGCGCGGAGAGTGAGCGTCAGCGCCGACTCGCCCGGCGCGACAAGCCTGTCTCGCGTTGGGACGCCCTCGCCGAGATCACCGCAGACAAGATCACCGACGCCTACGCCTCGTTCCCGATGCACCGCGTGAACACCACCGGTCTCACCACTGACGAGGCACTCCGAGCCGTCCTGAGCAGCACCCACCCGCAAGGAGAGCAACCCCGTGCAGACACCCGGCATGTGGCGGCACACCCTCACCTTCTTCCCCCAGTTCCTCGCCGCGCTGAAGGAGCGTACGGAGCCTGACTCCACCGTGACGGTCATCGGCGCGAGCGACGGCAGACTCGTCGTACCCCTGGCCGGCTACCGCGTCGTCGCCATCGAGGCGACCCTCTCGCCCTCCACGGCGGCGAGGTCCAACTCCCGGGTGGCAGGACCGGTCACGCGATGGGAATGATCGAGCGGCTGAAGCAGGAAGGGCTCCACGACCGTGTCCAGGTCGTGGAGGAGGACTTCCTCGCCTCCGAACCCGTCACCGCCCCCTGTGATGCCGTCTGGACGAGCTGCTCGTGGCATTACAGTGCCAACCACCACCGCCCGTTGGGCGAGTTCGTCGACCGCATGCAGCGCCTGGTCCGGCCCGGCGGTCTGTTCGGCGCGGAGTTCATGATGCCCCTCACGCAACGCCACCACGTGCTGGAGCACTACACATCCCCCGAGAAGCTGCGGCGTTACTTCATCGGGGACTGGGACGTCCTGCTCACCCTGCGGACCAACGAGTTCACCGAGCAGGCGCACGTCGGGCAGCTGCAGGACCACAACCACCGCATGGGCCTCCTCCTCGCCGCCCGTGCGTCCACCCCCTCCTAGAGCTACGGGAAGAAGGACCGATGAAGCACGAGTACGAGGCCAAGTTCCTCGACGTCGACGTCGACGGCCTCCAGGCCAAACTGACGGCGCTCGGAGCCGTCCAGGCATTTCCGCGCACCCTCCTCACCCGGAAGATCTTCGAGAACGACGCCCTCGAAGGCGGCGCCTGGGTCCGCCTGAGGGACGAGGCCACCCGCTCCACTCTCACGCTGAAGCAGGTCACCGACTCCACGACGATCGACGGCACCACCGAGATCGAGACCGAGGTGTCCGACCTGCACGCCATGGCCGAGATCCTCCGCAACGTCGGCCTGCGTGAAGTCCGCTACCAGGAGAACTTCCGCGAGGAGTGGCGCCTGGGCGAAGTCGCCTTCGATTTCGACACCTGGCCGGACCTCCCCACCTTCGTCGAGATCGAAGGCCCCGACGAGGCATCGGTCCGCCAGGCAGCAGCCCTGCTCGACCTCGACTACACCGAGGCACGGTTCGGCAGCGTCGACGAGATCTGCAAGAGCGAGGGCGGCAGGGACATCCTGGCCGAGCCCACGCTCCTCTTCGCTGACGCCGACAAGCAGGCTTCGGCCAGGGCAGCTGTCCCCGGGGAGTGATCTTGGGGACGAGCTGTGTTGATAGAACTGACCGTGACGCCTCGGGTCATACCCGGCATCGCCGAGTTCGCGCGCGGCGGTCTGCCCGCCGCGGCAGACACTGACGACGGCAATACGTGGACCGACGGCTTCTGCTGGCTCTACTGCGGCCAGCGAGGGACCCGTGTTCTGTGGATCGGCCCGGTGAGTGTGGCGGGTGCCCAGACGGCGATGTTCGCCTGCGGCCCGTGCATCCGCGTCTTGCAGGAGCAAGTCTGGCAGTCTCTCCTCCTTCACGACGAACCGACTCGCCCCCCACCTGTGAGCACGGCTTCTATAACCGAGCAGCCTGAGGGACGCCGCGTTGGAAAGCATCGCGCGCGGGGCGGCATGTTCCGTCGGGAGCGAGGCTGAGAACGGACAGCGGGCGTATCAGGCGCCGGTAGTGGACCGTCGGGCGGTTCCAGGCTGTGCCGCCACACGAACTGCAACCAGAACTGCAACTACCAACGCCGAAGGGCCCCACCGCGAACGGTGGGGCCCTTCAACGTATTGCCCGGTGAGAGCAATGGCGGAGGATACGAGATTCGAACTCGTGAGGGGTTGCCCCCAACACGCTTTCCAAGCGTGCGCCCTAGGCCACTAGGCGAATCCTCCGCGACGAACAATACAAGATGTTGAGCCGTGCTCGCGAACTCGATCCCGGACCCCGAGATCGGGTACTGTGTGCGGAGCCCCTCACGTGGCGCTATCTGACTGAACTCCCCCAGGGCCGGAAGGCAGCAAGGGTAGGTTGGCTCTGGCGGGTGCGTGAGGGGCGTTTGCGTGCTCGGGGGTGCGCGGGGCTGCCTCGGACAGCGGTATGGGGGCGTTGTCGTAGGGGGCCGATATCGTCGTAGGTGTGTCGTCCCTTGCGCTCTACCGCCGCTACCGTCCCGAGTCCTTCGCCGAGGTCATCGGGCAGGAGCATGTCACTGACCCGTTGCAGCAGGCGCTGCGCAACAACCGGGTCAATCACGCGTACCTGTTCAGCGGGCCGCGCGGCTGTGGGAAGACGACCAGTGCGCGCATCCTCGCCCGGTGTCTGAACTGCGAGCAGGGGCCGACGCCGACGCCGTGCGGTACGTGCCAGTCCTGTCAGGACCTGGCCAGGACCGGGCCCGGGTCGATCGATGTCATCGAGATCGACGCCGCGTCGCACGGTGGCGTGGAGGACGCCCGTGATCTGCGGGAGAAGGCGTTCTTCGGGCCCGCGTCCAGCCGGTACAAGATCTACATCATCGACGAGGCGCACATGGTCTCGCCGCAGGGGTTCAACGCCCTGCTGAAGGTGGTGGAGGAGCCGCCGGAGCATCTCAAGTTCATCTTCGCGACGACCGAGCCCGAGAAGGTCATCGGCACGATCCGCTCGCGTACGCACCACTATCCGTTCCGTCTGGTGCCGCCCGGCACGCTGCGGGACTACCTCGGTGAGGTGTGCGCGAAGGAGCAGATCCCCGTGGCGGACGGGGTGTTGCCGCTGGTGGTGCGGGCCGGTGGCGGGTCGGTGCGTGACTCGATGTCGGTCATGGACCAGCTGCTCGCCGGCGCGGCCGACGACGGTGTGACGTACGCCATGGCCACCGGGCTGCTCGGCTATACGGACGGTTCGCTGCTCGACGCCATTGTCGACGCCTTCGCCTCGGGCGACGGGTCCGCGGCCTTCGAGGTCGTGGAGCAGGTCATCGAGGGCGGTAACGACCCGCGGCGCTTCGTCGCCGATCTGCTGGAGCGGCTGCGGGATTTGGTGATCCTGGCCGCCGTGCCGGACGCGGCGGAGAAGGGGTTGATCGACGCTCCCGCCGATGTCGTGGAGCGGATGCAGGCGCAGGCGGAGGTACTGGGGGCGGCCGAGTTGAGCCGGGCCGCGGATCTCGTCAACACGGGGCTGACGGAGATGCGCGGCGCCACCTCGCCGCGGCTTCAGCTGGAGCTGCTGTGCGCGCGGGTACTGCTGCCCGCCGCCTTCGACGACGAACGCTCCGTGCAGGCGCGCCTCGACCGGCTGGAGCGCGGAGTGGCGAACGCCGCCTTCTCGACCGGCGGTCCCGGCCCCGCGGCCGGGTACGTGCCGGGGCCCGAGGCGCACGCGATCGCGCCCGCCCCGCACCAGGCGCCGCCGGCCGCACCGCCTGTGGCGCCCGCGCCACCCGTAGCGCCCGCACCGCCCACGGCACCCGGTACGCCTGGTACGCCAGGTGCTCCTGGAGGCCCCGCTCCCGTGCCGCCCGTTCCTCCCGTCGCCGAGCCGCAGCGGCCCGGGGCGTGGCCCGCCGCCGCGCCCGAGGGCGGTGCCGGGCGCCGCCCCGGCGGCTGGCCGACGGCGTCCGCGCCGGGGCAGGGCCCGGCCGCCGCGCCGGCTCCGGCCGCGCCGGAGGCCGTCGGAGCCGCTCCCGTCGTCACCTCGCAGGGGGCCTGGCAGGTACGGAACATGTGGCCGGACATCCTGGACGCCGTCAAAAACCGCCGCCGCTTCACCTGGATCCTGCTCAGTCAGAACGCGCAGGTCGCGGGGTTCGACGGCACGACGCTCCAGATCGGCTTCATCAACGCGGGCGCCCGCGACAACTTCACCAGCAGCGGCAGTGAGGACGTGCTCAAGCAGGCGCTCTCCGAGCAGTTCCGGGTCAACTGGAAGATCGAGGCGATCGTCGACCCGTCAGGAGGCACCCAGCCCCCCGCAGGCGGTGGCGGTAACGGAGGCGGGTTCGGCGGAGGCGGTAACGGCGGCGGATACGGCGCTCCGGGCGGCGGTGGATACGGCGCCCCAGGCGGCGGAAACGCCGGCGGCGGAAACACCGGAGGCAACGGCGGCGGTAACGCCGGTTTCGGCGGCCCGCCCCCCGCGCCCGCCCCGGCACCGTCTCCCGGTCCCACGCAGCAGCACGCGCCGTCCGCGCCGCCGTCCGGGCCGGCATCGTCGTCCGCCGCCCAGAGCCCCGGGCCGCAGTCGCCCCCCGACCGCTCCTCGGGCCCCGGGCAGTCCCGGCAGGCCGCGGGCCCCGGGGCACACGTACCGGTCCATCACGTAGCCCCGGAGGACGACACCGCCGAGGACGACGACGCCGATCTTGTCGACTCCGCGCTGTCCGGCCACGACCTGATCGTCCGCGAGCTGGGCGCCACGGTCGTGGAGGAGTACACGAACGAGTAGCGGGCGACCCGTCAGGGCTCCCCGCGAAGGCTCCCCGGGAAAGGCCCGCAAAAGGCCGTCGGGCGGTCGGTAAACGGTCGGTAGACGGTCGGCGGTCGGCGGACAGAAGACCGGTAGCCGGAGAGCGGGTCCGTCCCGGCTAGGCTGCCCCCCGTGAAGGTCCTTGTCATTGGCGGCGGCGCCCGCGAACACGCCCTGTGCCGCTCTCTCTCCCTCGACCCCGAGGTCACCTCTCTCTACTGCGCTCCCGGCAACGCCGGTATCGCGGAGGTGGCCGAGCTGCACGCGGTCGACGCCATGGACGGCGCCGCGGTGGCCCGTCTCGCCACGGAGCTGGAGGCCGGGCTCGTCGTCGTCGGGCCCGAGGCGCCGCTCGTGGCCGGGGTCGCCGACGCCGTGCGCGCCGCCGGCATCCCCTGCTTCGGCCCCTCCCGGGAGGCTGCGGAGCTGGAGGGTTCCAAGGCGTTCGCGAAGGACGTGATGGCCGCGGCGAACGTCCCGACGGCCCGCAGTTACGTCTGCACCACCCCGGAGCAGATCGAGGACGCGCTCGACGCGTTCGGGGCCCCGTACGTCGTCAAGGACGACGGCCTGGCCGCCGGCAAGGGCGTCGTGGTGACCGAAGACCTCGCCGTTGCGCGTGAGCACGCGCTCAGCTGCGGCCGTGTGGTCATCGAGGAATTCCTCGACGGTCCCGAGGTCTCGCTCTTCGCCATCACGGACGGCGAGACGGTCCTCCCGCTCCAGCCCGCGCAGGACTTCAAGCGCGCGCTCGACGGCGACGAAGGCCCCAACACCGGCGGCATGGGCGCGTACTCCCCGCTTCCCTGGGCCGACCCCAAGCTGGTCGACGAGGTCCTCGACTCCGTCCTCCAGCCCACGGTGGACGAGCTGCGGCGGCGCGGTACGCCGTTCTCCGGGCTGCTGTACGCGGGGCTCGCGATCACGAGCCGGGGCGTACGGGTCATCGAGTTCAACGCGCGCTTCGGCGACCCGGAGACGCAGGTGGTCCTGGCCAGGCTCAGGACCCCACTGGCTGGTGTGCTGCTGGGAGCCGCCGAGGGGACGCTGGCCGGGCTGCCGCCGCTGAAGTGGCGTGACGACGCCGCGGTCACGGTGGTCGTCGCCTCGCACAACTACCCGGACACACCGCGCACCGGCGATCCCATCGACGGCCTCGACGAGATCGCGGCACAGGATGCGCCCCATGCGTACGTTCTGCACGCCGGGACGCGGCGCGACGGCGATGCCGTGGTGAGCGCCGGCGGACGGGTGCTGTCGGTGACCGCGACGGGCAAGGACGTGGCGCAGGCGCGGGAGCGGGCGTACGCGGCCGTCGCGCGGATCCGGCTTGACGGCGGGCAGCACCGCACGGACATCGCCCGCGAGGCCGCGCAGGTCTGAGCGGCGCCCGGTCTGAGCGAAGGTGGTGGAGGCGGTCCTGAGGGGCCGCCTCCGGCCTTTTCCGCGGTGCTGTCTGCTCCTGTCCCCTCCGGCGGCCGATGGCCATGGTTTCCGTCCGGGAGTTCCCGGGATGAGCTCTGCCGGGTGCCCACGAAAGGGCTGTGACCTGCGGGTCTGCCGGCCGTTCCGGGGATTGGGGGTCCTCGGCCGGTACGTCAGCAGCTTTACCCAAAGCCATCCCATCGAGTGACGACTAAGCCATCCGGATGACTGCCGTCGAGGCCCCAACTAGGGTGCGGCGCAAGCATTCCGGCACTTGGCCCATCGGCATTGCGATGTCAGTGGTGGCTGCCACAGTGGGGGAGTGAGCAACACCACCGCAGGGGCAGAGGGGGTGAGGTCGGACCATGTCCGGTTCCGGTATTCGTATCGGTGACGAGATCGGCGCTCAGGGCGCCCGCGTCAGGGCTCTCGCCGTGCTGCGCGTACGCGGCAGGGCGCTGGCCGTCGCGCTGCTGCCCGCGGCCGTCGCCGTCGTGCTGCTCGTGGGAGGTCTCACGGGCCATCTCGCCGGCGCCGGGTGGGAGGTGGCGCGGTGGGTCGTGACGGGCCTCGCCGTGGCCGTGCTGGGGCTCGCCGGGGCCGTCTCCGCGATCGTCGCCAGGGCCAGGCCCGCCTTCAGTCCTACCGTCGCGGTCGCCGAGCGGTCGGCTCCCGATCTCTACCGGCTCGTCCGCGATCTGGCGGACAAGCTCGATGTTCCCGTGCCCTCCGCGATAGCCCTCACGCCCGACTGCGACAGCTGGCTGGAGGACCGTACGCATCCGGCGTACGCGCTCCCCGGAGCCGGCGGCAGACGGCGGGTGGCCGCCGCGCCCGTCCTGGTGATCGGCTCGCCCTTCCTGTGGTGGATGCGCGTCGCCGAGCTGCGTGCCGTGCTCGCTCCCGTCGTGGCGGGTACGGGCCCCTCCGCGCACCCGGACATAGCCGCGGCCCGTCGCTTCGTGCGCGGGCTGGACGCGGCGGTGGCCGTCGCAGGCGCCCGGCCGGAGCGCGGTGCGATACGCGGCGCCGTGCTCGGCTTCGTCGGCCGTGTCGCGCGGCTGCTGCTGCGCGCCTGCGCCGAGCACGCCACGCTGATGGAGCGCGGCGTCGCGTCGGCCGCGTCCGAGCGCGCGCACGCGGTGGACTACGGCCTGCGCATCCAGGCCCAGGAGCAGGTCGGTCTCGCCTACGCGGGCTGGGACCGGCTGCTCACCCGTGTCGCGCTGCCGGCCTGGCGTATGGGCCGCTGGCCCTCCCGCCTGGACGTCGGTGTGGTCTCCGCCCTGACCGAGCTTTCCCGCCGCGACCGCCTCGCCGAGGGCTTCACCTCCCGGCTGGGCGAGCGCCCCGCCTGCGACCTCCTCGAAGAGCCAGGCGCGGCTGACGAGGCCGCGTCCCTGCTGGCCGCCCGTCTCTTCCACGGCGGGCCCGCGGAGGCGGGGCCCGACTGGTCCCCGGTGGACTGGCAGCAGTATCCGGAGGAGGTCGTCGACCGGAAGTGGCGTACGGAGGCCGCCCGGCTGCACCGGGTGCTGGACGGGGCAGAGATACGTTGTCCGGCCGACCCGGCGGGACCGACGCTGGCGCGCGTCCTGGACCACCTGACCGCCGGACGCGGCGCCTCGGGCGGGAAGGCGCGCGCCGAGACGCGGGACAGGGCGCGCGATGAGATGCGCGACGTCTCGGTAACCGACGCGGTGCACGGCGCCTCGGCTGCGGGTGAGTCGGGCGATGAGACGCGCGGCGCCTCGGCCATCGGCGAGACGGGCGACGAGATGCGAGACGCCCCGGCTGTGGGCGAGTCGGGCGATGAGACGCGCGACGCCTCGGCCGCCGGCGAGTCGGGCGATGAAGACGGCGAGGACGTGGGCGGCGCGGTGGCAGACGCTCTCGCGGCCGGCATCAGCGCCGAGCTGGCCCGTGAGGAGGCCGCCGCGCCCACGGCGCGTATGGAGCCCGCAGCGGACGCACCGGCCTTCTGGGGCGCGGACGCGGAGCCGCTGCCCCTGTTCCCGCTCCAGCCGCCGCGTACGGGCCGTGAGCTGCTCGCCGACCATGTGACGGCGATGGTCTGCTGCTCGGCCGTCGACACGGCGGGTGCGGCGCCGGGGCTCGACTGGCTCGACGGACCCACGCTCCTGGTCGGGGGCGAGCGCCGTGGCGATCTGGGCGGGCGGGTGCTCAGCCTGGTCGAGGACGGCGACCCGGAGCCGCTGCGGAGGTGGCTGGCCGGGGTGGGCGTACGGCCGGAGAAGCCGGTCCGGCTCGTTTGAACCCCGCGTGCCGGGGCTGCCGCCCTGTCGGCGCTGCCGTCTGCTGTCTCACGCTTGCCTGCCGGGGCTGCCACCCGCTGTTTCCCAGTTGTCCGCCTGCGCTCCCGCTGCCGTAGCCCGTAGCCGCCCGGTCTCCCGCTCGCCCCGCGCTGCCCGCCTGCCCGTGCTCCTGCCTGCTGTCCCGCTGCCCCGAGATTCGACTGCCGTACCCCTGACCTGTCCGGTCCGACCGCCGATCTGTGCGTCGTGGCGTACCTGAGCCTTAAGGCCCGTCACAGGGGCTCCGCCTCGCCAGCCTTACGGGGGCGGGCTCACCCGGCTCGCAGAACGACTCAGGGGCGCCAAGGGGCGCCTCAAGGCCCATGGCGCCCGAGGGAGAGTCCACAGAGCCCCAAGAATCCACGGAGACCCACGGAGACCCACGGAGCCCGGAGAGTCCACAGAGGCCCGCGGAGACCCAGTGAGACCCCCAGGGCCCCGGAGAGGCCCACGAGGCGCCGGAGGCACCCCAGCGAAAGCTGACCACCCCAGCGAAAGCTGACGGGCGCGCAGGGCCCCTGGGGCGCTCTGAGCGCCCTGTGACGCAAGACCGCCGCCTGCCGAGCGCTCACCCACCGCGAGCTGCCCGCTCGCCCGGCGTGAGCCTCACCGGCCGCCCACCGCAAGCCGCCCGCCCGCTCGCCCGGCGTGAGCCTCACCGGCCGCCCAGCACCCGCCCACCGCCCGCCCACCGCCGGTCGAACAAGGATCCGTACGTGTCAGAAATCCCGCCTCCCCCGACCCCGCTCCGCAACGGCCACCGGCGACAACGCGCTGCGACGGCCGTCCACCACAGGCGCCACGGAGTTCCCGGGTGCACCAATTAGCGACGAACGGTGACCGGCCGCGTGCGTTATGTGATGTGCTGGGGGCTGGCTCAAGGAGGGGTGCACCATGGGGGCTGAGCAGATTCGCCGATGGGAATCGGGCGCTCTCGCCCACGCGGTCACCGACCCCTTCGGGCAGGGCCCACTGCCCTGGCTGCGCGGCAGTGAGAACTATTTCGACGACACCGGCCATCTCGTGCCCTGGTACGCGGACCCCACCCTCGACCAAGGGCGCGGCGGCCTCCGTACCGCCGACGACGTGGACCGTCAGATCAAGGGCTTCGCGTCCACCAGCGCCGCCGCTCCCGGTGAGTCCATCGACTTCCACATCACCGTCGATCCGCCCCGGCAGTTCTCCGTCGACATCTATCGCATCGGGCACTACAGCGGTGACGGCGCGTCCAAGATCACCACCAGCCCGCGTCTCTCCGGCATCGTCCAGCCCCCGCCGCTGACCGCCGACCGTACGATCTCCTGCCACCACTGGTGGCTGTCCTGGCGGCTCCAGATCCCGTCGTACTGGCCCGTCGGGGCGCATGTCGCGGTGCTCACCACCGTCGACGGCTACCGCTCGCACATCCCCTTCACCGTCCGCCACAGCGAGCCGGCCGACCTGCTGCTCGTGCTCCCGGACATCACCTGGCAGGCGTACAACCTGTATCCGGAGGACGGCCACACCGGCGGCAGCCTCTACCACGCGTGGGACGAGCAGGGCCGTCTCCTCGGTGAGGAGGACGCCGCGACGACGGTGTCGTTCGACCGCCCGTACGCGGGCGCCGGGCTGCCGCTGCATGTCGGGCATGCCTACGACTTCATCCGCTGGGCCGAGCGTTACGGCTACGACCTCGCGTACGCCGACACCAGCGACCTGCACGCGGGCCGCGTCGATCCCAGCCGCTACCGGGGGCTGGTCTTCGCCGGGCACGACGAGTACTGGTCGGCCCCCATGCGCCGCACCGTCGAGGCGGCGCGCGACGGCGGCACCTCGCTGGTCTTCCTCTCCGCCAACACCATGTACTGGCAGGTGGAGCTGGCCCCGTCGGCCTCCGGGGTGCCCGACCGCCTCCTCACCTGCCGCAAACGCCACGGCCCGGGAAAGCCGGCGCTCTGGCGTGAAGTGGACAGACCCGAGCAGCAGTTGTTGGGCATTCAGTACGCGGGGCGTGTCCCGGAGCCGCATCCGATGGTCGTACGGAATACCGACCACTGGCTCTGGGAAGCCACCGGCGTCGGAGAGGGCGACGAGATCGGCGGGCTGGTCGCGGGCGAGGCCGACCGCTACTACCCGCGCACGGCCCTGCCGGAACACCGCGACCGCATCCTGCTCGCGCACTCCCCGTACCGGGACAGCGAGAAGGCGCTGCGCCACCAGGAAACGTCGCTCTACCGCGCTCCCTCGGGCGCCCTGGTCTTCGCCTCCGGGACATTCGCCTGGTCACCGGCGCTCGACCGGCCCGGACATGTCGATTCCCGTATCCAGCGCGCCACCGCCAATCTGCTGGACCGCATCTGCAAGCGGGACTGAGAGGAACCTGCCGGAGCCGGCGGGACTGAGAGGATTGAAGGAGGCGGGGGCCGTAAGCCGGGTCACACCCCTCCGTTCCTGGAGCTTCCGGCATACGGAAGAATCGAGGCGATCTCCAAGATCGAACAACCACGGGGAGGAACCGTGTCCGGATTCGTCGAAAAGCCCGAGCCCGTTCAGGTGCCGGGTCTGGTGCATCTGCACACCGGCAAGGTGCGCGATCTGTACCAGAACGAGGCGGGCGACCTCGTGATGGTCGCCAGCGACCGCATGTCCGCCTACGACTGGGTGCTGCCCACCGAGATTCCCGACAAGGGCCGGGTCCTCACCCAGCTCTCGCTGTGGTGGTTCGACCAGCTCAACGACCTCGTGCCGAACCACGTGATCTCCACCGACCTCCCCGACGGCGCCCCCGCCGACTGGGCGGGCCGCACCCTCATCTGCAAGTCACTGCGGATGGTCGAGGTGGAGTGCGTCGCTCGCGGCTATCTCGCGGGCTCCGGCCTCCTGGAGTACAACGAGCACCGCACCGTCTGCGGGATCGCGCTGCCGGAAGGCCTGACGGACGGCTCCGAGCTGCCCGGCCCCATCTTCACGCCCGCCACCAAGGCAGCCGTCGGCGAGCACGACGAGAACGTGTCGTACGAGGAGGTCGCCCGCCAGGTCGGCGCCGAGACGGCCGCGCTGCTGCGCCGTACGACGCTCGATGTGTACGGCAGGGCCCGCGACATCGCCCGCGAGCGCGGCATCATCCTCGCCGACACCAAGTTCGAGTTCGGCTTCGACGGTGATGACCTGATCATCGCCGACGAGGTGCTGACCCCCGACTCCTCGCGCTTCTGGCCGGCGGAGTCCTGGGAGCCGGGTCACCCCCAGCCGTCGTACGACAAGCAGTACGTACGCGACTGGCTGACCTCAGCCGCCTCCGGCTGGGACCGCAAGAGCGAGCAGCCGCCGCCCGCGCTGCCGCAGGAGGTCGTGGACGCGACCCGCGCGAAGTATCTGGAGGCGTACGAAGGACTCACCGGCCTCAGCTGGTCGTAGCGCCGTCTTCCGGCCCCGTGTCAGCGCCCTACGGAGCGGACACGGGGCACGCGGACACGAAGAAGGCCCTGATCGCGATGATCAGGGCCTTCTCCAGCTGAGCGGACGACCAGGTTCGAACTGGCGACCTCAACCTTGGCAAGGTTGCGCTCTACCAACTGAGCTACGTCCGCAAGCGCCGTGGCGCGAGCACCACTATACCCAACCTCGCTCCCGTGCGAGACGCACTGCCGTGTGCCGGTTCTCCGCCCCCAGCTTCGTCGCGGCCGACGACAGGTAATTGCGCACGGTGCCCTGCGACAGCGACGCGCGCTCGGCGATCTCCGCGATCGGCGCGCCGTCCGCCGCCAGTTCCAGCACCTCGGCCTCGCGCACGGTCAGCGGGGAGTCCCCGGCCGAGATCGCGTCGGCCGCCAACTCCGGGTCCACGAAACGGTTTCCCGCGTGCACGGTACGGATGATCTCGGCGAGCTGCCGGGCGCTGACCGTCTTGGGCACGAAGCCGCGTACGCCCGCCGCCAGGGCCCGTTTCAGGTGGCCGGGACGGCCGTGACTCGTCACGATCATGGTCCGGCAGCCGGGCAGTTCGGCGCGGAGGGATGTGGCGACCTTCACACCGTCCAGGCCCGGCATCTCCAGATCCAGTACGGCCACGTCGGGCCGGTGCGCGAGCGCCATCGCCAGCGCCTCCGGGCCCGAAGCGGCCTCGGCGACCACCAGCAGATCGTCTTCGAGCCCGAGGAGCGCGGCGAGCGCGCCCCGGATCAGATGCTCGTCGTCCGCGAGCAGAACCCGCACCCGGCCGGTCGCGGCGGCAGCAGAATCCGCCCGCCCTGGCCCGGTCGCCGGAGCCGCCTGTCCCGGAGCGGTCGCGAAAGCCGCCTTCCCCGGTCCGGTCATGGGAGCCGTCTGTCCCGGCCCGGTCGCGGAAGCGGCCTGCCCCGGCCCGCTCGCGAAAGCCGCCCGCTCCGGGCCGGTCGCGGGAGCCGCCCGCCCCATGATGTGCGTCACGCCACCGCCCCGTTCCCGGCCACGGACACCTCAGCCGTACCCACAGCCACACCCGTAGCCGTAACGGCAGACGCAGCCCCAGCCCCAACCCCCGTCCCGCCCGACCGCGGCACCCGCGCCGTCAGCCGGAAGCAGCCGTCCGCCGCGCGCCCCGCGTCCAGCGTGCCGTCCAGCAGCGCCAGCCGCTCCCGCAGGCCCACGAGCCCCGAGCCCTTCGTCGCCGACCCTGAAGACGCTGAAGCCCCCGAAGCCCCCGAAGATCCCGAGGACGCCGAAACACCCGAGGCGCCCGAAGCCCCCGAGGCGTCTCTCCGGCCCTCCGCCGGCAGTCCGTCGTTCTCGACCACCAGCACCGCCTCCCCTCCCTCGCTCTCCGACAGCCGTACGGTGCACCGCCGCGCGTCCCCGTGCCGCAGTACGTTCGTCGTCGCCTCGCGCACCACCCACGCCAGCGCCGACTGCACCTGCGCCGGCAGCCCGTCGCCGCCGTCGCCCCTGATCCGGCAGTCGATGCCCGCCGCCTTCAACACACCCCGGGCGCCTTCCAGTTCGGTGTGCAGATCGGCCTCCCGGTAGCCGCGTACGACCTCCCGGACCTCCCGCTGCGACTCCCGCGCCATCCGCTGCACCTCGACCATCTGGGCCACGGCCTCCGGCCGTCCGCGCTCGGCGAGACCGACCGCCAGCTCGCTCTTCAGCGCGATCACCGAGAGGTTGCGGCCCATCACATCGTGCAGGTCACGGCCGAACCGCAGCCGCTCCTCCGCGACCGCGAGGCGGGCGTTCACCTCCCGTGCCGCATCCAGCTCCCAGACGACGCTGAGCAGCCACGCCGAGAAGACGTAGGTGACGACGAGGCCCGTGCTCATGCTGAGGACCCCGATCACGTGCGCGGCGGCGAGACCCCACCCCATGCCGAACAGCAGCCCCGCGACCGCTGTCCCGACCGTTGTCGCGAGCACCGCGACCACCCGCTGGGACGTCGTACGCAGCCCCAGGGAGACGGAGGCCACGCCGAAGCCTGCGAAACCCAGAACCAGGGGGATGTAGTCCTTGTCCTGAGCGATCGTGCCGGCGACGCGCAGCGCGAGGACGGTGACGATGCTCGCGGCGGACAGCGCGGCCGTGCTCAGCAGCAGCCGTACGGGCCGCTCGCGCCGGCCCAGCCGCCAGTCCAGGGCCACGGACTGGTTGACGGCGCACAGCGTTCCGTGCGCGCACACCAGCAGGAACAGCCAGCCGCCGAGCGGTTTCGAGCTGACCAGCGGCTCGAGCCCGACGAATCCGACCTCGAAGGCCAGGAGAGAGTGGAACGACCAGCGGGTGTACAGCTCGACCTTCGCCGTTTTCGTCCTGGCCGCCCTGCTCTTCCGGCACCACCAGCCCGTCAGCACCGACATCGAGTCTCCCCGTCCCTCCGCCTCAACGCCGCGGCTCCCAGCGGAACCACCGCTGTACAGCAAACACCGCGAGTACGGTCCACACCACCGCGTTCACCGCCGCGCCCAGCACGTCGGCGCCGTCCGTGCCGCCCAGCCAGCCCGCGCGGATCAGGGTCATCACGCCGGTCGTGGGCAGCAGTTCGCAGACGAACGCGATCCGGTCGGGCAGCGCCTCCAGAGGGATGAACAGGCCTGAGCCGAGCGCCGAGACCAGGAAGAGCGGCATGGTGGTGATCTGAGCGCTCTCCGGGCTGCGCGTGAAGGCGGCGGTCACCGCGGCCAGCGCCGTGAGCAGCACGATGCCCGCCAGCATCCCGCAGACCAGCAGCTCCGGCCTGCGGGGCCCGCCCAGTCCGAGGAACGCGACGCCCGCCGCCACCATCACCGCGCACTGCCCGACCGCCAGCGTGGCCGCGGGCAGCGCGGTGCCGATCAGGATCTCGCGGTCCGAAGTCTCGCCCGTACGCAGCCGCTTGAGCACCAGCTGCTCGCGCCTGGCGGTGTACGCGGAGACCAGGTTGGAGTAGATGATCATGATCAGCGCCATGCCGACCCCGCCGGTCATCGCGGCCTCCACGGCGCTGATGCCCGTCGAGGACAGATCGATCCGGTCCAGCGAACTCTTGATCGCGACCACCATCACGATCGGCACGAACAGCGCGGAGAAGAGCGCCGTCCTGTTCCGTACGAGCAGCGTGAACTCGGCCCGGCCCAGGGCCCCGAGGCGCCCGGGAGTCGTGCTCTTCGGGCCGGCCGCCATCTGAGCCACCTCATCCGCCGTCACCGCGGTTTTCGCTGTCGTCCCCGTCATGCCCGTCCCCATCCCCGTTGCCTCCCTCGTTTTCTCGCTCATCGCGCGCCCGCCGTCTCCGCGACCGCCGTCTCCGCGCTCTGCGCCGCGATGTCGAGGAACGCCTCTTCGAGTGAGGCGGACCGCGCGTCGAGTTGGCCCAGCTCGACGTGCGATTCCTCTGCCCAGTGCAGGAGTTCGCCAAGATCACGCTGCAAGTGATGCGTAAGGATCAGGACCCGGCGCTCGTCCCCGTCGCTGGTGCCCGCCCGCAGTGACAGCGGCAGCCGCGCCGCCTCGATCCCCTCGGGCAGCAGGAAGCGGATGCGGGCCGGGCGCGCGGCGGTCACTTCGGCGGGGGTTCCCGACGTCACGATGCGTCCCTGGTGCATGATCGCCAGCCGGTCGGCGAGCGTTTCGGCCTCTTCCAGGTAGTGCGTCGTCAGCACCACCGTCGTCCCTTCGTCGCGCAGCGTCCGTACCAACTCCCAGGTGTCGCGCCGCCCTTCGGCGTCGAGTCCCGTCGTCGGCTCGTCCAGGAAAAGCACCTCGGGACGGCCGAGCAGCGCGAGTGCCAGGTCCAGGCGGCGCTTCTCGCCGCCGGAGAGCTGTTTGACCCGTACGGAGGCCCGTTTGCCGAGTCCCACCAGCTCCAGGGCCTCCGCCGTCGGCCGCGCGCCGCTGGTGCACCCCGCGCACATACGTACGGTTTCGGCGACCGTCAGCTCGGACGGGAAGCCGCCCTCCTGGAGCATCACGCCGACCCGGGGCCGCACGGCCAGCCGCTCGCGGTACGGATCGTGCCCGAGGACCCGGACCGAGCCGCCGCTGGGCTTCGCCAGGCCCTCCAGCAGCTCGACGGTGGAGGTCTTGCCGGCGCCGTTGGTCCCGAGCAGCGCGAACAGCTCGCCTCTCGGCACGGAGAACGAGACGCCCGCGACCGCCTCGAAGCCGCCGGCGTAGGTACGGCGCAGCTCGTCCGCCTCGATTACGTCATTCAGGTAGCCCATGCCTCCAGGCTTCCGCCGGATCGCGGCGGCGGGCAGTGCGCGCTGTCATCACAGCTGATGACAAATGTCATCGGGCGGCGGGAAGCGCGAAGGCCGGCGGGAAGCATGAAGGCGGCGGGAGCACCAAGACCGGCGGGAGGCACGAAGATCGGCCAGGAGCACGAAGAAGGCCCTGATCCAGAGGATCAGGGCCTTCTTGCTGAGCGGACGACCAGGTTCGAACTGGCGACCTCAACCTTGGCAAGGTTGCGCTCTACCAACTGAGCTACGTCCGCATGCACCGAGCGAGTCGATGCGATCACCGTCCCGATCAGTCCACCGAAGTGGACTGTGGAGCGATGTAGAGCGGGTGACAGGAATTGCACACTGCGCCTCCCCCTTGGAAAGGGGGCGTTCTACTACTGAACTACACCCGCACGCTGCGTCGGACTTGGCTTTTCGGCCTTGCCCTTCGGCGTGTTCCAGACTCTAGCCGATCAGTGGGGGTGTCGCGCAAGTCGAGACCCTGACGCCTCGTCCGGCCCCCCTCCGCCCGGTCGCGGCACAGCCCCGCGCCCGGGCCGTCCGGCTCAACTGGCTTGGCTGAAAGCCTCGTACACCCGCTTCGGGATACGGCCCCTGGCCGGCACCTCCATCTTGTGCGACTGCGCCCAGGCGCGGACCGCCGCCGGGTCGGGGGCGAGCGAGGTGTGGCTGTACGTGGTGCGCGTCTTGCCGTTCTTGCCGGCGTTTGACTGCTTTCGTCCCGCTGCCATGTAAGGCGCCAGCGCCTTGCGCAGTTTCTTTGCGTTGGCGGGATTGAGGTCGATCTCGTACGACTTACCGTCCACGCCGAACGTGACCGTCTCCGCCGCGTCTCCGCCGTCCATGTCGTCGGAGAGCGTAACTACTACGCGCTGAGCCACGGATATCGGTCCTTTCTTGCGGTACCGACCCTGCAGGACACCCGCAAGAAACACGGCTGACGTGCGGCGATACCGGCCTTCCGGCTGTTATGGGGCAATGCTGTTTCTGCTGTATTCCTTTGTACAGCGGAAGATGCCGCATTGTGAAGCCCCGACAATTACCTCAGCGTGTCCCCGGGCAATGTCGGCAGCCGATTTTTTCCCGGATTTTCCGCCGTGGTCACCGGGCCCGATATCGCGCCGTCATCCGCGCTGCGAGACGTGCCGGCATCCGTGCCGTGATCCATGCCGTCAGCCGCGCCGCGATCCGAGTGGGGACCCGCGCCGTGGCGCGGGCGGCCCGCCGGCGGTCCCGTGGCCGTCGCGGTCCCGGGGGCGAGGCGGCGCCGCCAGGGGTGACCTGCGATATCTACCCGCGTAGATTCTGTGGCCAGGTACGCTGAGAGACCTCGGGGGGTCGAGGGGGATTCCCTTGAAGAACACAGCCGCACCACACCACCGGGAGTGCCAGTGGCACGCGTCGTAGTCGACGTCATGCTCAAGCCGGAGATTCTCGACCCGCAGGGCCAGGCGGTGCAGCGTGCACTGCCCCGCCTGGGCTTCGAGGGGATCGCCGACGTCCGCCAGGGAAAGCGCTTCGAGCTGGAAGTGGCGGGGCCGGTCGACGACGCCGCCCTCGCCCGCATCCACGAGATGGCCGAGACGTTTCTCGCGAACACCGTCATCGAGGACTTCGTAGTGAAGGTCGAGGAGGCGAAGTGACCGCTCGGATCGGAGTCGTCACTTTCCCGGGAACGCTCGACGACCAGGACAGCCTGCGGGCCGCCAGGATCGCCGGAGCCGAGCCCGTCAGGCTCTGGCACCGCGACAAGGACCTCAAGCAGGTCGACGCGGTCGTGCTGGCCGGCGGCTTCTCCTACGGCGACTACCTGCGGGCAGGCGCCATCGCCCGGTTCTCGCCGGTGATGGAGACGATCGTGGAGCAGGCGAAGGCCGGCATGCCGGTGCTCGGGATCTGCAACGGTTTCCAGATCCTGACCGAGTCGCATCTGCTGCCCGGCGGGATGCTGCGCAACAACCATCTGCACTTCATCTGCCGCGACCAGAAACTGCGGGTGGAGCGCGCGGACACGTCCTGGACCGCCGATTATTCCGAGGGCCAGGAAATCTCCGTACCGCTCAAGAACATCGACGGCCGGTACGTGGCCGATGAACGTGTTCTCGACGAGCTGGAGGCCGAGGGGCGGGTCGCCTTCCGGTATCTCGACGGCAACCCGAACGGTTCGCTGCGCGACATCGCGGGCGTCTCGAACGCGGCGGGCAACGTCGTGGGGCTGATGCCGCACCCCGAACACGCTGTGGAGCCGCTGATCGGTACGGGCCGTACCGACGGCCTCGGATTCTTCACCTCGATCCTGAAGAAGCTGGTAAGCGCGTCATGACTCTGGACACCGTCAAGCACGCGGGCGGCACGCCCGACGTCGAGCAGCCCTGGAAGGAACTCGGCCTCAAGGAGGACGAGTACGCCAGGATCCGCGAGATCCTCGACCGCCGTCCGACCGGCGCCGAGCTGGCCATGTACTCCGTCATGTGGTCGGAGCACTGCTCGTACAAGAGCAGCAAGGTGCACCTGAGGCAGTTCGGCGAGAAGGTCCCGGCCAACGACGCCATGCTCGTCGGCATCGGTGAGAACGCGGGCGTCGTGGACGTCGGCCAGGGGTACGCGGTCACCTTCAAGGTCGAGTCGCACAACCACCCCTCGTACATCGAGCCCTACCAGGGCGCGGCCACCGGCGTCGGCGGCATCGTCCGCGACATCCTCGCGATGGGCGCGCGCCCGGTCGCCGTCGTGGACCCGCTGCGTTTCGGCGCGGCCGACCACCCCGACACCCGCCGCGTTCTGCCCGGGATCGTTTCGGGCATCGGCGGGTACGGCAATTCCCTGGGCCTGCCGAACATCGGCGGCGAGGTCGTCTTCGACGCCTGCTACCAGGGCAACCCGCTGGTCAACGCCGGATGCATCGGCGTGATGCGGCACGAGGACATCCACCTCGCGCAGGCCTCGGGCCCCGGCAACAAGGTGATCCTGTACGGCGCCCGCACGGGCGGCGACGGCATCGGCGGCGTGTCCGTGCTGGCCTCGGAGACCTTCGAGTCGACCGGGCCCGCCAAGCGCCCGGCCGTCCAGGTCGGAGACCCGTTCCAGGAGAAGCTGCTCATCGAGTGCACCCTGGAGCTGTTCCGCGAGAAGCTGGTCGCGGGCATCCAGGACCTCGGCGGCGCCGGTCTGTCCTGCGCCACGAGCGAGCTGGCGAGCGCCGGTTCCGGCGGTATGCGGGTCGAGCTGGACACCGTGCCGCTGCGTGACTCCTCCCTCTCGCCCGAGGAAATCCTCATGAGCGAGTCGCAGGAGCGCATGTGCGCGGTGGTCGAGCCCGACAAGGTCGACCGCTTCATGGAGATCTGCGAGAAGTGGGACGTCATCGCGACGGTCATCGGTGAGGTCACCGAGGGCACGCAGCTGGAGATCTTCTGGCACGGCGAGCAGATCGTGGACGTACCGCCGCGCTCCGTGGCCCACGACGGACCGGTGTACAACCGGCCCTTCGCGCGCCCGAAGTGGCAGGACGCGCTCCAGGCCGACGACGCCAACAAGCTGGCCCGGCCCAGCACTTCGGCCGAGCTGCGCGAGCAGGTGCTGCGGCTCGTCTCGTCGCCGAACCAGGCGTCCAAGGCGTGGATCACGGACCAGTACGACCGCTTCGTGCAGGGCAACACGGTGCTCGCGCAGCCCGAGGACGCCGGCATGGTCCGGATCGACGAGGACACCAACCTCGGTGTCGCGATGGCGACGGACGGCAACGGCCGCTTCGCCAAGCTCGACCCGTACACGGGCGCGCAGCTCGCGCTGGCCGAGGCGTACCGCAACGTCGCCGCCTCCGGCGCCAAGCCGCTCGCCATCTCCGACTGCCTGAACTTCGGTTCGCCCGAAGACCCGGACGTCATGTGGCAGTTCGCCGAGGCCACGCGCGGTCTCGCGGACGGCTGCCTTCAGCTCGGCACACCGGTCACCGGTGGCAACGTCTCGCTCTACAACCAGACGGGCGAGACGGCGATCCACCCGACGCCGGTCGTCGCCGTGCTCGGCGTGATCGACGACGTGACGCGCCGGACGCCGATCGCCTTCAAGGAAGAGGGCCAACTCCTCTACCTGCTGGGCGAGACGCACGAGGAGTTCGGCGGTTCCGCCTGGTCCCAGGTGATCCACGACCACCTCGGCGGGCTACCGCCCAAGGTCGACCTGGACCGGGAGAAGCTGCTCGGCGAGATCCTGATCTCCGCGTCGCGCGACGGCATGATCGACGCCGCGCACGACCTGAGCGACGGCGGTCTGATCCAGTCGGTCACCGAGTCCTGCCTGCGCGGCGGCAACGGCGCGCGGCTCGTGGTGCCGGACGGACTCGACGCCTTCACCTTCCTGTTCAGCGAGTCGGCCGGCCGCGCGGTCGTCGCCGTCCCGCGCAGCGAGGAGCTGCGGTTCACCGACATGTGCGGTGCACGCGGGCTTCCCGTGACCAGGATCGGTGTGGTCGACGGCCAAGCGGTCGAGCTGCAGGGCGAGTTCAGCGTCGAGCTGAGCGAACTGCGCACAGCGCACGAGTCCACGATCCCCGCGCTGCTGGCCTGAACCCCGTCGTGAATGTCCTGGGCTCGTGATTGTCTTGGGCCGCACGCGTCCCGCCGTGCGGCCCAAGACATGAGACATGAACGAGGGGAACGCCCCAATGTCCTACGAGTACAAGGTCATTACGTTCCGTGAGTCGCTGATCGGCGACGCGCTGGACAGCGACAAGCTGGAGAAGACGCTCAACAAGCACGCCGAGGACGGCTGGGCCCTCAAGGCGCTCACCGCCGCCGACGTCAAGGGCCGTATCGGTCCTGGCGCGGTCGAGGGCCTGCTCATCACGCTGGAGCGGCCGCGCCAGGCGTGACGCGTTGTTTTTCTCTGGCCGAGCCCCTGCCCGTTTCCGACCGGGCGGGGGCTCAGCCGCGTTCCCGCCCGGCCCCGGCTCGGTCGCGTCCCGGTCGCTCAGTCGCGTTCCGGGCGGGCCGGGGCACGGTCGGTTAGCCTCACGGCTATGCCCCCGGCCAAGAAGCGTCTGCGCAGCTACGACCCCGCCAAGATCCGCACCGCGGTGCTCGCCCAGTTCGGGAACGTACGCGAGGCGATCCGTACCCTCACGCCCGACCAACTCGCGCTGCCCACCGGCCTCGGCGACTGGGCCGTACGGGATCTGGTCGCGCATCTGACCGTGGTGGTCGGCGCGATCGGCGGCGGCCTGGAGCAGGCTGAGCCGCCGCCCGGTCCGGTGGTGCCGCTGCTGGACTGGCCGTTCGCGACGGCCACGTACGCCGGGGCGATCTCCGAGGACGTGGCGCGGATCGCGGCGGAGTCCGTACCGGTGGAGGCCGGATCGGCTGCGGGCGCCGAGGAGTTGTTCACCCTCGCCGCCTCACGGATCGACGCGCTGTTGCCGGGGGCGCCGGACGACCGGCTGGTCGCGACCCGGGTCGGCGCGATGCGCCTGGCCGATTTCCTGGTCACCCGTACCGTCGAACTGATCGTCCACACCGACGACTTGAACCGCGCGACCGGCCTGTCCGTACCGTACGACCGGCAGGCGCTCGCCGCCTGTACGCGGCTGCTCGCCGACGCGCTCGCGGTGAAGGCGCCGGGCGCCTCGACCGAGGTGCGGATCCCGCCGTTCGCGGTGGTGCAGTGCGTCGAGGGCCCCCGGCACACGCGCGGCACGCCGCCCAACGTGGTCGAGACCGATCCGCTCACCTGGATCCGGCTCGCCACGGGCCGTACGTCGTGGCACGAGGAGTTGGACGCGGCGCGGGTCAGCGCGAGCGGGGAGCGTGCGGATCTGGGTGGGCTGCTGCCGCTGATGGGGTGAGCGGAGGGCGGTGTCCGGGGCGCGGGGCGGTGTCTGGGGCTCGCGGAACCGGTCGCGGCCGTGGCTCGTCCCATCGCCATGCGAAAGCAACGGGTCATCTCAGCCACATCAGTCACTGCTGTCGCGCTGCTTACCCTGGGCGCGTGCGGCACGGAGACGGGTTCCGGCAAGGGTGCCGAACCCGAAGGCAGCGCCGTACGGAACGACTTGCCCGTCACCGGCGTCAGCTGGACCGTCGAGGGCCTGAGCGTCGCCGGCAAGAAGGCCGCGGTGCTCTCCGGGGCGGTCCTGGAGATCGGCAAGGACGGTCAGGCCTCGCTCCGGACGGGGTGCAACGGCTTCGGCACGAAGGTGTCGGTTTCCGGAGACACGCTCACCGTGGGTCCCAAATCGTCAACCATGATGAGCTGTTCCGAGCAACTGGACGATTTCGAAAGGGATTTGGGCAAAGCCTTTTCCGGCAAGCTCAAGGCCGAAATGACGGACGGCGAAAAGGGCCTGACCCTGAAGGGCGCGGACGGCGACGCGATCGCGCTGACCTCCGAGCCGTCCGCCGCGCTCACCGGGAAGTGGACGGTGAACACGCTCGGCGGCGATCCGAAGGCCGGGGTCACGCTGCCCGAGGGCACGGATGGCAAGGCGTTCATCACGTTCGGCGAGGACGGCACGGCGCACGGCAGCCTGGGCTGCAACAGCTTCCGGACGACGGCGAAGACGGCGGCGGCTGACGGGGCTGACGGGGCTGACGGGGCTGACGGGTCCACGGTCACGTTCGGCCGCGTCACCTCCACGCGGAAGCTGTGCCCGGGTCCTGAGATGGCGGTGGAGCGCCGGATGCAGAAGGTGCTGTCGGGCAAGGTCACGTACAAGCTGAACGAACAGGGCCTGTCCCTGACGGCGGCTGACGGCACGAGCCTGTCGGCGCGGCCGGGGAGCCGGGCGTAGCGCGGTTCCGGGCGGCGCGGTGCGGCCTGTCGGCGCCGGGTTCCCGTCTGGGGTTTCGGGCCGGGGGCTCGTGCGGGTGGTCTGTGGCCGGGGCGTGGTGAGGCGGGCGCCGGGGCCTCCGGAGGAACATGTCCGGACGGCATGATGTACGGCGCGCGCGACGGGAGCGGACAGCGACCGGTGCTGTGCGCCACACATCACGCTTCAGTGTCCGGACACGCACCTCCTCCGACCCCGACCCCCTCGCGCCGGACTGACTCCGACGGTTTGTGGGCCGTGAGAGGCCCGTGCGTGTTCGCGCCGGACGACGTTTCGCCGTTGCGCAAGCCTATTTCCGGGCGCGGAAATCGGTGAGCGTTAATTGGCCGCCTGGTTCGCGGCGAATATGACGAGGCCGGCCCACGCGCCGGGAGTGAGCATGAGCACGGGGCCGTTGGGGTTCTTGCTGTCACGTACGGGGACGACGCCCGCCGCGGCGGAGGCGGGAGCGAATTCGACGCAGTTGCCACCGTCGCCGTTGCTGTAGCTCGACTTGACCCAGTTGGTGGTACTCATGTCGGAAGTGCCTCCATGGCGGATGTGATGAGGGCGCCGGTCTCCCTGGGCGAGAGCGCGTTGGCCCTGATCACATCGTAGGCCCGGCGGTGTCTGACAACGTCCTCGCTGCCCTCAATCAACTGCCCTGTCCTGATGCTCTCTTCGTAGGCCACGGTGGTGCCGTCGTCCAGGCCCAGGAGTGTCGGAGAACCGCCCATAAAAGCATGCCCGCCGTGCCGGAAGGGCAGGATCTGGATGATGCCGTCAGGGCTGTCGACAAGCGGGAGGAGCGCTTCCAACTGCGCGCGCATTTCGGCCGGTGTGCCGACCGTACGGTGCAGGATGGCCTCGTCGAGAATGATGGACGGATAGGGCGGGCGGCTGCCGTGCAGCAGGGCCTTCCGGCTCATGAGAACCGCGACCCATTCCTCGGTCTCGTCCGATGATGATTCCGGGTTGCTCATCCGGAAGATCTCGCGGGCGTACTTCTCTGTCCGGAGAAGACCGGGCACTAGGTGCCCGGCGTACTCGTCGATGGTGAGAGCGCGGGCCTCAAGCTCCATGCGCCAGCGGTACTTGTCCGGGTGGACCTCCCTGCCCGCGATCGCGTACAGCTTCGAGAAGAGCCCGTCCGTGCCGAACGCGGCGTCGAGCTTGTTCGGGAGGTCCGGGGGGACCATCACGTCCGCCGTCTCGAATCTCGCCAGTGAACTTCTGGAGTATCTGACCACAGGAGCCAGGCTTTCCAGGGTCATTCCCGCCTGTTCGCGTAACCGGCGCATTTCCGACCCGAACAGGTGCCGGACCGACCGGTCCGGCGTGAGTTCACGTGGGCGAGCAGGCATGACGCAACCCCGATTCTCAGAGGGTCCATTGAGACATCGATCGCTTCCGATCGTACGCACAAATACCGATCCTTGATGCACAGACGGTAATTGAGTGATGACGGAAGGCGTACCCCCACGATGCTGGAACGGCTCCTTGAACCGGCGGTGCTGGACGGCTTGGCTCCTCGTGAGGCCACGGTCCACGGCTGGGGCCTGCTCCGCATAACGGCCGTCGATCGTGTGTCCGGCCGGTACGCGCCGGTGGCAGGGGAGTTGATGCGACGGGTGCTTCGTGGATCGAAGGGGTTGGCGGGATGGCGAGGAGCGAGGCGCGGCAGTCTCTGGCGCGGCTGACGGAGAAGTTCGGCAGGAACGGTGTGCTCATCGTTCCGACGAGTGATCCGGGCGGCGGCGGCGCCGACTTGGTGCCGGGGTCGGCGCTGCGGTGGCCGCCGTGCGAGTGCGGGAGTGAGCAGTGTCCGGACTCGGTGCCGGGCGTCAAGCCGCTGTCGCCCGCCGAGGTGTTGAGCGCGCGGCTGGCCGAGCGGAACCGGCTGAGCCGGCAGGAGCGGCTGTGAGGGCGGGGTCCGGTCCTGGCGGGCTGCGCCTGGGATGGTCGTATACGACCGGACGTACGGCATGGTCGGGGTGGTGGACGACTTCGCCGGGCCGCTGGTGAATTTGTCGCGGTCCACCGGGCTTGCCCGGGTGAGCCGTTGCGCGTCCGTGCGGCGGGGGCCGCGTGCGGGCACCGGCAGGTTCGGGCCATCGCCGCGCTCTGCCGGCTCCGCCACAAAGTGCTGGACGCCTCGCAGGCGCGACCGCGAGGAATGGGTCACACGGCCTGATCGTCACCGACGGTGAGGAACTGCTGGCGCTGGTGCGCGGAGAGGGCCGGATTCGCGCACTCGCCGGAGCGGGTTCGTTACGCGGTGTGCGGGAAGTGGGCCGGGATTCGGGTGGGGCGTATCCCCAATTCGGACCAGTGGTCGATCTCGCCTACACTCGGTGGCGTGCCTCGTGGTGATGGGAAACTCAACCACGACCTGCTCCCCGGTGAGAAAGGCCCCCAGGACGCTTGCGGCGTCTTCGGAGTCTGGGCCCCGGGTGAAGAGGTCGCCAAGCTCTCCTATTTCGGACTGTATGCCCTGCAGCACCGCGGACAGGAGTCCGCGGGCATCGCAGTGAGCAACGGGTCCCAGATCCTGGTTTTCAAGGATATGGGCCTGGTCTCACAGGTCTTCGACGAAACGTCTCTCGGCTCTCTCCAGGGCCATATCGCGGTGGGTCATGCCCGTTACTCCACCACCGGAGCCTCGGTGTGGGAGAACGCGCAGCCGACCTTCCGGGCCACCGCCCACGGCTCGATCGCGCTCGGCCACAACGGCAACCTGGTCAATACGGCCCAGCTCGCCGAGATGGTCGCCGATCTGCCCAAGCAGGGCGGGCGCTCGACGCAGGTCGCGGCGACCAACGACACCGACCTGGTGACGGCGCTGCTGGCCGGCCAGACGGATGAGGACGGCAAGCCCCTCACCGTCGAGGAAGCCGCGCCCAAGGTCCTGCCGAATGTGCGCGGTGCGTTCTCGCTCGTCTTCATGGACGAGCACACGCTGTACGCCGCCCGTGACCCGCAGGGCATCCGCCCGCTGGTTCTCGGCCGGCTGGAGCGCGGCTGGGTGGTCGCGTCCGAGAGCGCCGCTCTCGACATCTGTGGCGCCGCCTTCGTCCGGGAGATCGAGCCCGGCGAGCTGATCGCCATTGACGAGAACGGTCTGCGCACCTCGCGATTCGCGGACGCGAAGCCCAAGGGCTGCGTCTTCGAGTACGTGTACCTGGCCCGTCCCGACACGGACATCGCCGGCCGGAACGTCTACCTCTCGCGGGTGGAAATGGGCCGGAAGCTCGCGCGGGAAGCTCCCGCGGACGCGGATCTGGTCATAGCGACTCCGGAGTCCGGCACGCCCGCGGCTGTCGGATACGCCGAGGAAAGCGGCATTCCGTACGGTGTGGGTCTGGTCAAGAACGCCTATGTGGGGCGAACTTTCATCCAGCCCTCACAGACCATCCGCCAATTGGGTATCCGGCTGAAGCTCAACCCGCTCAAGGAAGTCATCCGGGGCAAGCGCCTGGTGGTCGTGGACGACTCGATCGTCCGCGGCAACACACAGCGCGCCCTCGTGAAGATGCTCCGGGAGGCGGGCGCGGCCGAGGTGCACATCCGGATCTCGTCGCCGCCGGTCAAGTGGCCGTGCTTCTTCGGCATCGACTTCGCCACCCGCGCGGAACTGATCGCCAACGGTATGACGATCGAGGAGATCGGGACGTCCCTGGGCGCCGACTCCCTCTCGTACATCTCCATCGACGGCATGATCGAGGCGACCACGATCGCCAAGCCGAATCTCTGCCGCGCCTGCTTCGACGGCGAGTACCCGATGGAGCTGCCGGACCCCGAGCTGCTGGGCAAGCAGCTGCTGGAGACCGAGCTGGCGGCGGGGCCCGCCAACACCGCGGCCACCGAAGCCCTCCGGCGTCCGTAATCTCCGCACCCCTTTTCGTCTCCCCATACCGAAAGTTCCAACCATGCCTGAGCCGATCACTGGTGCCAGCTATGCCGCCGCGGGCGTTGACATCGAAGCCGGTGACCGCGCGGTCGAGCTGATGAAGGAGTGGGTCAAGAAGACCCGGCGCCCCGAGGTCCTCGGTGGCCTCGGCGGTTTCGCCGGTCTCTTCGACGCCTCCGCCCTCAAGGGCTACGAGCGCCCGCTGCTCGCCTCCGCCACCGACGGTGTCGGCACGAAGGTCGACCTCGCCCGCAAGATGGGCGTGTACGACACGATCGGCCATGACCTCGTCGGCATGGTCGTGGACGATCTCGTCGTCTGCGGCGCTGAACCGCTGTTCATGACCGACTACATCTGTGTCGGAAAGGTCCACCCCGAGCGGGTCGCGGCCATCGTGAAGGGCATCGCGGAGGGCTGTGTGCTGGCCGGCTGCGCGCTGATCGGCGGGGAGACCGCCGAGCACCCCGGGCTGCTGGGCGAGGACGACTTCGATGTCGCCGGAGCCGGTACCGGTGTGGTCGAGGCGGACCGGCTGCTCGGCCCGGATCGTATCCGTACGGGTGACGCGGTGATCGCCATGGCGTCCTCCGGTCTTCACTCGAACGGGTACTCGCTCGTCCGGCACGTGGTCTTCGACCGGGCCGGCTGGTCGCTGGACCGGGAGGTCGCGGAGTTCGGCCGGACGCTCGGCGAGGAACTGCTCGAACCCACGAAGATCTACTCGCTGGACTGCCTGGCGCTGACCAGGACCACCGAGGTGCACGCTTTCAGCCATGTCACGGGCGGCGGCCTGGCCGCGAACCTGGCCAGGGTCATTCCGGACGGACTGCACGCCACGGTCGACCGCTCGACCTGGCAGCCCGGCGCGGTTTTCGACGTCGTCGGTACAGCCGGTCAGGTGGAACGCCTCGAGCTGGAGAAGACGCTGAACATGGGTGTCGGCATGATCGCCGTCGTGCCCGCCGGCTCCGTCGACGCGGCGCTCACCACGCTCGCGGACCGGGGTGTGGACGCCTGGGTCGCCGGTGAGATCACCGAGCGCGGTACGCACGCCACGGGCGCCGCCCTGACCGGCGACTACGCGAAGTAGGACCGCGATCCACTCGCGCCGGCGCCGGGAAAGGCGCCGGCCGCGGGCGGGCAGCACACAACCCGGTCCAGGACTGCTGCCCAGGACCGGGTCGGGAGGTGGTGGTGCCCAGCTATACGGACGTCAAGCGCCGCGGCGCTGCGACGAGGGCCCGGACTCATCGTCCTCATCCTCGTCGTCGTTGTACAGATTTGCGTACTGTGCGTACGGGTCATCTTCCTCGTCGTCATCCTCGAACGGCTCCGCGTTCGGCGGTTGACTCGTAGGTGATGCGCCCAGCTCGTTGGCCAGACGTGACAGATCTGTCCCGCCGCTGTTGTACTTCAGCTGGCGGGCGACCTTCGTCTGCTTGGCCTTGGCCCGGCCGCGCCCCATGGCTCGACCCCCTCGGTGACGGGGCTCGACGGCCCCAGAGTCTTGACACGCGTTCATGTTTCGGAACGAGCTCTCCGCGGAGAGGCCCGTCCGTAGGGCTTCAACGGTACCTGCTTCCGGGGCCATACGGTACGCCGCCCGCATCACGTGCCCCGCCGCAGAACCGGCGAGACGTGTCGTCCTCGCTGGTCAGGTGCGATTTTAACCTCTTCTGGAGGGGCGAGCCGCCGACCGGCGTGAGTCTCGTCTCCAACCGGTCGCGCGCCGCCCCTCCAGAAGCCCCTCGGAAGCCTTCCGGCGTTCAGCTCCGGCGAGCTTCGGCCATCCTCTGTTCGGCGATCCTGTCGGCCGCCGCGGCCGGAGGAATCCCGTCTTCATTCGCACGTGCGAAGATCGAAAGAGTCGTGTCGAAGATCTTCGCGGCCTTCGCCCTGCACCGCTCGAAGTCGAAGCCGTGCAGCTCGTCGGCGACCTGGATGACCCCGCCGGCGTTCACCACGTAGTCCGGCGCGTAGAGGATCCCGCGGTCGGCGAGGTCCTTCTCGACACCCGGATGCGCGAGCTGGTTGTTGGCCGCGCCGCACACCACCTTCGCGGTCAGAACGGGCACACTCGCGTCGCTCAGCGCGCCGCCGAGCGCGCAGGGCGCGTAGATGTCCAGGCCCTCCGTACGGATGAGCGCGTCGGTGTCGGCCGCCACGCGGACCTCGGGGTGGCGTTCGGTGATCCGGGCGACCGACTCGTCCCGTACGTCCGTGATCACGACCCGGGCGCCGTCCTGGAGCAGGTGCTCGACCAGGTGGTTGCCGACCTTGCCGACGCCCGCGATACCGACCGTGCGGTCGCGCAGCGTCGGATCGCCCCACTGGTGCTGCGCCGAGGCGCGCATGCCCTGGAAGACGCCGAAGGCGGTCAGGACGGAGGAGTCACCGGCGCCGCCGTTCTCCGGGGAACGGCCGGTCGTCCAGCGGCACTCGCGCGCCACCACGTCCATGTCCGCGACATACGTGCCGACGTCGCAGGCGGTGACGTACCGGCCGCCGAGCGAGGCCACGAACCGGCCGTAGGCGAGCAGCAGTTCCTCGGTCTTGATCTGGGCGGGGTCGCCGATGATCACGGCCTTGCCGCCGCCGTGGTCGAGACCGGCCATGGCGTTCTTGTACGACATGCCCCGGGAGAGGTTCAGCGCGTCGGCGACGGCCTCCTCCTCGGACCCGTACGGGTAGAAGCGGGTGCCGCCGAGGCCGGGGCCCAGGGCGGTGGAGTGGAGGGCGATGACGGCCTTGAGGCCGCTGGCACGGTCCTGGCAGAGCACGACCTGCTCGTGGCCGCCCTGTTCGGAGCGGAACAGGGTGTGCAGGACACCGTCGGTCACATCGGTCACGGTGGTGACTCCCAAGTACGAAACGGTGGGGCGGGCCCTCCCGGGGGTGTGGGGAGGCCCGGTCGGGCAAGCACGAGCGTAGGGGCTTCACGGGCGAAGATCAGCCGGACCGCGAGGAGTGCGCCCGGATCACCCTCCCGGGGAGGGCGGGCGTGGGACGATGCGGCGCATGCCGGCGGTGTCTTCAGTCCTTGTGCCTTACACGTCCTACCTGCGGGTGTACGAGCCGCTGGCCGCCTTTCCCGAACCCGAGAGAAGCCACTGGGCGCGGTACGCCCGGCGCGGCCGCACGCCCACCGCCCAGGACGAACTGCGCGGGTCCCTCGCCGACTTGCTGCCCACGCCGCCCGTGCCCGTGCCGGTCCACGAGAGCGGCGACGCCTTCGTGACGGAGGTGGACGGCGTGGTGTGCGTCTGTCCGTGGCGGACCCGGCTGCGCGGCTGGCTGGCGCTGGAGGAACTGGCGGAACAGCTTCCCCCGCCGCTGCTCGACGCGGTGCTGCCGCCGGTGGTGCGCGGCCAGGCCGCCGCCGACTACGAACGCTGGCGGGACCGCAATCCGGACGCGCGGCCGTGGATCAGATCGGCGGTCTGGCAGGTGCCGGTGCGGTGGTTCACGCTCTTCTCGGACGACGAGCGCACGTACGAGGAGGCCGGCGCCCAGGTCGGCGAGGACGCCGCCGACGTCTCCAAGGCGCATGTCCTGCGCTACCGGACCCCTATGGTTCAAGCCAGACGGCGTGTCGCCCGCGCGCTGAAGGCACTGCGGGACGCGATGGACGACGGGCCGCTGATCGAGGGCCTGGTGGACGTCGGCCGGTGGCTGGAGGAGTTCCATCCGCGTTCGCTGGTCGAGCTGGACTACGGCGGCCTCGTGCACGTGCTGTCCGCGGAGCGGCTGGACGAAGATCATTCAGCGGCCGATGTGGCCGCCGGTATCGCGGCATTGCGTGCCGGTGACGGGGAAGGCGCCTCAGAGGCCTACGGACGGCTCTCTGAGCGCTGGCGGGCCGTTCGTGATCTCCAGTTCGCCAACTGAAGCCCCTGGGCCCGCAGCGGGCTCCTCAACGGTTGGATAACAACCGGGTCGCGATCCGGGCGTTTTGCCTCAAGGGTGATGGACCGCACTAACGGGGCTCTTGCGCCCAACGCCCCTCCTCGTGTCAAAATAGGACAAGGAGTCCGCAGAGGACTGCATCCGCCCAACTGTGGGCGGATTTCTTTGGCTTGCGCGCTATGGGGGGGTTCTGGTGACGCCTGATGTCGCTGTGACTGATCGTCACGGGGGTGTGACTGTCCGCTATGGCATGGTCCATCGGCTTCCGCCGCTGATGGACACCTCAGAGGGCAATTCCATCGGTTTGGCCGACGAGGCTGGACGGATGGTGTAGTTGTAGTGCCGAGGACAAGCCGTTCGTCCTATAACCGACTCGGCCCGCGTCCGCCATTTCGGGCAACGTGGGTCAAGGTGCAGAATTTAGAGGAAAGAACCGAGATGGTTCGGTTCTCCCGAGGAGGCCGCTCATGACCGCTCGCACCCCTGATGCCGAGCCGCTGCTGACCCCGGCTGAGGTTGCCACGATGTTCCGTGTGGATCCGAAGACGGTCACACGCTGGGCAAAGGCAGGCAAGCTCACGTCCATCCGCACGCTCGGTGGGCATCGCCGGTATCGCGAGGCAGAGGTCCGCGCGCTGCTTGCGGGTATTCCGCAACAGCGCAGTGAGGCCTGACACACCCCATCAGGGCCCGACCAACTAGGGCTCGACCAGCGCAACCAGATCCATCAGAGCAACACGATCAACAAGCAGGGCGCGGCCGGGTTCCCCCAACACGGTCGTCCCGACACATATGGCTCCATACGGCGGGTGCCTGCCCCAACAGGCCCCATGCCCTCGCAATACGGGTAAGTCGTCGATCGCGCCGGACTCCGCCGAGTCCGGCGCGATCTTTTTTGTGCTCCGGGGCGGCGCCGTGCCGGCCCCGTCCGGACGCCGTCCCGGCCCTGTTCGGGTGGTGTGCGGGCGCTCCGGGCGGCGTGTACCACCACAGTCCCAGGTAGGTGCAATTGCACATATAAAATTGATGGCCTGTGAGGAGGGGGTAAGAGCGGCCGTTGTCCGGAATCGGCACGTGACTCCCGTCACATCGCACGACTCTTGCGAACGACCGGTGTTGCCGCTAGGGATATCACGGTCCGTCAGCTGTGCTCTGCGTCCGCGGTTTCTTCGTCGTCCGTGTCGCAGGACCGCGCGGGCCCGTCCGTGTTGCGGGGCCATGCGAGAGCCTGTCCCGGCTCCATGGCGAGCCGCTGGAGGCGATGACAGACCGGGCAGACGCTCGTCGCATGCCGATAGCCGGAAGCGGCCGCCAGATGGGCGCGCAGAAGCGCGCCGGTCTCATGCCTCACCGCATGCCTCACCACGGACGCCGTCACGCACACCACCCCCCGGTGCGGGCCCGGCTACGGGTGAACAGGGCCCTGATGACTGGGGTACCCGTGCTGGCGGGCGCCGTCAATACGGCCGAAGGCCCGGATCCACTGGATCCGGGCCTTCGGGGACAGCTTTTTACAACTGCTTTTCTCAACTGCGGTCCTGACGGGATTTGAACCCGCGGCCTCCACCTTGACAGGGTGGCGAGCACTCCAAGCTGCTCCACAGGACCAGATTCGCGGCCCCTTGGCGGCGGCTGCGAGACAGACTGTACAGCAGCTCAGAGGGTGCGGTCGAACTGACTGATGGCGGCAGCGGCCGGGCGCTTCCCCAGAGGGGAAGCCCGAAGGCACGGCCTACGGCGCCGCCGCGTCGATCGCCTTCACGATGCGCTTGTCCGAGACCGGCTGAGCGGTGCCCAGCGCGTGCGCGAAGTAGCTCACCCGCAGCTCCTCGATCATCCAGCGGATGTCCAGGACCTCCTGCGGGACGGGCCTGCCCTGCGGCAGCTGCTCCAGCAGCCAGGCGTACTCGTCCCGCATCTCGTGGACCTTCTCCATGCGGGTGGTGTCGCGCTGGACGTTCGTGGGCATCTGCTGCAACCGCCGGTCCACCGCCACGAGGTAGCGCATCAGGTCGGGCAGCCTGCGCAGCCCGGTGCGCGTCACGAAGCCGGCCGGTACGAGGGCCGCCAGCTGGTCCTTGACGTCCTGGACGTTGTTGAGCAGCACCAGGCTGTTCGTGGCCTTCAGGCGGCGCTCACAGGCCTGCCAGGCGGCCAGGATCTGCTGGACCTGGCCGACCGTGCGCACGGTCGCGTCGACGAGATCGGCGCGGACCTTCTCGTACAGCTTCCGGAACGATTCCTCGTCCCAGGCGGGGCCGCCGTGGTCCGCGATCAGCTTGTCCGCCGCAGCCGTCGCGCAGTCGTCGAACAGCGCCTGGATCGAACCGTGCGGATTGCGGGACAGCGCCAGCTTGTGCTGGTTGGTGAGCTTGTCCGAGGCGAACTTGGCCGGGTTGACCGGGATGTTCAGCATGATCAGACGCCGGGTGCCCGCCCACATCGCCTGCCGCTGCTCCGCCTCGGTGTCGAACAGCCGTACGGCGACGCTCGCACCCTGGTCCACCAGCGCCGGGTACGCCTTGACCGGCTGGCCGGCCCGCCGCGTCTCGAAGACCCGGGAGAGCGAGCCGATCGTCCAGCCGGTGAGACCGGTGCGCTCGATCGCCTCGCCGCCCGAGCGCTCCGCGGTGGCCGCGGCCGCCTTGGAGAGGGCCTGGCGGGCCCTGGGGCGCAGCCGCAGGGCCAGCGCCTCCAGATCCTTGCCCTCGGCGTTCTCGGAGACGCGGCGGCGCCGCTCGTCCACGATCCGGAACGTGATCTTGAGGTGGTCGGGGACGCGCGTCAGGTCGAAGTCGTCCGCCGTGACCGGCACGCCGACCATCCGCTGGAGTTCGCGCGCGAGCGTGACGGGCAGCGGCTCCTGGAGCGGTACGGCGCGCTCCAGGAACGCCTTCGCGTAGTTCGGCGCGGGTACGTAGTGCCGGCGGATCGGCTTGGGCAGCGAGCGGATCAGCTCCGTGACCACGTCCTCGCGCAGGCCGGGGATCTGCCAGTCGAAGCCCTCCGGGGTGACCTGGTTGAGCACCTGGAGCGGCACGTGGACGGTCACGCCGTCCGCGTCCGTACCCGGCTCGAACTGGTAGGTGACCCGGAACTTCAGCTGTCCCTGGCGCCAGGAGTCCGGATAGTCGTCCTTGGTGATGGCGCCCGCGGACTCGTTGATGAGCATGGAGCGCTCGAAGTCGAGGAGTTCGGGCTCCTCGCGGCGCTTGTGCTTCCACCACGAGTCGAAGTGCGCGCCCGAGACCACGTGGTCGGGGACCCGGCCCTCGTAGAAGTCGTACAGCGTCTCGTCGTCCACGAGGATGCCGCGGCGCCTCGCGCGGTGTTCCAGCTCCTCGACCTCGCCGAGGAGTTTGCGATTGTCATGGAAAAACTGATGGTGCGTCCGCCAGTCGCCCTCGACCAGCGCGTTCCGGATGAACAGCTCGCGGGACGCCTCAGGATCGATTCGGCCGAAATTCACCTTGCGCTGGGCGACGATCGGTACTCCGTAGAGCGTCACCTTCTCGTACGCCATCACGGCCGCCGCGTCCTTCTCCCAGTGCGGCTCGCTGTAGGTGCGCTTGAGGAGATGGCCGGCGAGCGGTTCGATCCACTCGGGTTCGATCTTCGCGTTGACGCGGGCCCAGAGGCGGGAGGTCTCCACCAGCTCGGCCGACATGATGAAGCGCGGTGTCTTCTTGAAGAGCGCGGAGCCCGGGAAGATCGCGAACTTGGCGCTGCGGGCGCCCAGATACTCGTTCTTGGCGCCCTCCTTCACATCCTTCAGCCCGATGTGCGACAGCAGGCCGGCCAGCAGCGACTGGTGGACGGCCTGGTCGGGCGCGTGCGCGTCGTCGTCACCGCCCAGCTTCAGGTCCATCTGCTTGGCAACCGTGCGCAGTTGGGAGTAGATGTCCTGCCACTCCCTGATCCGCAGGAAGTTCAGGTACTCCGATTTGCACATGCGGCGGAAGGCCGACGAGGACAGCGTCTTCTGCTGCTCCCGTACGTACCGCCACAGGTTGAGGAGGGCGAGGAAGTCGGAGGTCTCGTCCTTGAAGCGGGCGTGCTGCTGATCGGCCTGGGTCTGCTTCTCGGCGGGGCGCTCGCGCGGGTCCTGGATGGAGAGCGCGGCGGCGATCACCATCACCTCCCGTACGCAGCCGTTCTTGTCGGCCTCGATGACCATCCGGGCGAGGCGCGGGTCGACGGGCAACTGGGAGAGCTTGCGGCCGAGCGGCGTCAGACGCTGGCCCTTCCTGCCCTCCCGCTTTCCGCCGGGCCGTCCGTCGCGCCGTCCGTCCGGCCTTCCACCGGGCTGTCCGTCCGGCTGTTCGCCGGGCTTCCCGTCCGGACTTCCGTCCGGGGCGGGCTTCTGCGCGGTGTCGAACGCCCCCAGTTCCTGGAGCAGTTGCACGCCGTCGCGGATGTTGCGGTGGTCCGGCGGGTCGATGAAGGGGAACTTCTCGATCTCGCCCAGCCCGGCCGCGGTCATCTGGAGGATGACGGACGCCAGGTTCGTACGGAGGATCTCGGCGTCCGTGAACTCCGGGCGCGAGAGGAAGTCGTCCTCGGAGTACAGCCGGATGCAGATGCCGTCCGACGTACGGCCGCAGCGGCCCTTGCGCTGGTTGGCGCTGGCCTGCGAGATCGCCTCGATCGGCAGTCGCTGGACCTTGGTGCGGTGGCTGTAGCGGGAGATACGGGCGGTGCCCGGGTCGATCACGTACTTGATGCCGGGAACGGTCAGCGAGGTCTCCGCGACGTTCGTCGCCAGCACGATCCGGCGTCCGCCGTGGCGCTGGAAGACGCGGTTCTGCTCGGCGTGCGAGAGCCGGGCGTACAGCGGAAGGACCTCGGTGCCGCGGATCCTGCGTTTCTCCAGGGCGTCCGCGGTGTCACGGATCTCGCGCTCACCAGAGAGGAAGACCAGGATGTCGCCGGGCCCCTCCGACTGGAGCTCGTCCACGGCGTCGGAGATCGCGGTGATCTGATCGCGGTCGCCCTCCTCGCCGTCCTCCTCGAGGAGCGGCCGGTAGCGGACCTCGACCGGGTACGTACGGCCGGAGACCTCCACGATCGGCGCGTCGCGGAAGTGCCGCGAGAAGCGCTCGGGGTCGATGGTCGCGGAGGTGATGACGACCTTGAGATCCGGGCGCCGGGGCAGCAGTTGGGCCAGGTAGCCGAGGAGGAAGTCGATGTTGAGGCTGCGCTCGTGGGCCTCGTCGATGATGATCGTGTCGTACGCGAGCAGTTCGCGGTCCGTCTGGATCTCGGCGAGCAGGATGCCGTCCGTCATCAGCTTGACGAACGTCGTCTCCTGGCTGACCTGATCGGTGAAGCGGACCTTCCAGCCGACCGCCTCGCCGAGCGGGGTGTCCAGCTCGGCGGCGACCCGCTCGGCGACCGTGCGCGCGGCGATCCTGCGCGGCTGGGTGTGGCCGATCATGCCGCGGACACCCCGGCCCAGTTCCATACAGATCTTGGGGATCTGCGTCGTCTTGCCGGAGCCGGTCTCACCGGCGACGATCACGACCTGGTGGTCGCGTATCGCCTCCAGGATCGTGTCCTTCTTCTGGCTGACAGGCAGTTGCTCCGGATAGCTGACGGCGGGTACGCGGGCCGCGCGACGCCGCGTCCGTTCGGCTGCCTTCCCGGCTTCGGCGGCGATCTCGTCCAGCACGGCCTGACGTGCTTCGGGCTTGCGGATGCGCCGGGAGCCTTCGAGACGGCGGCCGAGCCGCTGCGCGTCACGCAGCGAGACCTCGGCCAGCAGGGTCTGGAGGTCGGCGAAGGAAGTAGACATACCTGAACCAGGATCTCACCCCGCGCCGCGACCGGGCGAACGAGTTTCGCCGGAGACGGCAAAAGCCCCGATCCGGGAGGATCGGGGCTCTTACGGCGGTGGCTGGGGCCGGGATCGAACCGGCGACCTATCGCTTTTCAGGCGATCGCTCGTACCAACTGAGCTACCCAGCCACGCAGCTGCGTGGCTGCAGCGGTCCTGACGGGATTTGAACCCGCGGCCTCCACCTTGACAGGGTGGCGAGCACTCCAAGCTGCTCCACAGGACCTTGCGATGTGCGAGTGCAAGTCTCGCACACAGTTAAGGGCGGCTCCAACGGGATTCTTTACAGCTTCAATACGGGAGGATACCCTCCGGCACTGATCAGACACGCTGTGGTGTCCCGATGTCGCTAGATGAGCGTATCAGAACGCGGTTCATGCTCCGTGCGCCCAGATGGCGGCGGCGGACCACTCGCAGGCAGCACACGACGGCGCACCGCTCATCGCAGAACGGACACCCATGGCACCGAACAGACCGAAAGTCCTCGTCATCGGCGCGGGAATCGGCGGCCTCGCCCTCGCCGCAGCCCTGCGCCGCGCCGGCATCGGCGCCGAGATCTACGAGCGGGCCGACCGGCTGCGCGCGGCCGGAACCGGCCTCAGTGTGATGAGCAACGCCATCACCGCGCTGGCCTCCGCCGGTATCGACCTCGGACTCGACCGGCTCGGCCAGGCCATCACCAGCTTTGTCATCAAGGACGCGCAGGGCCACGACCTGGCCCGGCTGCCCGTGCCGGAAGCGGTCCGGGAGCTCGGGCTGCCTCCCAGCGTCGCCATCGGCCGCACCGCGCTGCACCAGAGCCTCCTGGAGGCGATGGGCGACGTACCGGTCACGCTCGGCGCGACCGCAGTCGGCTTCGAGACGCGGCCGGACGGCGTGACCGTCCACTTCGCCGACGGCACCCGGGCCGAGGGGGACGTCCTCGTCGGCGCGGACGGTTTCCACTCGGTGATACGCCGCGAACTCGCCGGTCCCGAGGAGGTGCGGGAGGGCGGATACGTCTGCTGGCTCGCCACCGTGCCGTTCAGCCGACCCGGACTGCGGCCGGGGTACGTCGGCCACTACCGGGGAAACGGCAGGCGCTTCGGCCTGCTCGACATCGGCCACGGCCGTTTTTACTGGTGGGGTGCCAAGAACATGCCGGCCGAGGAGGCGAACGGCTGGAGCGGCACCAAGGACGACATCGCCGCCACCTACAGCGGCTGGGCCGAGGAGGTCCAGGCCGTCATCCGCGCCACCCCCGAACAGGACATCGTCGCCGTCCCCGCTCACGACCGCGCCTTCCTGGAACGCTGGGGCGAGGGCCGGGTCACGCTGCTCGGCGACGCGGCCCACCCCATGCTCGCGAGCGTGGGCCAGGGGGCCGGTATGGCCATCGAGGACGCCGTCGTGCTGGCCGGCACGCTCGCACGCTCCACCGACCTGACCGCCGGTCTGCGCAGCTACGAGGACCAGCGCCGCGCGCGTACCCGCATGGCAGTCGCGGCCGCGCGGGCAAGGAGCGACGGGGAACAGGCGGAAGGCCCGGAACAGCGGCGCGAAATGGCCGAGGAACTACGACGGACCCCGCTCGCCGACTTCGCACGGTCGCAGAAGGACATCCTCACCTTCCCCGGCGTCGCTCTGCCCGGCCTCACCGTGCCCGGCATCCGGACACGGCGAAACCCGCGGACAGACGCGCTGTGCGGTTCCGCGGGAACGGGAGGGCCGAAGGCCGGAGAGTGATGCTGCGATGCCGGCTCCGTGCCGGCTGCCGCGGGAAGCGGCAGCTGTACGCACGGAAGCGAGTGGTACCCCCAACGGGATTCGAACCCGAAAACTTTCCCTTCCTGACCTGCGGTTTCGCCGGAGAAATGGGACAAACAGCCCCGTTTCCATCCTCCTCGGTCCCGCTCCACCCGGGCCGAACCTGGACCCGTGCTGACGCGTCGGCGCGACGGGTCAGCGGGTGCCGGACCCGGACTCGGGGCGAGGGAGTTCGTCCAAGTCGAGGGTGAAGACGCGGCCGTCGGCCAGCTCGATGGGGAGCTTGCCGGTGCCGTACTTGTGGGTGTGCGCGGCGATGTAGCCGGTGCCGTTCGGCTGGGTGTGCACGACGGCTTCCTGCGCATACGGGTCCACGATCAAGTAGCCGGGATGCCGTAGCGGCCGTACTTAGCGGTGCAGTCGTCGTAGTCCTTGCGAGCCGAAGAAGCCGAGACTGCCTCGGAGATCAGGAGCACGTCATCGAAGCTGTAGCGCTGCCCTGCTTCTGTGCGTCCTCGCGGAGGATCGCGAGATCGGGTGCGGAGTTCTCGTCGGCCGGGAAGTCGATGTACACGTCCGACGTCACCTTCGCGTGACGGCCCAGAGGGAGCGTGTCGATCTGCATCGAGCGGATCGTGCTGGAGCGCTCCTCGCTCTGCCGGGTCATGATCACCTTCCCGTCGGCACCGAAGAAGACCACATACCCCTCGGGGAACTCGGTCTGCACGATCGCGTCAACACTCATCAACGGCTCCTTCCCGTGTGACATCACGGTACGGCGGCCAGCTCCGAGGCGTCGGACTTCCCAGTCGAAGGACCACACCGCCGGAAGTTCGCCCGCTCGTCGAACCGTCCGCCTGGACGCCACGGCCACGAGGACGTGTTGCGAAAGTCCTGCCTGGCTCGCGACGCCTGGCACGCGCACGCGCCCCGCCCTCCGGGCGGACGGCGCTACTTTCGCAACACGCCCTCGCCGGGCCGCGCCTGGCCGGCCGCCCACGGGATCACACGCATCGAACGGATCGTGACAGATAACAGCGCCTGCTACGAGCCGAGAGCTTCACCCGTGCCCTCCCCGGCGCCAGGCACCAGCGCATCGCGCCCTACACGCCACGCCACAACGGCAAAGCCGAGCGATACAGCCGCATCCTGGCCGAAGAGTTCCTCTATGCCTGGACGTGGACGTCGGAAGCCCAAAGCGCCAACTCCCTGGGCCGCTGGACTGGCCACTGCAACCACCACCGCACGCCGTGCTCAGAAACCAACCACCCGAAGCACGACTGCCGGGCGGTGCCACCGAGGTCCTGGCGTCCGACAGCCAGGTCTCGGAAGCGCTCGGTGGCCGTCTCGTCATCGAAGACCTCCGACTCCTGCTTCCCGCCCGGCCGGCACGCCACATCTCCGTGTGGCTGACCGTGCCGTCGCTCTTGCTCGCTGCTTGATGTCCGCCGTGCAGCGCACCGCAAAACAGAACGGTGCTGACGTTATGGACACAAAAAATCCCCCTGGCCAGCGTTTCCACTGGGCAGGGGGACTATGAGTTTGGTACCCCCAACGGGATTCGAACCCGTGCTACCGCCTTGAAAGGGCGGCGTCCTGGGCCACTAGACGATGGGGGCCAACGACCCGGACCGGGCGCTTCGCAGCGTGTCGCGGGCGTGAGCAGCATATGGGATGGGCGGAGGTAACGCCAAAAGGATTCACCGGGTGGACGGGGAGGCGGGAACGGACCCGCCGGGGGAAGCCGGGGCGGAGCCGCCGGGAGGCGCGGGAGTCGCGCTGCCGGGGGACGGGGGAATCGAGCCGCCGGGAGGCGTGGGTGTCGTGCCGCCGGGGGAGGCCGGGGCCGAGTCGCCGGGGGACGTGGGAGTCGGGCCGCCGGGCGTGGTCAGCGGCGGGCCGGCCGGGGCCGTGCCCGGGGCCGCGGCCTCCTCCGGCAGGTGGCGGCTGACTTCGGCGGTCGTCAGGCCGAGGCCGCCGAGGGTGATCTCGTCCCACGCCTGGAGCCGCTTGCTCGTACGGTCCAGATAGAGGACGGACGCGCGCACCTTCTCCGGGGTGTTGTTCTGGAGCGCGCGCAGCCCGCCGCCGCCCGTCGAGCCCTCGACCATCAACCGGGTCCCGCCGGGCAGCACCTCCGTCTCGCGGTGGTGGATGTGACCGGCCAGGACCAGCGGGACCAGGCCGTCGGTCTGCCGGGCGGCCACCGGCTCGTGGGTGACCGCGATGTCGGCCGGGTGACCGGCCAGCGCCTGGTCGCGCAGCCCGGTCGCGAGGAACTTCCCGGCCTCCCGCTGGGCGGCGTCGCCCTGAACCTCCAGCGAGCGGTCGGGCGTGAAGGCCGGGTCGCCCATGCCCGCCACCCGCAGCCCCGCGACGGTGACGGCGCTGCCCTCGTCCAGGACCCGTACGTTCTTCATGTGCTCCAGGTACTGCTGGGTGACCTTCGAGTCGTGGTTGCCGCGCACCCAGATGTACGGGGCTCCCAGGTCGGCGATGGGGTCGAGGAAGCCGTTCTCGGCGGCCGTGCCGTGGTCCATGGCGTCGCCGGAGTCGATCACGACGTCGATCTTGTACTGGTCCACGAGCGAGCTGATGATCTGCCAGGCGGCCGGGTTGAGATGGATGTCGGAGACATGCAGCACCCGCAGGGTGCCCGGGTCGGGCTGGTACGCGGGGAGCGTCGAGGTCGCGTCGTACAGCTTGGTCACGTTGGTGACCAGCCGTGCCAGCTCCTTCTGGTAGGTGTCGAAGTCGCTGACGATCGAGCGCGCGCTGCCGACGACCTGCGGGGCGGATGAGAGCAGGCCGGAGAAGCGCGGTTCGAGCACCGATTTCGGGTTCCAGGTCGCGTACGCGCCGACGCCCGAAGCGGCCAGCAGCGCGAGCGCGAGCCCGCCGGCCGCCAGCGCGCGGCGGGGACGGCGGTAGACGGCCAGGCCGAGCGCGGTCGCTCCTGAGACCACGGCGACGGCGGAGCGTACGGCCAGCTCCGTGGCGCCGTGCCCGACGTCGTGAGCGACCTCGTCCTGGAGGCCGGAGATCCGGTCCGGGTGCTCCACCAGGGCCTGGGAGCGGACCGGATCGAGCTGGTCGACGTCCACGTCGAGGCGGACGGGGGCGTTGTGGGTGCTCAGTTCCAGCGCGCCGAGCGGCGAGACGTTGATCTTCGTGCCGCCGGTCAGGGAGGGGCGCAGGGTCATGCTCGTATCCATCGGCCCGACGGGCGCCCGTACGCTCCCGGCGATCAGCAGCCCGAGCCACGCGCCGATCAGCGCGACGGCCATCAGGCCGAGCGCGCGGCCGGTGCGGGCGGCGCGGGTGGGGTGCGCCGCGTCGGGAGCGAGCGGGTCGTACGAACGGCCGGACGGAACGGGGAACGCGCTGCGGAACATTGGGCCCGTATGCCCATACCGGCGGCCGGACATGCGGCCCGGCGGGCGGCTGATTGCCGGTTCACCTGTTGCGCCGGTGCCGCCGGCTGTCCCCGGTTGTCGCCGGCCCGGTCGGTCATCCCCAGCCCAGTTCGTGCAGTCGCTCGTCGTCGATGCCGAAGTGGTGGGCGATCTCGTGGACCACGGTCACCGCGACCTCGTGGACGACCTCCTCCGCCGTCTCGCAGTAACGGAGCGTCGGACCCATGTAGAGGGAGATCCGGTCGGGCAGGACTCCGGCGTACCACTCGCCGCGCTCCGTGAGCGGGGTCCCCTCGTACAGACCCAGCAGATCCGGGTCCTCCGGGGCGGGTTCGTCCTCCACGAACACGGCCACGTTGTCCATGACCCGGGTCAGTTCGGGCGGGATCCGGTCAAGAGCCTGGCTCACCAGCTCTTCGAAGGCGTCGCGTGTCATCTCCAGCACAGGGCCATTGTGGCTGCCGTCCGCCGGGGGCGCCGGGTTACGGGAGCGCAGGTCCGGTACGGACGGGTGCGGGGGCGGTACGGCGTCGGCGCGCGCGGCCGGCGGTGCGCCGTACGCCCTGATCCGATGTCCCGTCCGGGCGTGTCCCTGACGGGAAAAGCGAGTTGAGCAGTGAAATCCTTCCTTCGCCGCCGGCGGGGAGACCCTTTGAGTGCTCCGGAGGTGCCACTCGTGCGCCCGTTGTCCGTCCTGACCTCCCCGTCCGCCCCAGGCCGCTTCGCCGTCTGGATCGTCACCTCGCTGGCGGTCGCGGCCTGCGCGGGCTGCATGAGCGTCGGCGAGGAGGAAGAGAGTCCGGCCCCCGTGCGTTCCTCGGACCGGCACGGTACGGCGAAGGAGCCCGACGGCGTCACGGGGTCGGTGACCGGCGTGGCCGGCGGCAGGCAGGGCCGCGCGGGAATGGACGGCGTGGGCCGGATCGACGCGGAGAGCACGGCCAAGGAGCCCTCGCCGGGACCCAGTTCATCGGTCGAGCCCTCGGCGGGCCCGTCGCGGGAGGGCGAAGGGCCGCGTCCGGCCAAGCCGTCGCGGCCCGGTACCGGTCCCACGCAGCCGTCGAAGGAACCAGCGCCTCCGCAGCAGACCCCGCCCCAGCCGCCGCCCGCGGGCCCGGGTCCGGGGCACGGCTCCGGTCCGGGCACCGGCACCGGTTCCGGCCCCGGTACGGGAACCGGCACCGGACCCGGCTCGCAGGACCCCGACCCCGGGTCCGACCCCGATCCCGCGCCCAGCGATCCGCCGTCCGCGTCGCCGCAGGCCGACGTGCGCACCGGGTTCTTCCCCGGCGCCGAGGGGGTGGGGCTGAAGCTGGGGATGAAGAAGGAACCGGCCGCCTCACCGCAACTGGGCCCGGTGTGACGGCCGTACGCCGGCGGCTCGTACGACGGTCTGCGTGACGGCCCGTATGGCGGCTTCCGCTCCGCTTGTGCGGCGGCCCGCGTGCGGCCCGTACGACGGCCCGCGACCCGCGTGTGACCGGGGACTCACCCGCACTGGTTTGCCTAAGTGGGGGGAGGGTGCGTATGGTAGTAGATCGTTTGATCATTGCCCGGCGCCGACACAGAAGAGCGCCGCGTGGCGCGTACTCTCCCTTGCCGTGGCTGGACCGCATTGAGGCGGTCGATTTGCGAATCACGGAGTTTGGGCGCGTGCCGAGACTCCGGAAGGTTTCGCATTTCGCATGTCCATTTCCAGTTCTGACCACGCCGTCATGTCCGAGAACGAGTCCACCACCCCGGTCACCGAGACCGCGGTGGCAGAGACCGTCGAGACGGCCACCGAAGTAACTGAATCCCCCGAGGCGGCCGACTTCGCCGACCACGGGGTTTCCGACGAGACCTCCGAGGCCGTCGACACCGACGAGACCCCCGAGGCCGTCGACAACAACGCCGAGAACCCGGGCATCACCTTCACCGACCTGGGCCTGCCCGAGTCGATCGTCCGCAAGCTCTCGCAGAACGGCGTCACCTCGCCCTTCCCGATCCAGGCGGCGGCCATTCCGGACGCCCTGGCGGGCAAGGACATCCTGGGCCGCGGCCGTACCGGCTCCGGCAAGACCCTCACCTTCGGTCTGCCGCTGCTGGCCACGCTGGCCGGCGGCCACACCGAGAAGAAGAAGCCGCGCGGCGTCATCCTCACCCCGACCCGTGAGCTGGCGATGCAGGTCGCGGACGCGCTGCAGCCGTACGGCGATGTGCTCGGCCTGAAGATGAAGGTCGTCTGCGGCGGTACGTCGATGAGCAACCAGATCTACGCGCTGGAGCGCGGCGTCGACATCCTCGTCGCCACCCCCGGCCGGCTGCGCGACATCATCAACCGCGGCGCCTGCTCCCTGGAGCAGATCCAGATCGCGATCCTCGACGAGGCCGACCAGATGTCGGACCTGGGCTTCATGCCCGAGGTTACCGAACTGCTCGACCTGGTGCCGGCCGGCGGCCAGCGGATGCTGTTCTCCGCCACCATGGAGAACGAGATCAGCACGCTGGTCAAGCGCTACCTGACCAACCCGGTCAACCATGAGGTCGACAGCGCGCAGGGCAACGTCACGACGATGTCCCACCACGTGCTCGTGGTGAAGCCGAAGGACAAGGCCCCCGTCACCGCGGCCATCGCCGCGCGCAAGGGCCGCACGATCATCTTCGTCCGCACGCAGCTCGGCGCCGACCGTATCGCCGAGCAGCTGCGTGAGTCGGGCGTGAAGGCCGACGCGCTGCACGGCGGTATGACGCAGGGCGCGCGTACGCGGACGCTGGCCGACTTCAAGGACGGTTACGTCAACGCGCTCGTCGCGACCGACGTCGCCGCCCGCGGTATCCACGTGGACGGCATCGACCTGGTGCTGAACGTGGACCCGGCCGGGGACCACAAGGACTACCTGCACCGCTCGGGCCGTACCGCGCGCGCCGGCAAGTCCGGTGTCGTCGTGTCGCTGGCGCTGCCGCACCAGCGCCGTCAGATCTTCCGGCTGATGGAGGACGCGGGCGTCGACGCCTCGCGCCACATCGTCGGCGGAACGGGCGTCTTCGAGACCGAGGTCGCCGAGATCACCGGCGCGCGTTCGCTCACGGAGGTCCAGGCCGACTCCGCGAACAACGCGGCCAAGCAGGCCGAGCGCGAGGCCGTCGACCTGACCAAGCAGCTGGAGCGCGTCCAGCGCCGTGCCGCCGAACTGCGCAGCGAGGCCGACCGGTTGGTGGCCCGTGCAGCTCGTGAGCGTGGGGACGACCCGGAGGCGGCGGTGGCCGAGGTGGCCGCCGAGGCCGTACGCGAGGTGGAGGCGGCCGCTGCCGCCGCTGCCGTACCGGCGCAGGCCGCGCCGCGCGACGACCGCAGGGACAGCCGTGACGACCGCGGCAACTTCGGCCGTCGTGACGACCGGGGCGAGCGCAGCGGCCGGGGCGGCGCGCGGGGCTACACCCCGCGTGACGGTGGCGACCGCGGCGGCGACCGTGGCGGCTTCCAGCGCCGCGACGACCGCGGTGGTGACCGTCGTGACGACCGTGGCGGTGACCGTGGTGGTTTCCAGCGCCGTGACGACCGTCCGGCCGGTGGTTCCGGTGGTTTCCGCCGTGACGACCGCAGCGGCGGCGGCTTCAACCGTGACCGTCGTGACGACCGCGGTGGTGACCGTGGTGGTTTCCAGCGCCGTGACGACCGTCCGGCCGGTGGTTCCGGTGGTTTCCGCCGTGACGACCGCAAGGAAGGCGGCTTCAACCGCGACCGCCGCGACGACCGCGGTGCCGAGCGCCGTGACGACCGCGGCGGCAGCCGTCCGGTGGGTCACCGGGGCAGCGACCGTCCGTTCAACCGCGACCGCCGCGACGACCGTCCGGCGACCGGCTTCCGCGCCGGTGCCGGTCACGACCGTCCGACCGGCCGCCGTGACGACCACCGGGGTGGCAGCACGGGCACCGGCACCGGTTCCTTCGGCCGCCGTGACGACAAGCCGCGCTGGAAGCGCAACGGCTGACCGTACGGCCGTCCGTACGGACCTGATCCGTACGAGCCGACAGAGCTGACATGACACCAGGGCCCGTGTCCTCCCTCCGGGGTGGGACACGGGCCCTGGTGTTCTGCGTGCGGAGTGCGGCGTGCGGCCCGTGAACCCGTCCGGTGCGCGCGATGTCACACGCGATACCCGATCGGCGCACTGGTCACGGGCGGCTATGCTCGTGGATGTTGTCCCGAGGCGTTGCAGGCGTACAGGTGTCGCTCCGGGATGTCGTGGCGAGGGCCGTTAGCTCAATTGGCAGAGCAGCGGACTTTTAATCCGCGGGTTGTGGGTTCGAGTCCCACACGGCCCACCCTTTTCACCACGCCGGCAGGTCTCACGACGCCGGTGGCTCTCACCGCACTGGTGGCTCTCACCGCGCCCGCGCGGGCCGGTGCACCCTACACGCGTTCCACCGGCTGTGGCATGCTTGATCGCTATGTCGGTGGTGCCTGGAGGTGTCGTGTGAGCGAGCCGAGGTCTGCGCCGACGATCGGGCAGCTGGTCCTGAGCAAACAGCTCCGGGCCCTGCGGGAGAAGGCCGGGCTGAGCCGCGAGGACGCGGCCAGGCTCCTGCGCGTGACGGTCGCGACCATACGGCGGATGGAGATGGCCGAGGTCGCGCTGAAGATCCCGTACGTACAGGTCCTGCTCCCCGCGTACGGGGTGTCCGACGACGAGGCCGAGGTCTTCCTGCGGCTCGCGGACGAGGCGAACAAGCCCGGCTGGTGGCAGCGCTACCACGACGTACTGCCCGACTGGTTCAGCGGCTACGTGAGCCTCGAAGAGGCCGCCAAGACCATCCGCTCCTACGAACCGCATTTCGTGCCGGGTCTGTTCCAGACCGAGGACTACGCCCGCGCGATCCTGACGGCGGGCTCGGTCGGCCAGTCGGATCCGGCCGGGATCGAGAGACACGTCGCGCTCCGGCTGGAGAGACAGGCGCAGCTGACGCGGCCCGGCGCGCCGAACTTCTGGGCCGTGATGGACGAAACGGTGCTGTGCAGACCCGTCGGCTCGACCGAGGTGATGCGCGCCCAGGTCGACCGGCTGCTCGACGTGACGGAGCTGCCCCATGTGACGCTCCAGATCGCCGAGTTCGCGTCCGGCCACCACCCCGGTACGTACAGTCCGTTCGTGCTGTTCCGGTTCGCGGAACCCGAAGTGCCCGACATGGTCTACATCGAGTATCTGACGGGCGCGCTGTACCTCGACAGGCCCCACGAGGTCTCCGAGCACATGGAGGCGATGGACCGGGTGGTCGCGCACGCGGAATCCGCCGTCCGGACGAGGCAGATTCTCACCGACTTCCGCGAGAATCTGTGAGCGGGCACCTGGGTGAGCAGTACGTGCCCGAGAGAACGAGTCCGTGTAGTCCGTGAGAGCAAGTCGCTGCAATGGAGCGCCAGATGACGGCAGATACCCCCAAGCCCCAGATCGACACGAGCAGACCCCACCCCGCGCGGGTCTACGACTACCTGCTTGGAGGTAAGGACAACTACATCGTCGACCAGGCGGTGGGCAGGCAGTTGCCCGAGATCTCCCGGTGGAGCGCCAGGCAGAACCGCGCCTTCATGAACCGGGCCGTCGAATGGGTGGTGCGCGGCGGCGTCGACCAGTTCCTCGACATCGGTACGGGCATCCCCACCGAGCCGAATCTGCACCAGATCGTCCAGCGGGTGAACCCGAAGTCGCGGATCGTCTACACCGACAACGACCCGATCGTGCTGCGTCACGCGGAGGCGCTGCTGATCAGCAGGCCCGAGGGCGCCACGGACTACATCCAGGCCGATGTACGCGACCCGCAGACGATCCTCCAACACGCGCGTGAGTTCCTGGACTTCAGCAGGCCCATCGCCCTCTCGCTGATCGCGCTCATGCACTTCATCCCGGACACGGACGACCCGTACGGCCTCACCCGCTCGCTCGTGGACGCGCTCCCGGCCGGCAGCTTCCTGGTGTTCTCGCACGGAACGGCCGATTTCCACCGGCAGTTGGAGGGCGAGGTGACGCAGACGTACGGCACCGGCGGCATCACCCTCCGCCCGCGCACCCACGCCGACGTCGCACGGTTCTTCGACGGGCTCGAACTGGTCGAACCGGGACTGGTGACGGCCCCGCGGTGGTACCGGGACACGGAAGCCCCGGAGGACGAGGAGAGCCCGCTGTACGTCGGAGTCGCCAAGGCCGGCTGAACCCGGTCGGCGCGAGCGACGGGCCCTGCGCAAGCGACTGGCCCTGCGCGAGCGACCGGTCCTGAGGGGCCGCCGGGTGCCAACTCCGCACGTATCAAGGCCCGGAAGGCGGGCACCCGGCGGTCGGCACGCTCCCTTACGGGCGGGTGTCGGCGGTCGCGGAACGTCGGACGGAAATCGCTCGTCGGACGGAAATCGCTCGTCGGACGGAAATCGCTCGTCGGACGGAAATCGCTCGTCGGACGGAAATCGCCCGCCGGACGGAAACCGCCCGCCGGCCGGCGGCCGGAGTCTCATCCGCGCTCGCGGAGGTACGCCTCCAACTCCGCAGCCCCGGCCAGCATCGACCGCCCCCGGGCGGACAGCCGACCCTGCCAGTCCTGCAGCGCGGCCGCCAGCGGCTCCGGCCCGCCGGCCGCGCGCACCTGGTCGAGCAGCGGAGCGATCTGCTCCAACAGGTAACCACCCCGCCTGAGTTGGTGCGCCAGCCGGACGTCACGTACGTCGGCCTCGTCGTAGACGCGGTACCCGGTCCGAGGGTCGCGGCGTGGGCGCACCAGCCCGGCGCGCTCCCATGCGCGCAGTGTCGCGGGCCGGACCGCGAGCGTGTCCGCCAGCGGCCCGATGAACGTGCCGCCCCGCCCCAAGGCCTCGGCGGGCCCGGACCCCGCACGGGCCCCCGCACCGGCGCCCCTGCCGGACCCCGCACCGTCCCCGGACGGCGTGGCGGAATTCAAATCGCGGAGCGCGCTCTCCACGGTCCGGAGGGTCCGCCGGTCGTCGAGGAGCTGGACGTGGCTCTCATCGATGAGACGGAACGCCTCATCGACCGCGCCCCGGTTCACGGCCCGCATGATCGCCGTCGCCGTCCGGTGACCGTGGCCGGGCACCAGGGCGAGGAACGCGCGCAGGGCGCTCGCGTGCAGCGGGGTGTAGGTGCGGTAGCCGTGGGCCGTGCGACCGGAGGCCGGAAGGATGCCGGCCTCCTCGTAGTTCCTGACCGCCTGCGTGGACAGACCGTGTCCGCGCGCCAGATCAACCGGCCTGAGCCCTTTACCGGTTTGAAGGTTTCGTCCCACAGTCCCGACGATATCCCGGAAAAGTTTCAACCGAGGCTTCAACGATAGCGTTGAAGGCATGGCTACTGACATCAAGGACACCGTCCGCGCCGTCGAGGCCGCCGCCGTCATGGGGCTGCTCCCGGCCCGGCCCCGGCTGCTCGCGCTGGGCGAGCCCACCCACGGCGAGGACGCCCTGCTCGATCTGCGCAACGAGCTTTTCCGGCAGCTTGTCGAGCAGGAGGGCTACCGGACGATCGCGATCGAGAGCGACTGCGTGGCGGGCCTGATCGTGGACGACTACGTCACCTCGGGCACGGGCACGCTCGACGACGTCATGGAGCGCGGGTTCAGCCACGGCTGGGGCGCATCCGAGGCCAACCGTGAACTCGTGCGCTGGATGAGAGCCTTCAACGTTCGCGCCGACAACGAGAGGCGGCCCGTGTCCGACCGGCTCCGCTTCGCCGGTTTCGACGCGCCGCTGGAGATCACCCACGCGGCGAGCCCCCGGCAGGCACTCACCGCGCTCCACGGTCACCTCGCGGCCCGGCTGGACGCGGATCTGCTCCCGTGCACCGCCGACACACTCGACCGCCTCCTCGGCGCCGACGACCTGTGGACCGACCCCGCCGCGATGAGGGACCCGTCCCGGTCCACGGGACAGTCGGCCGAGGCCGGCCAACTGCGCCTGCTCGCCGACGATCTGGCGGCACTGCTCGACCAGCACAGACCGCATCTCCTCGCGGCGGCCTCGCGCGACGACTGGGACCGGGCGCGCCTGTATGGGCGTACCGCGACCGGTCTGCTGCGCTACCACCACTGGATGGCCGACACCTCACCGGCCCGCATGACCTGGCTGGTCGGCCTGCGCGATCAGATGATGGCCCACAACCTCCTCGCACTCACCGAACGCGGCCCGGCACTCGTCCACGCCCACAACGGCCATCTCCAACGGGCCCGCAGCTCCATGCGGATGGGCGGGGCACCCGTGGAATGGTGGAGTGCCGGTGCGCTGGTGGCCGCCCAACTCGGCCCGGAGTACGCCTTCGTGGCCACCGGCCTGGGCACGATCGAACACCAGGGGGTTCAGGCGCCGCCGCCGGAGACCGTGGAAGGGCTCCTGTACGCGCTCCCGGAGGACCGCTGCGTCATCGACGCGCCACGGCTGGCCGCAGCCCTCGGCGGTACGCGGTGCGCGGCCCGTGTATCGCCGTGGTTCGGCTACGCGCCCCTGGATCCGGCCCACGTGGCCGGATACGACGGGATCGTGTTCATCAAGGACGTCCCGCGCCGCTGACCCTGCCGGGGGGACATGCCGGCCCTGTCCGGTGCGGCTCGGAGGCGTGGAGGCATGGGGGCCTGGGGCTCAGGGCCGGTTCTCGTCCCGGTCGTCCGCCGCGCTCCTCGCCGCGCCCCTCGCCTCGCGCAGGGCCTTCCGGCGCTCCTCCTCCTCGTAGTAGAGGCGGGACAGCTCCTTCGTCTCCTCCGAAAGCACCAGCGGCTCGTTCTCGTCCAGGATCACGCCCTGCGCCCGCAGTTGCTCCACGTGGACGGACGGGGGCGGCTCGGGGTCGTGGTCGGATGGGCGGGGGCCCTCGGGGCCGTCGGGGCCGATCCGTACGAGCCGTTCGACCCGGACCACGCGGCTGAGGCAGCCCGCGACCTCGATCTCGTCGGAGCGTTCGGCGTCGAGCTTGTCGGCCGCCGCCGCGTAGACGGCGCGCTGTTCCTTGTCCAGCCGCTCCACGACCGGGGCCATGACGCGCAGATACGTGCCGAGCACGTCCCGCGCGCCCTGCGGGGTCCCGCTCGTGGCGGCGGTCGGGCGCCAGTCGCCGTTCACGTACTCCGCGGTCATGAACTCGGCGGGCAGCAGCACCCCGCCCGGGTGCGTACGTACCGCGACCTGGGAGTCCTCCCACACGTCGTCGGGGACCGTGCCCGGCTTGCGTACCAGCGTCAGCAGTTCCACCCGCAGGATGGCCTCCGACATCCCGGACTCCGCGAACGTGTCGATCACGAACCCCTTGGTGGGCAGGGGCAGTCGGTACGCCTCGCCCACCTCTGCCGGATCGGGGTCGGAGGGACGGGGCGGCTCGGGGCCCGTCGGACCCATCCGGATGAACGGCTCGGCCCGTACGATCCGGTACCGGATGCCGCACACCGTCAGGTCGTCCAGGACCTCCCAGTCGAGCCGTTCGGCGGCTTCCATCAACTCCGCCCGGGCGTCGGCGTTTCCGTCCTTCTCGGCCTCGCTGGCCCGCTGTCTGAAGACCATCGACATGCTGTCGCGCGCGGTCTGCGGGTAGACCTCACCGAAGCTCAGGATCTCCCAGCCACCGGTGTCCAGCTCCTGGGCCACCCCGAAGACCGGGCCGCCGCCACCGAGCAGATGGGGGTACTGATCGCGGGCCTGCCACGCGTCCACGTCGGCGATGGCGGCCGCGGGGGAGTCCTGCGGGCCGACTCTGACCTTCTGGTACGCCGGTACGTTCTCACCGTGCTCAGACATGGCTCCAGCATGCCCAACTGGCTCCGGCCGGTGGGATGTTCACGAAGGTGATCAACCCGATCGATGGATGGATCGATCGGGTGAGCGATTCGGGTGAGCGATTCAAGTGACCGATGCGGGTGGCCGATTCAGGTGAGCGATACTTCCGGGCGGTAGAGGTCCAGCCAGAGCGCGAGGTCCAGGGTGCGTTCGAGGCCCTGCCGGGTCGTCTGGTTGATCTCCGCCACGTCCCGCCCGGCCGCGAGCGCGGCCCTGTCCCGGTCGACGAGGTCGAAGACCTGGTGGAAGGGGTTCGCGAGCAGATCCTTCACGTGCCCCTGGAGGGCCAGGGCGTACGCGGGGTCCTGGGTGGTCGGATACGGGCTCTTCACGCGGTCGTACACCGAGCGCGGCAGGACATCGGCCGTCGCCTCGCGCAGCAGACTTTTCTCCCGGCCGTCGAACGACTTGAGCGACCACGGGGTGTTGTACACGTACTCGACCAGCCGGTGGTCGCAGAACGGCACCCTGACCTCCAGGCCGACGGCCATGCTCAGCCGGTCCTTGCGGTCGAGCAGCAGCCGGACGAGCCGGGTCAGGTGCAGATGGCAGATCTTGCGCATCCGGAACTCGAAGTCGCTCTCGCCGTCGAGCCGTTGGACCGCGCCGACGGCCGTGGCGTAGCTGTCCTGGACGTACACCGGCAGGTTCATGGCCGCCGTCAGCTCCGTACGCAGTACGCCCCTGTCCTCGCCGAAGGCCCGCGCGAAGTGGACGAGCCAGGGGAACATGTCGGCCTTCCGCGCCTCCTCGTCGAAGAAGTGCCGGTAACCGCCGAAGACTTCGTCGGCCGACTCGCCGGACAGCGCGACCGTCGAATGCTCCCGGACGGCTTTGAAGAGCAGATAGAGCGAGGCGTCCATGTCGCCGAGCCCCATGGGGAGATCGCGGGCGCCGATGACCCGGGAACGTACGTCCAGATCGGCGAGGACGCGCGCGTCCAGCACGATGTCCGTGTGGTCCGTGCGGGAGGCGCGGGCGACATCGTGCACGTACGGCGTGTCATGGGTGGGGCGCAGCTCGTCGGCGACGAAGTTCTCGGTCTGGCCGGCGAAGTCGACGGCGAAGCTGCTGACCGTCTCACCGCTCGCGGCCAGTCGCCGGGCGGCGATCGCCGTCATCGCGGAGGAGTCAAGACCGCCGGAGAGCAGCGTGCAGAGCGGTACGTCGGCGACGAGTTGGCGGCGCACACTGTCGTCGAGCAGTTCCCGAACGCGCGCGATCGACGCCTCGCGGCCGTCGGGGTGCGCGCGGGTCTCCAGTGCCCAGTAGACGTGCCGGCGCAGCCCGTTCCTGTCCACGGTGACGACACTGCCGGGCTCGACCTCGTACATGCCGTCCCAGATGGCGTGCCCGGGCGTCTTGACGAAGGCGAACAGCTCGCGCAGGCCGTCGAGTGCGACGCGGGCGCGGGCGAGCGGGTTGGCGAGGATCGCCTTGGGCTCGGAACCGAACAAAACACCGTCGGGGGTCGGGTAGTAGTAGAGGGGCTTGATGCCCATGCGGTCGCGGACCATCACGAGCTTGTCCTCGCGGCCGTCCCAGACGGCGAACGCGTACATCCCGCCCAGCCGTTCCGCGACGGCCGTGCCCCATTCCAGATAGCCGCGCAGGACGACCTCGGTGTCCGACTGCGTACGGAACCGGTGCCCGCGTCCCGCCAACTCCTCGCGCAGGTCGGTGAAGTTGTACGTCTCGCCCGAGTAGACCAGCGCGAGGCTGCCCCGAGGGGTCGCCAGCGTCATCGGCTGCGCCCCGCCGGGCAGATCGATGACCGCGAGCCGCCGGTGCCCGAGCGCCACGGGCCCGTCGGCCCACGTACCGCGGTCGTCCGGACCCCGGCAGGACATCGTCCGCGTCATCGCGTCCAGGGTCCTGGACGCGGACCGCAGATCACGGTCGAAGGAGACCCATCCGGTGATGCCACACATGCGTTTCCTCCTGCTTCCGATCGCGGCCCCGCGCGCGTCGGACGCGGTGGAGGGATGAGGGACCACGGCGGGACGGCGCTCCGGACCGGATCAGCGGTATCCAGCGACTGGAGTCTGGATAACGGAGCGTCGGCGCAACGGATTCGGCCGGTCAACGCACTCGGCGCACAACCACCCCTGTGCACCGCCGATTTCAGCCGTCTGCCGGACAGAACGCCCAGCGGATTCCGCCGTCGCCCCGATCCCTCGGCCCCACCGTCGCCCCGGCTCCGCCCTCGCCCCGGCTCCGCCCTCGCCCCGGCTCCGCCCTCGCCCCGGCTCCGCCCTCGCCCCGGCCCGCCCCCGCCCGTCGCGGCCCGCCACAACGGCGCCGCCCCCCCGGACTGGCCGATCGGCCCCGGGGATTGACTATGCTGCGGGGTGCGGGCCGTTAGCTCAATTGGTCAGAGCAGCGGACTTTTAATCCGTTGGTTGTGGGTTCAAGTCCCACACGGCCTACCGCTCCGGCCCAGGTCAGGAAGGCTCTGACCTGGGCAAATACGTAATCCGTCACCTTCTTGATGCCGGCGCGGCCCCGGTTCCGCTCCTCGGCCGGGCCCCGTTCGGCCCGCAGGGAACACCCGGACGATTACAGGGGTCATGCCAGCGCTTCGATGGCCCGCACGATCAGTGCGCGCGCCTCGGCTCCGTACAAGGCCGTGCTCCGCAGTTCCTCGAACGCCTTGAGGTACACGATCTCGGTGGGCTGCGTGACCGTGACCCTCGCGGACAGCAACTCCGCCAACACAAGCGTGTCGTCGTACATGTGGAACGTTTCCATGGGCCGGATGGCGCGCGACAGAGTCGCCGCGGGGAGGGCACCGGGAGACACGGCGGGCAGGGCCCCGGCGGTGAGAAGGTGGCCGAGTTGCGCGGCCATGGCGTCCGCGTCGCCCATCCGGTACCGCAACGCCGACTCCTCGACGACGAGAACGAAGCGGTGACCCCGCTCATGATGACCCCGCTCATGATGACCCCGCTCATGAAGAATTCGCGATCTCTCCAGGCGCGCGGTGACCGCGTCGGCGACGTCGTTCGGGATCTCACGGAAGTCCGTGATCGCCGACATCAGCCCGGTGGCGTAGCCCTCGGTCTGGAGCAGGCCGGGCACCAGCGTCGCCGAGGACACACGGAAGACCCGTGTCGCCTTGCGAGCGGAACGTAGCTGTGCTGCAACTGCTTGAACCCCGACCGCACCCGGCGCCGCCATTCGACGTACTGGGACTCGGCATTGCGCGACTGGGCGATGATGTCCACGGCCTGGTCCTCCGCGCCGCACGCGCGGCACCAGGCCCGTAGGTCGGCGGGGGACGGAGGCGTCCGGGCGTTCTCGGTGCGGCTGGACTTCGAGTGCGTCCATCCGCACCGAACGGCCGGCTCAGACCCGGTGATCCCGGCATCGGCCCGGAGATCACGCAGGCGCTGGGCAACGCTTTCCCGGGCGGCCTGAGCCGATGAGGACGGGGATACGGGCATCCGGGGCGAGCGACGCGAGGCCCTGCATCGCGTGGTGTTCGGCGAACCGGACGCGGTGCAGGCCGATCTCCTCGGCGTGTCTGACCGTGGGCAGCGTGGTGCGGACGGCCTCTTCCTGGGACTGGTCCGCGGCGGTGGCGGCCGGTTCCACCAAAGACAATTTCAGGGGAGCGTGGCTCCGCTTTCTACGGTTCTCTCGGCAGGCGATGGTCCCTGGCGAGCCTGGTTCTCTGTGAGCGTGGTTCTCTCCGAGCCACAGGGCGCGCGCGGGCGTCCGGCTATTGCTGACGGCGCGCGGGCTGAATTCGTGGGTGGCCGGATAAGCGTCGCGAGAGGTTCGCGTAAACACTTCGTGACGCTCTGCTCCCGGATTCCGGTTAGCCTGCCACCGACAGGGTCAGGCTGAGCCCGCGGGGAAAAGCCGGAGCCGAGTCATAATCGGTGACATGGCCGAACTGGGAGAGTTTCTACGCTCACGCCGGGGCGCACTGCACCCGCAGGACGTGGGGCTGAACGCGGAGAGCAGACGCCGTCGTGTCGCGGGCCTGCGCCGTGAGGAGCTGGCGCTGCTCGCGGGGGTGAGCCTCGCGTACTACACACGTCTTGAGCAGGGGCTGAGCCGTAACGCGTCCGACAGTGTGCTGGACGCGCTCGCCGACGCGCTGCGGCTGGACGACGACGAACGTACGCATCTGCACAGCCTCGCCAGGCCGCAGCGCAGAACCGCGCGGCCCACGACGGCGGAATTCGCGCGGCCCGGCGTACGCATGATGGTCGACGCTCTGGAGAACTCCCCGGCTTTCGTTCTCGGGCGCAATCTGGATCTGCTCGCCTGGAACCGCATGGCGTACACGCTGTTCGCAGGCCATCTCGACTTCGAATCGGTGGATCGGCCGGTGGACCGGCCGAACCTGGCCCGTCTGGTCTTTCTCGACCCGCATATGCTCGACCTGTACGCGGACTGGGAGGAGAAGACCGGGGAGACGGTCGCCTATCTCCGCATGGCCGCGGGGCGTTATCCCGACGACCCGGGGCTGAATGGGCTGATCGGCGAGCTGACCGTGAAAAGCGCCCACTTCGCCTCCCTGTGGTCCTCGCACCCGGTCAGCGACTGCTCGTTCGGTGTCCGGAACTACCAGCACCCCATCGTGGGCGACATCACCCTCGCCGAGGAGGTGCTGCAGCTCGCGGACCCGGGGCAGCGCCTGGTCGTGTACAACGCCGAGCCCGGCTCGCCGTCGGCCGAGGCCATGCAGTTGCTGGCCCGGCTGAGCGCCCCGAGTGCCGCGAGCACCCCGCGTACGCCGAGCGCCCCGCGCCAGTCCGACTGAGCCGTGGTCCGGCGCAGCGCCCGGCCGTGAGGCCGAGGCCGTACGTACAACCACGAGGCCACGAGCAGGGGCCCGGTCGCCGGAAGGCGATCGGGCCCCTGCCGCATGCGGCGGCCGCGCCCCGTCAGCCGTTCGCGCCGCGGTCCTGTTCGGCCAGGAAGTCCTCGAAGAGGCGTCCCAGCTCGTCCGCCGTCGGCAGATCGGCGCCGGTAACGCGGTCGTCCGCCGCCATCGTGTCCGCCATGGCGACCATGGCCAGGTCGTACTGGCGCTCCATCGCGCGCACCGACTCGGCCAGCTCGTCCGCCTCGGCCAGCTGGGCGTCGATCTCGGCGCGTACGTCGTCGATGAGGGAACGCGGTCCCGCGCTCGGCAGCACCAGGCCGGTGGCCGCCTGTACGGCCTCCAGCAGGACCACCGCCGCGGCCGGATAGGGCGAGTCGGTCACGTAGTGCGGCACATGGGCGCCGAGGCCGAGTACGTCGTACCCCGCCTCGCCGAGACGCAGCTCCAGCAGCGCGGCGGCGCTGCCGGGCACGGGGGCCTTCTCGAACCAGGCGGGCACGGGCGCGGCGAGGTCCCGGCGGGTGCCGTGCGGGGTGTGGCCCACGGGACGGGTGTGCGGCACGCTCATGGGCATGCCGTGGACGTACACGGTCAGCCGGACGCCGAGCCGGTCCACCAGATCGCGCACCGCGGCGCTGAAGGCCTCCCAGCGACCGTCGGGCTCGGGCCCGCTCAGTACCAGGAACGGCGTGCCCGTGGCGTCGTTCACCAGATGTACCGCCAGCTCAGGCGCGTCCACGGAAGCCCACCGGTCGCGCCGGAAGATCATCTGGGGCCGCCGCGTCCGGTAGTCGATCAGCTGGTCGGTGTCGAACCGCGCGACTACGCGCGGGTCGCCCTCCTCCAGCAGATGGCGGACGACCGAGGTACCCGCCAGTCCGGCGTCGATGAACCCGTCGAACTGGTAGAGCAGGACGAGGCCGTCCCCCGACTCGGCGGCCGCCTTTTGTGCTGCCTCCAGGCCGTTCGGCTCCCATATGTACAGAGCTTCCGGATCAAACATGGTGCAGAGCCCTCTTTCCGCGTCTTCGGCGTCGTCTTCGGCGTCGCTCAACAAGGCGCGCCGGATTCGGCGTCAAGGGGAGAACAGTGGAGCCACCGAGCCGGATTCCCGATCAGCCCGCCGTCCGTCTCCACGGCGGTCCGGCGGCCCGGCCGGAAAAATGATTCGGTCCGACATGCTGCGGACCGGGCGGGATCGTCGCAGGCTTGGGCTTATGAGTGATGCACCGATCGTCGTACACCGGGCGTCCGGGACGGGCGGCCGGCGGGTCACGGTCCGCGGGCGGATCATGGGACTCGCCCACTCGGACGAACACCTGATCGAGTTCCTGCGCCTGGCCGGCCTGCCCGACGCCTGGGACCTCATAGACGATCCCGGCTGGGTGGAGTGGCAGGGCGGCGAACCGCACGAGTACGCGGCTGCGTGAGCGGGTTCGGGGTCGCCGGGTGGCGGGCTCGGGGTCCGGGACGGGCGCCGCACCCGGTAGCCCTTCGGGGACGGGTACGTACGGCTGCGAGCGGTGCGTACGGCCACGGCGCGCCCCGCCCGTCACTCCGCGACGATCGACGCCAACTGCGTGAGCCCGTCGATACGCCAGTCCGCCGCCTCGATCACCCCGGGGTCGTCCGCCCACAGATAGCCCCACGGGCCGCGCCGCAGATGGGCGGTGAGCAGACCGGCCTCCTTCGCCGGGTACAGGTCGTACACCGGGTGGTCGCCGACGTACAGCGTGTGCTCGGGGGCCGCCTCCGCCACCTTCGAGACGTGCGCGAAGAACTCCGCGGACGGCTTGGACACGCCCCACTCGCCGGAGGTCGCGACGAGATCGGCGGGCAGGTCGAGCCCGCGCAGCAGCTCACCGGCCCTGACCGTCTGGTTCCCGGCCAGTACGACGCGGATGCCGAGGTCCCGCAGCTTCGCCAGGGCCGGGCGTACGTCGGGATAGAGGTCGGACTCGTCCAGATGCTCACCGCGGCCCGCGGCCTCGCGAGCGCGGTACGCCTCGCCGACGTCCATGCCGGGTTTGATGAGCCGCAGGGCATCCGCGTTGTCCCTGCTCTGCGCGGTCACGGCGCCGACGAGCGCGGACATGGTGTGCCGGGGGACGCCCAGCCAGTCGGCCCAGCCCGCCCAGTAACGGTCGTCACGGATGAGCGTCTCACCGACGTCGAACACGATGCTTTCGATCACCGGCGTAACCCTAGAGATACTCTCTGCCGAATGTCAGTGGCTGGCCGTAGCCTGTCTCCCATGTCCGCTTCCTCGTCCGCTTCGGCTCAGCCCCGTCCCGTACGTTCCGCCGCCGTCGTCAACGCGGAGATCCGCGCCCTGTGGACCCGCGCCGGCGGTGCCGGACGCGCGCTTTCCGAGGCCGAACAGGACCGCTATCAGCGGCTTCTGGTGGAATGGGCCGCCTCGATCCGGGCCGATGTCGTGACGGCCGCCTGATGTCCGGGCGGTCGGCACGCCCGGGAAAAGGGCCGGCGGGGCGGCCTTTCCGGGGTCTTTCCGGGGTGGAGATGATCTTGCTCCGGATGGCGTAGTGTTGCGTTCAGCGGCGCGGGGTGGAGCAGCTCGGTAGCTCGCTGGGCTCATAACCCAGAGGTCGTAGGTTCAAATCCTGCCCCCGCTACTCATGAAGACGAAGGCCCGGATCCCTGTGGATCCGGGCCTTCGTCGTGTCCGGGGCGGCTTTACCCAGATTTGGTGACGGTAAACCCGCCCTCGGTACCCACCGAAGCGTCAGATATTCGGGCAGAATGGGACAGAGCGGATCGCGTGCAGGGTTCTAAGGTCTGCGAGTGATCGCTACGCAGTGTCAAGCTCAGGCGTATGAATCGTTCCATGTTCATGGCCGTAGCCCACTCGGCCGTAGCCCACTCGGCCGACGGCGAATCGCCGCCCGACGTGGCGGCGGACAGCCTGGTGGGAGCGCGGTACCTTCCGCAGCCGAAGGTGGACCGGGCAGGAGATCATTGGTGGGGAAGCTGAAACGGGGCGCCGACGCCCCGAGTGATGCGAGCGGCGGCGCGAGCCGTGCGCCCCGCGCGGACGCCCGGGGCGGCATGAGCGACCCCGACGGTCCGAACGGCGCGAGCAGCCTCGGGAGGCCGCGCGGGACCGGACGTCCGCCACCGATGATCGTGCGGATTCTTCCGGTGATCATGCTCGTCGCGGGCGTACTGCTCGAAAGCCTGACGCCGGCGAGCGTCACCGCCTCACCCTTCTTTTCGGCAGCCCCGCTGCTGGCCGCGCCTTTCACCAGCGCGCGCAACACCGCGGTGGTGGCGCTCCTCTCACTGGCCGCCGTGGTGGGCATCGACACCGCGATCGAATCGGTGAGCGTGGTGGTCACGGTCGCCGAAGCGGCGACCGTGGCGACGGTGTCCGTCCTCGCGCTGTTCATCAACTGGGTCGTCCGCCGCAGTGGCCAGCGGCTGGCCTCGGCGAGAATCATCGCCGAGACGGCGCAGCGTGCGGTGCTGCCCACCCCGGCCGAGGAGATCGGCGGGCTGCGCGTCGCCGCCCGGTACGAGGCCGCGCTGAGAGACACGTTCATCGGCGGTGACCTGTTCGTGGTGCTCGACACCCCGTTCGGCGTGCGGCTGGTGGTCGGGGACGTGCGCGGGAAGGGGCTCGAGGCGGTCGCCATAGTGGCGGTGGCCGTCGGCGCCTTCCGCGAGGCCGCGGAGCAGGAACGGTCCCTGGAGGGCGTCGCGCAGCGCCTGGAGCGCGCGATCATGCGCGAGAAGGCGCTACGGGGTGAACTCGACGCCTTCGAGGGGTTCACCACCGCGGTGCTCGCCGAGATCCCATACGGCGAGAATGTCGTACGGCTGGTCAACCGCGGGCATCCGGCGCCCCTGCTGCTGTTCGCGGACGGATCGCTGCGGTCGCTGGAGCCGGACGAGTACGCGCTGCCGCTGGGCATGGGCGACCTCGGCAGCCTGCCGGACCGCGCGGACCAGATCGAGTACCCCGACGGCGCGACGCTGCTCCTCTATACGGACGGGCTCTCCGAGGCGCGCAACGAAGAGGGCGTCTTCTTCGACACGGGCGCCCGGCTGCTCGGCCGGACCTTCAAGGGTCCCGAGGCACTGCTCGACGAGCTGGTCGGCGAGGTGGTCGATTACACCGGAGGCGGCAGCAAGGACGACATGGCGCTGCTCGCGGTCTGCCGGCCGACGGGAGAGCAGCTGGAGGAGTGGCCGGAGCGGCGCGGAGCCATGCCGCTCACGCCGTGAGTCACGGACTCGTACGGCCCGCACCGTTGAGTCGCGGAGCCATGCCGCCCACACCGTGCGTGCCGTGAGCCATGCCGCTCACTCCGTGCGCCTCTGAGGCCCCTGAGTTCCCTCAAGGAGCTCAGGGGCCTCGCGCACGGATTATCACTTCAGGTGACCGCAGTACATCCCTCCGCATAACATTTGACTTACGGTCAGGAAGCGGAGGTGTACCGACGAGCAGCCAAATCACCCGGTTGCACCCGCTTGCGTCCGGGTAAGTCCGTTGCGAAGTTGTTAACGATCATCGGGAATGGCTTGGAATAAAGCCGGACTCTCTATTAACGTTCGATAACGCAGCGCGGTTGTCCCAGCCGTCGGCAGAGATGGCGCCGCGCGCACGCGCCGAATTCCGCATGGAAACCGGGGAACCAAAAATTGGGGTGAATCGGGCATCTTTTGCTGCCTCGCGCAGCGGAAAGACGCTCGTAGGAGACCTTCCTGCTCCGAACCCGTCAGCTAACCCGGTAGGCGAGAAGGAAGGAAAGGAGTGCGCCCCCGTGGCGTCAGACAAGCCTGCCCAAGAGGCCCCCTTCGGTACCACCGTTCTCGGCGAGGAGCCGGTCAGACAGTGGGCGGAGTGGAACCCCACAGAGGAGTCCGTCCTCCCCGTGCGCGGCAGACACCGCGTCGCCAAGCAGCGCAACGGACTCGCGCGCAGCTCCACGGTCCTGGGTGTCGGCGTCATAGCCGCCGTCGGCGCGGGTGGCATGGCCACCGCGCAGAGCAAGCCCCCCATCTCCATCACCCTCCCCGACGTCATCACCGACAACCTGCCCGACGCCACGTCGCTGCCGGGTGTCGGTTCTCTTGTCTCGCACGACGAGAAGAACGCCGAGCCGGACTTCGCGGCCATGGCCGCGGACGCCCCGCTCACCACGGCGGGCCTCACGAGTGAGGACGCCGAGCAGGGCACCACCGACGCGGGCGAGGCGCTGCGCGCCAGGATCCTCCAGCAGGCCGAGCAGCAGCAGACCGCGGCGGACACGGCCCAGCAGGTGGCCGCCGAGGCGGCGGCCGCCGAGAAGGCGCAGGAGCAGGCGAAGCAGCAGCAGGACGCGGCCGAGAAGAAGGCCGAAGAGGCGAAGAAGAAGGCGGAGGAAGAGGCCAAGAAGAAGGAAGAGGCCGAGCGGCTGGCCAAGCTGGCCGCCAGTTTCAGCCTCCCGGTCGCCTCGTACACCCTCACCTCCACCTTCGGCGAGGCCGGCTCCATGTGGTCCTCGGGCTATCACACGGGCCTGGACTTCGCTGCCCCGACGGGCACCCCGATCAAGGCCATTCACGGCGGTACGGTCCTGTCGGCCGGCTGGTCGGGCTCGTACGGCTACCGCACGGTGCTCGAACTGGACGACGGCACGGAGCTGTGGATCTGCCACCAGTCGTCCATGACCGTCACCGCCGGGCAGAAGGTCACCACGGGCGAGCTGATCGGCCGGGTGGGCGCGACCGGCAATGTGACCGGGCCGCATCTGCACCTCGAGGTGCACACTCCGGACGGCACCGGCATCGACCCGATGGCCTGGCTGCGGAGCAACGGACTCAATCCCTGACGGAACGGACGCGGCGGACGCGGCGGGCCGGGCCTCGGGTGGCAACCCGGGCCCGGCCGCTCGGGAACACCGCCGCGAGCCGTGGGCCCGAGGTGGAATAGGGGGAGCCCGCGCGGGGGTTGAATCACCTCATGACTGATCTTCGCAAGCTTGGCTCCTCCGACCTCCAGGTCTTCCCGCTCGCCCTCGGCGGCAACGTCTTCGGCTGGACCGCGGACAAGGCCCAGTCCTTCGCCGTGCTCGACGCGTACGCCGCGGCGGGCGGCAACTTCATCGACACCGCCGACGTCTACTCCGCCTGGGTGGACGGCAATGAGGGCGGCGAATCGGAAACGATCATCGGTGAGTGGATCGCCTCCCGCGGCAACCGTTCCGACGTGCTGGTCGCGACGAAGGTCGGCGCCCACGAGAAGTTCAAGGGCCTCGCCGCCGACACCATCAAGGGCGGCGTCGAAGAGTCGCTGCGGCGGCTGGGCACGGACCACATCGACCTCTATTACACGCACTTCGACGATGTGAGCGTCCCGGTCGAGGAGATCATCACCGCCCTCGACCAGCTGGTGAAGGCGGGCAAGGTGCGTGCCATCGCCGCCTCCAACATCAGCGCGGAACGGCTCGACGCCTCGATCGCCTTCTCTGAGCGTGAGGGCCTCGCGAAGTACGTGGCGCTCCAGCCGCAGTACAACCTGGTCTCGCGCGACTCCTACGAGGGCCCGCTCCAGGACAGCGTGGCGCGCCACGGCCTGTCGACCGTCCCGTACTACGCGCTCGCGTCCGGCTTCCTCACCGGCAAGTACCGCCCGGGCAGCACGGTCGACAGCAAGCGCGCCGAGGGCGCGGCCAAGCACCTGGAGACCGAGCGCGGTGTGAAGGTCCTCGCCGCGCTGGACCAGGTCGCGCAGGCGCACGGCGCCGAGATCTCGACCGTCGCGCTGGCCTGGCTGGCGGCGCAGCCGACCGTGGTCGCGCCGCTCGCGTCCGCGCGTACGGTCGAGCAGCTGCCGGCGCTGCTGGCCGCGGCGGACCTGAAGCTGACGGCGGACGAACTGGCGGCGCTGACGGCCGCGTCGGCCTGATCCGCTCCGCCGGACCGGGGAGCCTGATCGGTTGCGTCTGATCTGTTCCGGCTGATCCGGGCCGTCTGATCCGTTCTGTCTGCCCCGGGGCCGGTCGGCTCGAACTGCCTTGTCAGTACTGGCGGTACGGGTTGTAGCCCTCGTAGTCCAGGTACGGCGGCGGCACGCGTACCCGTCCCGTGGCCCGCGCCGCGTAGATCATCGCGGGGTCCGCGACGCTCCTGCGCTGCCACAGCCGGCGCAGCAGTTCCCGCTCGCGCTCGATGAAGTCCGGGTCCACCGCGCCGCGGTGGGCCCGGTGGCGCATGAGCGCCAGGGACGTCGCCAACGCCTCGTACTCGCCTACCGCGCGGGCGGCGGCGGGTCCGTACGTACGGCCGGCGAAGTCCCGTGCCGCCGTGCGCGCCCGCATCGAGGACAGTGTGTGGGGCGCGGCGGTGGCCAGCCAGCCCGCGGCGGCGTACGCGGGCAGTTCGTCGTGGACGGTACGCAGCCCGCGCTGCCTGCTCCAGACGGCCAGCCAGGTCAGCAGGGAGAAGACGGGGACCATGAACAGCGCGTACACCGCGTAGAAGCCGTACGTGCCGAAGGACGACGAGCCGTTCCACAGCGCGTGCGTGCCCATCGCGGCGACGAGGCCGAGCGGTGGCGCGACGTACCGGAGGGGCCGTCGCCGCCCGGCGGCCGAGGCGGCGAGGCCGAAGCCGATGCCCGTCATCACCGTGAAGAGCGGATGCGCGAAGGGCGACAGCACGACCCGCGCGAAGAACGTCGCCACGGTGAAGGACGCGAATCCCCCGTTGCCGATGGACTGGTCCTCGCCGAAGGCGCTGCCGAGGTAGAGGACGTTCTCGGTGAACGCGAAGCCGGTCGCGGTGAAGCCCGCGAACACGACTCCGTCGACCAGTCCCGTGAAGTCCCGCCTGCGGAAGAGGAAGAGGAGCAGAACCGCGGTGGCCTTCGCGCTCTCCTCCACGACCGGCGCTATCAGCGTCGCGCCCAGGGACTGGGCGCCCACCGGATCGGCGGTGGCGGTGGCTATCCACTGGGTCGCGAACGAGTTGGTGAGGATCGCGACCAGGGCGGCGGCGAACGCGCCCCAGGCGAAGGCGAACAGCAGATTGCGCCAGGGGCCGGGATCGACCCGGTCCAGCCAGCGGAAGGCGCCCATGAGGAGCGGTACGGGCAGGACGGCGAGGCCGAGGCCGACCAGGAAGCCCTGATCGCCCGTCTGGTCCCTGACGAGCGCGAGGATCACCAGGGCGCAGAGCGCGAGCAGCGTGATCACCGCGCCCGCGCGCACGGCCCCGCGGCGCCAGAAGGCCCGGTACGAGAGGGCCCGGCGCCAGAGGGCGGGGCGCGGGCGGTGCTCGGCCTGGACCTGGACCTGGACCTGGGGCTCGGGCTCGGGTGGGGCGGCCCACAGTGCGGCCGGACCCGGACCCGGACCCGGATGCTGATCGAGGCGCTGCTCGGATGCTTGGGCCACCCGTCGACCCTAACGAGGGTCACTGACAACGGCGATGGCGCGTTGACCGCCTATAGCGTGTCATGGCCAACAATCACCCGCTATGCGCGTCGATACGGTTCGGAGCGTGGGAAGTAGGGCCCATACGGTGGGGAGTTACGGCACGCGGCGGAACAACAGGTCATGCACCACATGCCCCTTGTCGAGGCCCTGCCCCTCGAACCGGGTCAGCGGCCGGAAGTCGGGCCGCGGCGCGTAGCCGCCGTCCTCCTGGGTGTTCTCGAAGCCGGGGTGCGCGGTGAGCACGTCGAGCATCTGCTCGGCGTACGGCTCCCAGTCGGTGGCGCAGTGCAGGACGGCGCCGGGCTTCATGCGCTCCGCTGCCAGCGTCAGGAACTCGGGCTGGATCAGACGGCGCTTCTGGTGCCGCTTCTTGGGCCAGGGGTCGGGGAAGTAGACCCGCATCCCGGCGAGTGCGGCCGGTGCCAGCATCTCCCTGAGCAGGATGATCGCGTCGCCGTTGGCCACCCGGATGTTGGACAGGCCGTGCTCCTCCGCGAGGCGGAGCAGGTTGCCCTGGCCGGGCGTGTGCACGTCGGCGGCGAGGATTCCGGTGCCCGGGTCGGCCGCGGCCATCCGCGCGGTCGCCTCGCCCATCCCGAAGCCGATCTCCAGCACGGCGGGCAGGCCGCCGAAGATCTCGTCCAGGTCGAGGATCCGCTGTCCGTCGATGTCCAGGCCCCACGCGGGCCACCGGCGGCGCAGCGCCTCGGCCTGGCCGGTGGTGACCCGGCTCCTGCGGGGCTGGAAGCTGCGGATACGGCGCTCGAAGTGCGAACCGGCGGGGTCGGCGGCCGGGCCGGTGCCGTCGGGGAACATCCGGCTCATGGAGCGCAGCTCGGACGCTCCGGGGCGCGCGGCGGGTACGGCGGTGCGCGCGGCGGGCACGGGCCGCGCGTCGGCCGCGGCCCGCGGGGCGGGGCCGGCCGGTGCGGTGGTGCCGGCCTGCGCGGCCGTCTCGGCCGTCTCGACCGGCGCGGTCGGCTCGGTGGTGCTGTCGGTCATCTCGGTCTTCTCCGGCTCGGACACAATGCTCCGATTCTACGGAGGAAGCGGAGCAGCCGGATCCGCGCGGAGGCCGGATCAGCGGGATCAGCCGGATCAGCGGGATCAGCCGGATCCGCCGGACCAGCCGGATCCGCCGGACCAGCCGGATCCGCTCAGGCCCGCAGCAGAGTCCTCCGCTCAGTCCTCCGCCAGGACCGCGAGCGCCCGCCGCGCCACCTCGCGGCCGATCGGCAGGGATGCCGTCGCGGCCGGTGAGGGCGCGTTCAGCACATGGACCGTGCGCGGGGCGCGCCGGATCAGGAAGTCGTCGGCCAGTGAGCCGTCCCGCAGTACCGCCTGGGCCCGTACCCCGGCGGGCGCCGGGCGCAGATCCGCCTCCGTCACCGTGGGCAGCAGCCGCCGTACGGCCGTCGTGAAGGCGCGCTTGGACAGCGAGCGGCGCAGTTCCCCGGCCCCGTACCGCCAGTGTCTGCGCGCCATCCGCCAGGAACCCGGCCAGCTCAGCGTGTCCGCCAGCTCTCCCGGGTGTACGGCGGACCGCGCGTAGCCCTCGCGGGCGAGCGCGGGCACCGCGTTGGGGCCGACATGGACGCTGCCGTCGGCACCCCGGGTCAGATGGACCCCGAGGAACGGGAACGCCGGATCCGGCACCGGATAGACCAGGCCCCGTACGAGCCCCGGCCTCGCCAGCTCGTAGTACTCGCCCCGGAAGGGCACGATCCGCATCTGCGGGTCGTCGCCCGCGAGCCGCGCCACCCGGTCGCACTGGAGCCCGGCGCAGTTGACCAGCGTGCGCCCCCTGACGACCTCTCCCGCCGTCGTACGGACCGCCACACCCCACGGGCGGCGGTCGATGGCGTCGACGGCCGCGCCGTACCGTACGGAGGCCCCTGCGGCCTCCGCCGAACCGGCGAGCCGCGCCGCGACCGCGCCGAAGTCGCACACGCCGGTGGTGCCGACCCGGATCGCCGCGAGGCCGCGCACCTCGGGTTCGTACTCCTGGATCTGCGCGGGGCCCAGCTCACGCACCGGGATGCCGTTCTCCCTGCCGCGCTGGACCAGGGCGTGCAGCCGGGGCAGCTCGTCGCGGCGGGTCGCGACGATCAGCTTGCCCGTGACCTCGTGGGCGATGCCGTGCTCCGCGCAGAACTTGACCATCTCGGCGCCGCCGCCCACCGCGTACCGCGCCTTGAGCGAGCCAGGCGCGTAGTAGACACCGCTGTGGATCACCCCGCTGTTGTGGCCCGTCTGATGACGCGCGGGACCACGCTCCTTCTCCAGGACCACGACGCGGATGCCCGGCGAGGCGCGCGTGAGGGCGTACGCCGTCGACAGACCGACGATCCCGCCGCCGATCACCAGCACGTCGCAGTCGAACCCGGCCCGTCCGCCCATCGCACACCACCTCCGACCCCGATAGTGCACTGGCCCGCTGACAATCCGCTTAAACCAGAGATCCACATCGGGAACCCGGGGAGTTCCGGCACGGCTGCGCGCGCCCGGGCCGCGGGTTCACGCGGGCGCCGCCGGCGGCCGGTTCACGCGGGCGCCACCAGCAGCGGCCGCGCCCGCTCCCGCAGCTCCACGACGCGTGGTTCGTCCCCGTACGGCTCCAGGCGGTGCAGCAGATCGCGTACGTACTCGGTGGTGCGCGCCGAGGAGATACGGCCCGCCACCTCCACCGCACGGGTGCCCGCCGCGCACGCCGCGTCCAGATTGCCCGACTCCAGCTCGGCGACCGCGCTCACCACCAGACGCAGGCCGTGGGAGCGTACGAACTCCTCCGTCGGCCGCGACAGCGCCTGCTCCGTGAAGCGGCGCACCTGGCGCGGCGCCTTCAGGTCCCGGTAGCACTCCGCCGCGTCGGCCGCGAACCTGTCGTACGAGTAGAAGCCCAGCCACGCCGGATCGGCGTCGCCGGACCGCGAGCGCTCCAGCCAGCCCTCCGCGGCCTTCAGCGCGGCCCCGGCCGCCACCGCGTCGCCCGCCTTCGCGTGCGCGCGCGCCTCCACCAGCCGGAAGAAGCTCATCGTGCGGGCCGTGGCGAGACCGCGGTTGCGCTCCAGTGCCGCCTGTGCGAGGTCGACGCCCTCGTCGGCGAAGCCCCGGTAGGTCGCCTGGAGCGACATGGAAGCCAGGACGTACCCCCCGAGAGGGACGTCGGCGGCCGCGCGGGAGAGGCGCAGCGCCTGGATGTAGTAGCGCTGGGCGGCTTCCTGCTGGCCCGTGTCGAAGGCCATCCACCCGGCCAGCCTGGTCAGTTCGGCCGTGGCACCGAACAGACCGCGGCCCACTTCGTCGCTGTAGGCGCCCAGCAGCAGAGGCGCCGCGTCGACCCGCAGGCACTCCGGGACCATGGACGAACGCCAGTCGCCGCCACCGTACTTGGAGTCCCAGCGCCGGGCGTCGGACGCCGCTTCGCGGAGCTTGGCCACATCGCTGTGGCCCACCCGCATCGGAGAGATCTCCCCGGAGGCGTCGGCGCCCTGCACGCCGTGCGCTCCCTGCGCCGCCTCCGCGGCCGCCGCGTCGCGGGCGACCGAGGAGTCGGCGGGGGTTATCAGCCAGCGGGAAGCGGGCGTGGCGTACGCGGTGACCGCGAAGGAACCCGCCAGCGACTGCCAGATGCCCCCGCCGCCGGCCCGCCGGCCCGCCAGATCGAGGCGGTACAGGTCCGTCGCGGAGCGCACCGCCTCCCCGATGTCGCGCGGAAAGGCGAGCCCGACCTCGGGGGCCGGATCCGCGTCGGCGAGACCGATCTCGTGCAGCGGCACGGGACGGCCCAGCTTGGCGCCGATGGCCGCGGCGATGAGATGGGGCGCGGCTCCTTGCGGAACCATCCCCTTCGACACCCACCGCGCCACCGACGTCTTGTCGTAGCGAAGAGTCAGACCGCGCTGGGATCCGAGGTCGTTGACCCGCCGGGCGAGACCGGCGTTGCTGATTCCCGCGAGGGCGAGAACGGAACCGAGCTTTTCGTTCGGCCCGCGTAGCTCTCTGGACATGCGTCACCCCTCGACACACAGACGGCCGCCGTGTTCGCGGCATAGGCGCCCGGCATTCGTAAAACCAAGCGTAGTTCGCCACATCCCGACCGTTAAGGGGCGGTGTTCCGTATGGCGAGATTGTTGTCCGTACGGAAGCGCGCGAACGGAGCGCCGACACGCGGCTCGTGCTCCGGGTGTGTACCGTGCGCCCGGCCGTGCGCTCTTGGCCCCCTGGGAGCGGAAGCGCTTCCATGAGACCTGCGTGGGTCGGCCTACTGCGTACTGGAACCAGTGGGCTGGGGGATACCGCCGCCCCAATCCCCGCGGGCGGTGGGTCGGTCCGGGAGGCGCTCGACGCCTCCCGGACCGAACGTGCGCCGGCTCACGGGCGCCGGGTCAGGTCCGGAGATTGGCTGAATGCTGCCTGTCGGGCCGGGGTCGCGGAGGGCCGTCCGGGGCCGCTTATTCGCCAAATGGCTCATGCCAGAGGCCCGTTCGCCCTTTTGCGGGTACGGCTTGCGGGTGCGGCGGGAGGCCTTCCGGGTGCGCGCGCCCGGCCTGTGCGGGTGCGTCTGCCGTCCCGTCAGGGTGCGGCCGGTCACCGGGCACGGGTGCGACGCGCGCCTCCGACGTGTCCTCGTGCGGTCCCTCCCGCGTCCCCTTGTCGTGGCAGCATGGTCCCGAACGGGCTTCGGTGCGTGACCGAAGGGGCCTCGGCCCGACTTGTCCACAGGCTGTGGAGGCGGCGTGCGCTGGTTGGTGGGGTGGAGCAGTATCGCCGCGCACTTCGGCACGGCCGGAGCGGTGGGAGGGCTCGGCCGGGGCGGTAACGGCGCGTTCGCGGGCGGTGGGGGCACGGGAAACGGCGGGTACGCCGGCGGCACCGCGGCCGGACACCACGGCGGGTACGCCGGCGGCACCGCGGCAGCCGGGCATCCGGGGGCCGAAGACGGCGAGGCCGAGCGCGGCACCGTCCATCCGGTCGGCTCCCAACTCCTTTGGGGCGACCCGGATCCGCTCTGGGCCGTAGGCGACTGGCGGCCCGACGAAGTACGAGTTGTCAGCATCGACGCCGACAACCGGCTTGCCGTGCTGGGCTGTTGCGGAGCGACGGACGAGGAACTGCGCCTCGGCCTCTTCGCCGCGCGCGGCGGCGCCCTGCGTCATCTCACCGCCTGGCCCGGCAGTTACACGGCCGTCGCGCGGATCGGCCGCCGGATCACGGTCGCCGGCGATCTGGCCGGGGCCAGGCCCGTCTTCTACACACCCTGGGCCGGTGGCACCGCGTACGCCACCGCCGCGCTCCCGCTCGCCGACCTCATCGAAGCCCAGCTGGACATCGGGTACTTGGCGGCGCTGCTCGCCTGCCCGGAGACCCCGGAGGCCCTGCGCGACGCCACTCCGTACGACGGCGTCAAGCGCATCCCGCCGGGCCACTCGCTGATCCTGCGCGAGGGTTCGCGTCAGATCACCGGCTACGAGTCGGTCGCCTCGCTCGCCGTCGCGGCGGCCCAACTCGACCCGGACCAGGCCGTCGAGGGCGTACGGGACGCGCTCATCGACGCCGTACGGGCCCGGCTCGTGGCCCCCCGCCACGCCCCGGAGACCCTGCCGCAGGATCCCGGCCCCGTCCCCGGCATGGGCCCCGCCGACCGCCGCGCCGCCCGCGGAGCGCCCGTACCCGGCATCGGCGCCGACCTGTCGGGCGGCAGCGCCTCCGGCACCCTCGCGCTCCTCGCCGCCGGGCTGCCCGGCGCACCCGGCACGATCCTCGGGCACGGCACGGGCGCGGGGGAGCGGCTGCTCGCCGTCACCTTCAACGACCTGGCCACCAACGACCCCGCCACCCACGGCAGCGACGAAGCCGAACTGGAGCGCGCCCGCGCCATCGCCTCCAACCCCCGGCTGCACCACGTCGTGGTCGCGGCGGGCGAAGAGGCCCTGCCCTACGCCGGCTTGGCGGGACCGCTCACCGACGAACCGGGCTCCTCGCTCGTCGTCGCGGAACGCCACCGCCGCAGACTCGCGGCGGGCAGCGCCGACCACTTCACCGGCGCGGGGGCGCGTGAAGTCCTCGACGGCCACCCGGCGCGCCTCGCGGACCTCCTCCTCGACCGCCGCAGACGTCATCTGCTGCACCCGGTGACCGCGCTCGCCAAGGCCGAAGGGGCCTCGCCCGCCTCGTTGTTCGTCCCTCTGACCGTCTACCGGGCCGCGCGCAGGCTCGCCCGTACGACCTACCGCGCCGGCCTCGAAGAGGCAGCGGCCCGGCTGCCCGACGCGCGGCGGGAAGCGGGTTTCCCGGTCTCGCAGGGCCCGCTGGCCGCGTCGCTGTCGGCGCTCGCCTGGTCCCGGCCGGGCCCCGCGGCGCGCTGGATGACGGGCGAGGCGCTGGCCGAAGTCGCGCTCCGGCTGACCGCCGCGGCCACCCGCCCCACCTCCGTACAGCGCCCGGGAGACGCCCGCGCCCGCGCCGCGCTGGCCCGTTACGCGGCCGACCACCGGGTGCTGGAACAGGCGGCGGAGGTCCGCAGCCAGCGCCTGCACGCGCCGTTCCTCGACAACCAGGTCGTACGGGCCTGCCGCGTGCTGCCCGAAGCACTGCGGGTCCAGCCGGGCGCCCGCGCCGACATCCTCCGTACGGTCCTGGCGGGCGCCGGCATACACGACCTCCCGCCGGGCTGGGGCGCCACCTCACGCGCCACGTCGGCCGCCGCCGCGCGCGCCGGCCTGCGGCTGGCCGCCGGCGACCTGATCGCGCTCTTCGACGCGCCGCTGCTGGCCGACGCGGGCCTGATCGAGGCCCGCGTCGTACGCGAGGCCCTGCGCGCGGCCGCCGAGGGCGAACCGGTGCCGCTGGACGGCATCGCCGACCTGGTCTCCACGGAACTGTGGCTGCGCAGGCTGCTGTCCCGGCGCGGCACCTGCTGGACGGGAACGTCGGCGCCCCGGCAGCGCGCGGTGGCGGGTGGGGTGATCGCGCGGCCGACTCTGCGGTCGTGAGCGCGTGGGCGTGGCCGGGGGCGACCTGCTCAGCCGCGTACGGGCCGACCCGTCGCTCGCGCTGGTGTCGTGCGGCCAGGCCTTCGGTGTTCGCTTCGCCCCTTACGCGCAGGTGATTCGGGACTCTGCCCAGTCCGCCAGTGCTACCGCGTCCAGGGGCGTGTGCGGTTCCACCACCAGGCGGATGGTCTTCTGGCCGGAGATCCCCACCCGTACGGGTACCGCCGCGTCGTGACCGTGCAGTAGCGGTGAGCGCCACAGCCTTCCCCTGTCGCCGTACACGGAGAAGCGGACGGCGCCGAGGCCCAGGGCCAGATCGTCCACGCCGACCCGCGCCTCGTACGCGGTGCAGGGGCGGTTGAGGTCGATCGTGACCGAGCCGGTGCCGTGCATGGTCACGCCGTGCCCGTAGCGGGTGGAGCCGATGGACATGCTCGACCGCTGCCAGAGCCAGCCGCCCCCGCCGAGGCGGACCTCGGGTGTGGTGCCGTCGCCCAGGACGCCGTACTTCAGCTCGTTCACCTGGTAGACCGCCGGTACGGGCGCCGGGGGCAGCGGGGGCGGCGGGGCCGGGGTCGGAGCCGGCGTCGGGGCCGGCTCGGCGGGGGCTGCCTGTGTGGGCCTGGCGGGCGTGGGCTCGGGCGATGGGGACGGCTCGTGATGCGGGGTGGGCTTGTGGGGCGGGGTGGGTTGTGGCTTCGGCGGGGCCGAGCGTGGCTGCGAAGGTCGCGGAGTCGGCGGCTTCGGTGCGTCGTGGGGTTTCGGCGGCGCCGGTGAGGGTGCCGGAGGCTGCGGCGGAAGAGGCTGAGCCACCGGTGGCCTGGGCTGTGGATCGTGGGCCGGCGACGGGTCGCCGGACATGGCCCAGACGAGACCGGCGGCCGCCACGATCGAGGCCAGCGCTCCGATACCGGCCTTCGCCGGGGCACCGAGCCCCTCGGCGGCGGCCCCGCCGGACGTGCCGTTCGCGGCGGCAGCGGCGCCCGCGCCCGCGGCTCCCGCCGCGCCGCCCGCCAGGATCCCGGCGGCCTTGAGCGAGTAGCCCGCGGCGAACCAGCCGATGACGGCGACCGGAAGCAGCCCCGGGATCTCGGAGTTGACGTGGGCCAGTTCACCGGCGGCGACCCGGCACCTGGCGCACTCCTCCAGGTGCTTGCGCAGCCCCCGCTCGGCCCGCATCCGCAGACCTCCCCTGGCGTACGCGCCGAGCCGGTCGGCGTAGCGCGCGCAATCGCCGCCGGCGGTGAGCGAGGAGCTGACATGGGCTTGCAGGTAGGCCTGTTTCAGGCCCTCGCGGGCCCGGCTGGCCAGCACCGCGGTGGCATTGGCGGACAGCCCGAAGAGCGGTGCGACCTGGCTCGGGGACTCCTCCTCGACCGTGGTGTGCCAGAGCACCGCCTGCCAGCGCTCCGGCAGGCTGCGGAACGCCTGCATGGCGAGGGACTGCTCGGCCTCGTGCATCGCCCTTACGTCCGCGCCCAGTTCGTGTGCGTCTCCGTCGGACGCCTCGAAGGAACGGGCTGCCTGCACGGCGAACACCGCGAAGTCGTCGACCAGTTGCTCACGCTTCGCCGACTTCGTCCAGGACGCGGCGACGCGCCGGACGGTCGTCAGCAGGTAGGCGCGCACCGCCTGCTCAGGACCCGCGCCGCCGCGCACGGCCTGGAGCACACGGGCGAACACCTCAGCCGTCAGGTCGTCGGCGGTGTGCGCGTCCCGGCAGCAGGTACGGGCGTAACGCCGCACCGCGTCCGAGTGCCTGCGGAACAGCTCCTCGTACGCGCTGTCGTCACCGCCGCGCATCCGCTGGATCAAGTCGGCGTCGGACAGGGGCAGTCCGGACGCGACCAGTTCGAGCGTCGGTGCGTCGGAGGAGTGAGACCCGCGCCCCTCGCGCTGCGGCGGCACACTCACCTCGGCGCCGCCGCCGCGCCCGCCCTGCCCGGGAACACCTTGCCCGTGGACGTCCTGCGCGCGCCGGTTCTGCCCGTGGGCGTCCTGCCCAGGAACCTCCTGGCCGGGACCGCTCTGCCCGAGCCCGCCCTGACCATGGACGTCCTGCTCGCGCGCGCCCCGCCCGGGAACCTCCTGGCCAGGACCGCCCTGCCCGCGCCCGCCCTGCCCGCGCCCGCCCTGCCCGGGACCGTCCTGCCGGGGAGCGCCTTGCCCGTGGGCCTCCTGTCGCGGAACGCCCTGGCTGTGGACGTCCTGCCGGGGAGGCTCCCCAGGAACCTCCTGGCCAGGACCGCCCCGCTCGCGCCCGCCCTGCCCGGGACCTTCCCGCCGGGACACGCCTTGCCCGTGGACGTCCTGCCCGGGAACGCCTTGCCCGCGCCCGCCCTGCCCGGGAACCGCCCGCCCCCGCGGGGCCGCAGGACCGGTGGGTTCTCTGGGGCCGCCCTGGCTCGGCACCTGCGGGGAGGGCCGGCGGGGCTCCGTCCCGCCGTGGGCGCCGCCGGGCGCGCCCCCACCGAGCGGTTCGTCCCGTCCGTCACCGCTCATCGTGAAGCCCCCCTGCGCACCCTCAGACCCAAAGACCGGGAAAGAGTCCCACAGGGCGCCGTTCACACCGGCCCCTTGCGTCCCTCAACCACTCATCCGGGGCTGATTCCCGCATCCGGGCACCTGACTTCACCCATTCGTGAAAGGCTCGGACACGGCCAACACGACTGGGCGATACGTCAGTTCGACTACGCGGCTCGCGGCCGCAGCCCCTCCAGCAGGATGTCGAGCAGCCTTGTCGAGGCAGCCGCCTGCTGCGCCGCGTCCGGCAGCGGAGGCGCAGCCGTGGCGATCACCAGCAGGACATCGGCCACCGTCACATCACCGCGCAACTCGCCGCACGCCCGAGCCCGGTCGACCAGCTGCCCGACGACGTCCAGCAGTTCGATCGCGCCCGGATCGTCCAACTCCGTTGCGGCCGAAGGCTGTCCGACCACCCGCAGGTCGGGCTGGCCCGCCTGCCGCTGCTGCGGCACTCGCCCCTCCGCAGGCACTCGCGCCTTGCCGGGCCTCCGCCCTTCCGCGGACACCGGCGCACCGGGCACCGCCTCCGCGTCCTCCCCGCCCACTCGCAGCACCTGCGGAGGCAGCAGCCGCCCCGCGCCCGAAGCCACCGACGTACGCAGGAAGCGCGCGAGCGCCGACCACGGTTCTTCCTCCTGGCCCAGCGCCGACCGCGCCTGGTCCGTCAGCCGGGAGGTCTCCTCCTCGGCTATTCGCCGCACCAGCACGTCCTTGCTGGGAAAGCGCCGGTAGACCGTACCGACCCCGACCCGGGCGCGCCGTGCCACGTCTTCCATGGGCGCCCCGTACCCCAGCTCGCCGAACACCTCGCGCGCCGCGCGCAGTACATGTTCCAGATTGCGCTGCGCGTCCACACGAAGCGGTGCCGAGCGCCCCGGTCCACCGACGCCCAGCCGTCTGTCGCCGTCTCCGCCCGCGGCAGCCGGGCCGCCCGCGGTACTCGCCGCGCCCCCGCCGCCCGAACCACCCGCGACGACAGCGGTCTGCCAATGAGAATTCTGAAGATGCATAACCGTTCCCCCGGTGATGATGTCTCCCCCCGGAGACTCCCCGTTGTGACCACGGAGTGCACGACCAGGTCACAGTCCTGACACACCGTCGAGAATGAACATAGTTGAGCCTGGACCAATTCAGAAGGGGGCGGTTCCGCACAGGTCGCCCCCCGATCGGAGCAAGGCCGGGAAGCTGTCTGGTCCGGCCCTCCGCCGCTCCCCCTGAAACCCGGCCTGACCTGCAATTCTCCAGCGTTTCCACGGTACTTGACGGCCCCGGATCGCATACGGCTTCCGGTCACACAATTTGTCGGGGCTGTGGACAAACCCTGAGCACCGTTGCCTCATGGGATGGTGAAGGCTGAGATCTCTCGAGGGACGACCCCCGCACCGGACCGCGGTGCGCGCATTCTCGTTGTCGGCGGCGGTTACGTCGGGATGTACACCGCGCTGCGGCTCCAGCGGAAGCTGAGGAGCGGCGAGGCGGAAATCGTCGTGGTGTCCCCCGACCCGTATATGACGTATCAGCCGTTCCTGCCGGAAGCGGCCGCCGGGAACATCTCACCGCGGCATGTGGTGGTCCCGCTCAGACGGCTTCTGGACAAGTGCACCCTCGTCGTCGGTGAGGCGACGTCCATCGACCACGCCCGGCGCACGGTCACCGTGCGCACACTCGCCTCAGACGAGGAAAAGGGCACGGGCGAGGGGAAAGGCCCGGGCCGGGGGAAGGGCCCCGGCGCGGGAAAAGGCCCCCGCGAGGAGAAGGCATCCCGCGAGGAGAAGCGCTCCCGCGAGGAAAAGACCCCCGGCACCATCGACCTCGTCTACGACGAACTGGTCCTCGCGCCGGGCTCCGTCTCCCGTACCCTCCCGGTTCCGGGACTCGCCGAACACGGCATCGGCTTCAAGACCGTCGAAGAGGCCATCGGCCTGCGCAACCACGTCATCGAGCAGCTGGACATCGCCTCCTCCACCCGCGATCCGGACATCCGTGACGCCGCGCTCACCTTCGTCTTCGTCGGCGGCGGCTACGCGGGTGTCGAAGCGCTCGCCGAGCTGGAGGACATGGCCCGCTACGCCACGCGGTATTACCACAACATCAAGCCCGAGGACCTGAAGTGGATCCTCGTCGAGGCCACCGGACGAATCCTGCCCGAGGTGGGCGAGGAGATGGGCCAGTACGCGGTTCGCGAGCTGCGCGCCCGCAATATCGACGTACGGCTCGACACCCGCCTGGACTCGTGCGAGGACCGCGTCGCCGTACTGAGCGACGGCACCCGCTTCCCGACCCGGGCCGTCGTCTGGACCGCCGGCGTCAAACCGCATCCGGTCCTCGCCGCCGGCGACCTGCCGCTCGACGAGCGCGGCCGCCTCGCGTGCACCGCGCGCCTGAGCGTCGACGGCGTCGAGCACGCCTGGGCCGCGGGCGACGCGGCCGCCGTCCCCGACCTGACCGCCGGGGAACCGGGCACGGAGTGCGCCCCCAACGCGCAGCACGCCGTGCGCCAGGCAAAGGTGCTGGCCGGCAACATCCTCGCGTCCCTGCGCGGCGAACCGCTCCGGGACTACCGCCACGCGTACGTCGGTTCCGTCGCGTCCCTCGGGCTCCACAAGGGAGTGGCGCATGTGTACGGCCGCAAACTCAAGGGCTATCCGGCCTGGCTGATGCACCGCGTCTACCACCTCAGCCGCGTCCCCACCTTCAACCGCAAGGCGCGCGTGCTGTCCGAATGGATACTCTCCGGGCTCTTCAAACGGGAGATCGTCTCCCTCGGCTCGCTGGAACACCCGCGCGCCGAATTCGAACTGGCCGCGGGCGGTGAACCTCCCAGGACGGCCGAGCCTCCCAAGAGCAGCTGAGGCTCCCGAGGACAGCCGGACCTCCTGAGGACGGCCGGCACCGGAGGCGGCCGATAACCTCCGCCTCCACCGTCACCAGTGCGCTCGCCCGCAGAGGACGTGTGACCATAGGTGGGTCCAGATCTGCACAGAGTGATCCGGCGCGGCGCGGACCGGCCCGAAGGACCGCCCTGCCGGACGAACAGCAGCGACACGCCACGCGATACGACACCATGAGGCCTGTGAATTCGTGAACTTCACGCGTTGGAGCGCCCGGCTCCCCGGTACACAGCGCCGCGCAGCCGCGCGCACGGCCCGCGGGTCCGTCCCTCCGGCCCGTGGTGAGTCCGAGCAGCGCCCCGCGCACCCCGCTGCCCCGGAACCGGTCGCGGTCGCCGTCCCCGCGCTCGAAGACCTCTCCGTACGGGACATCCTCGGCGGCCTGCCCGCCCTGGTCGCACTCGTGTACGGCCCGGATCACCGCGTCGCGTACGTGAACGACGCCTATGCGGAGGCTTTCGGCCCGCGTCCCGCCGGCACGACCGCCGCGGAGAGCTGCCCCGAACTGGCCGAGCTGGGACTGCTGCCGCTCCTCGACCAGGTGCTGCGCAGCGGCAAACCCCGCACGGTCAAGTCCCGCAAGATCCAGTCCCTGGCCCGGAAACTCGAACAGGACCGGAAGCCGGACCAGGACCAGGCCCCGCAGCAACACCAGGACCGCAGGCCCCCGGACAAGTCCTACACAGTCACCTGCACCCCGGTCGACTGCGAGGGCGGCGGTGTCCTGGTCTTCGCCGCCGACGTCACCGACCACGCGGAAGCCGTGGAGCGGCTGCGCGGCAGCGAGCGCAAGCACCGCCAGACCGCGGTCACCCTCCAGCGCTCCCTGCTCCCGCAGGAGCTGGAGCAGCCGGACGACCTGCGGGTCGCCGCCACCTACCAGCCCGGCGGCGTGGACGCGGCGGTCGGCGGCGACTGGTACGACGTGATCACCCTCGGCGCCGGCCGCACGGCACTGGTCATCGGGGACGTCATGGGCCGCGGCGTCCGCGCCGCCGCCGTCATGGGCCAGCTGCGCACCGCCGTCCGGGCGTACGCGCGCCTCGACCTGCCGCCGCACGAAGTGCTGCAACTGCTCGACGGACTCGCCGCCGAGATCGACGCCAGCCAGATCGCCACCTGCGCCTACGCCGTCCACGACCCCAACGAGGGCCGTCTCGTCTACGCGTCCGCGGGACACCTGCCGATCCTGGTGCGCGCGGAGGACGGCACGGTCGAGCGCGCGGCCGACCCGACGGGCCCGCCGCTCGGCACCGGCGGCTGGATCCACACCTCGGGCAGCATCGCGCTGCCGCCCGGCTCCACCGCCGTCCTCTATACGGACGGTCTGGTCGAGCGGCGCGGCGAGGACATCGACGAGGGGGTCGCGTCCCTGGAGCGCGCGCTGTCCGGCGCCAAGGGATCACCCCAGGTGGTCTGCGACCGGCTGATCCGCGCCCTGGGCGTCACCGCCGACCACGACGACGACGTGGCGGTGCTCGTCCTCCAGCACCCCGCGCGTACGGGCGGGAACGCGGAGCTGTTCCACAACGCCGCGCTCGACCTGCTCGGCGGGATCGAGGCCGCGCCGCGCGCCCGCGCCTTCGCCACCGGGGTCCTCGCCTCCTGGCGCTTCCCCGTCGAGCTGTGCGATCTGGGCGTCCTCGCCACCAGCGAACTGGTGGCGAACTCCCTCCAGCACGGCACCCCGCCCATGCGCCTGCGCCTGCGGCGCACCGACCGCCGCCTGATCATCGAGGTGACGGACGGCGACGACCACCTGCCGCGCAGGCAACGCGCCGAACCTGCCGACGAGGCGGGCCGCGGAATCTCCATCGTCGCGACGATCGCCTCGTCGTGGGGGGCGCGCCGTACGCCCGGCGGCGGCAAGGCCGTCTGGTGCGAGTTCGCCCTGCCGCAGTGACCGCGCTCAGCGCACGGCGGGCACCGGCTCCGGCACGGACGGCGCGTCCGCGGTCCCGGGCTGCGGAACGTTCTCCGGCACGGGCAGGTGCTGAGCCACCACCCGCGACACCGACGCGAGCGCGGGCCTGTCCTGTACGGGCGTGAGCCGACCGCCCAGCCGCAGCGCCAGCACGGTGATGCCCAGCGAGAACAGCACGAACGTCAGGATGTACGGGCCGTGCAGCGCGGCCGCCATCGGCCCGCCCACGGCCGGACCGACCGCCAGCGCCAACTGCTTGACCAGGGCGAACGCCGAGTTGTACTGACCGGCCATCGAGGACGGCGCGAGGTCCGCCACCAGCGGCGCCATGGTCGGCGACAGCATCGACTCGCCGAGTCCGAACAGCGCGTACGTGGAGATGAGCGCGGCCGTCGCCATCGTCTGGCTGCCGTGCCCGAGTCCCGCGTATCCGGCGACGACCCACGCGAAGGCCCAGATCAGGCCGACCAGGGCGATCACCCGGCTGCGCCTGCGCCGCTCGACGAGCCGCAGCACCACGAACTGCGCGAGCACGATGACCGCCGTGTTGGCGGCGAGTGCGATGCCCAAGGTCGCGGGTTCGATCCCGGCCGCCTCGGTGGCGTACGCGGAGAGCCCGGACTCGAACTGCCCGTAGCAGGCGAAGAACACCACGAAGCCCAGCACCAGCAGCCGCACCATGGCCTTGTGCGAGAGCAGAGTCCGCATCCCGCCCCCGGCGCCCGCGTCCTTGGGCAGAACCCCGGGAATCGCCGTGGGACGCGGCACCCGGACCGTCGCCGCCGTGACAGCGAGCACCAGGAACATGACGGCCTCGATGCCGAAGAGCAGGGTGAAGCTCGCGGGCCGGTTGACGTCGACGAGCTGTCCGCCGATCAGCCCACCGATACCGAGCCCGAGGTTCTGCAGGAAGAACTGCATGGCGAACGCCCGGGTACGGGCCGAAGGCGCCGAACTCCACACGATCAGCGTGGCCAGCGCGGGCTGCATGACAGCGGTTCCGGCTCCCAGTACGGCGGCGGACGCCACGGCCGCCGGGACGCTCCCGGACAGCCCCATGCCGACCGCGCCGACGGCGGCCAGCAGCGCGGCGCCCATCAGTACGGGCAGCGGGCCTCGCCGGTCGATGACCCGCCCGGTGAACGGCAGCACGGCCAGTGCCGCCATGGCGAACACCGCGAGCACGGCGCCGGCCGTGGTCGCGCCCAGATCACGCACCTGAGCCACGTAGATGTAGAGATACGGAACCGTGAACCCGAGACCGAACGCGCTCAGCGCGTTCCCCGCCTGGACCCGGCGCATCGCTGCGCCCACCACCCTGGTCACACTCACCGCCTAGAAAGTAGAAGTCGTAACGACTTAACCCCGAAGACTTCGAAGCTAAAGTTAGAACTGGAACAGTACACCTCGAAGGACTTCGAAGCCAGGAAGGGTGCGTGCGATACTTCACCGATGCCCGACACCCCACGGAAGCCCGCTGCGGCGGACCCCCAGGAACCGAGCCTCGACGAGCAGATCGCGGCCTATCAGCGGGAGTTCAGGGACCTGGACCCCCAGGTCGAACAGGTCGTCTCGGCCCTGGGGCGGCTGAACCGCCGGATGAACGTCGCGTACGGCAGGCAGGTCGCCTACCTCGGCATCAGCAACGCCGAATGGGAAGTACTGAAGACCCTCGTGCTCGCGGGCTCCCCGTACCGCCTCGGCCCCGGCGAACTCGCCAAGCGCCTCGGGCTCACCCCCGCCGCCATGACCCACCGCATCGACCGCATGGCGGCCGAGGGCCTGGTGACGCGCGACCGCGACGAGAACAACCGGGTCCGGGTGATCGTGGAGCTGACGGACGAGGGCCGTACGCAGTGGCTCGAAGCCATGCGGATGGCGACGGACTTCGAGGAAGAACTGCTCCAGGACCTCTCGGGAGACGAGCGCGGAGTGCTGGGAGAGCTGCTGATCCGCCTGCTGCGCCGCGTGGAGGACGCCCAGCCCGACGCCGGGGGCAGGCTGAAGGACCTGGAGCCGTGACGGTCGGCCTGGACCGGTGACGGTCGGGAAGCGGCCGGAAAACCGGTGGACAGCAGGCGCTTGACACGCCCCCTCCGGATCCGTAAGGTTCTTCGAGTTGTCCCGGAGCCGGATGGTTCTGAGACAGCCACTTCTGCCGCGAATGCGGCACCCAAACTCAGCACGATCCCCAGCCGGGACGCATTTCGGCATGCCGAAATGCATTTCGAAGACTCGATTATGAGTCGCCTGCGGAATCCGCTAGAGTTTGAAACGTCGGAACGGCCGAACAGCCGGGAAGACAAGCCCCCTCTGACTGGGAATCAGGCCCGAAAGGATCTGATAGAGTCGGAACCGCCGGAAAGGGAAACGCGAAAGCGAGAACCT